>JAITUM010000043.1 GCA_031286305.1 Candidatus Fibrimonadaceae bacterium | reverse complement strand
CAAAATTCTTTTGCCAAGTTGCTTTGCATTTTGCGGACTTATAACTTTTCCACCACGCTTCTCAATATCCATTCTAGCATTCTTTGCCACAGTAGCACCTATCTTTGCTGTTTCTGCGCTTTGCGATAAATTCTTTGGCTTGCTTTTTGTTGATAACTCAGTTGTTGTTGCTTCTGCAAGCATATTTACAATTAGCTCCAAATTTGTCATATTGTCGCGCAAGTTTTCTTTCTTCAAATTTTTATGTTTTTTATATTGCTTGGTTGTCATTCCGCTCCAAGTTTTTGTCATTAAATCGGTCAAATAAGCATATTCCGCACCTGGCTTCACGCCTGCTTTGTCCCACTCATCGGTTAATGCTTTGCGGACTTCTATAGATTTTATTCTTTGATTTATCCAACTCTCCGAATAGCCCAATTTTCTGTAATTTTGAATTGCACGTTCAATAGACAGCTCGGGGTCAATCGTTTCATCAATTCGCTCTCTGCCCACTCTTGCAAGCCACATTTTGAAGGGTTCGGCTTTTTTGCTAGGGATAGACTGGATAAGCCGCAGGACTTGCTCGGTATCAGCTACATCAGTTAAATAATTTTTACCATCGCTAGCAGGCATTTTCAGTTGGTTAGTAATACTAACCAACTCGTTACCTTCCTCCGCCAGCTTGCCTTTTAACCACTTCCAATAACTCCTAACTTTTTTATAGTCGGGTTGATCGGTTAAAATGGTAATTACATCGAGTACTGAAAACCACCATTTTTCTGCGGTTTCATCCCAAACAGAACGGACTTTTTGCTGCTCAAACAGCTGAATTTTATTGCTGTGCATAGCGCTTGAATATAGAATTTTCTATCTTACCACAAAACATCTTTACCACGGAGGCTAAAAATGCCAGCACAAAAATTTTGCCAAAGTTGCGGGATGCCACTTAAAAAAGATCCCGAAAGCGGTGGCACAAGCTTTTGTTGGCGGTGAAATTTTCTAGCAGATATCTATGGCAAATATAGCAAAACAAGATAACAAATTCTTCGCAGAAGTTGCCGAATTACTTACATCGGCGCGTAGCAATACATATCGTGCAATTAATTCCGTTATGGTAGAAACGTACTGGAATATCGGTTGCCGCATAGTGAAACAAGAACAAAAAGGCAAAGAAAGAGCGGATTATGGCGAAAAACTGATAGAAAATCTTTCGCGATATCTAACGGGTATTTTTGGCAAAGGCTTTTCTGAGGCAAATTTGCAGAATATGCGCAGATTTTACCTAACATTTCCCGAATTCCCTACGCACCGTGTAGGGAATCTTGCATGGTCGCTTTATACCCGCATAATGCGGCTTGGTAACCCACAGGAGCGAGACTATTATTTACAAGAAGCTGCTACTGAAAATTGGAGTGTCTCTACTCTTGAACGCAATATAAAAAGCGGATATTATCGTCGTTTACTTTCTTCACAAAAGTCCGTAAAGGGCAAGGAAAATATTCCAGCAATAGTTGATTCAACAGAAAGTTTCTATCTTACCCAAAACATCTTTACCATGGAGGCCAAAAATGCCAGCACAAAAATTTTGCCAAAGTTGCGGGATGCCGCTTAAAAAAGATCCCGAAGGCGGCGGCACAAATGCAGACGGTACAAAGAATGAGAAATACTGTTCTTATTGCTATCAAAACGGAGCCTTTGTTGGCGGTGATGTATCTTTAAAAGAGTTTCAGGAATTTTGTCGCAAAAAAATGATAGAGTCCGGGCATAACAGATTTCTAGCATGGCTTTTCACAAGAGGAATGGGACGTTTAGAGCGGTGGCGGTGAAAAAATTAATTTTACTGCTTATATGTTTTAGCTTCTCGCTTTGCTTTGCACAAGTAAAAACTGTGCAGCTTTTTAGTATAGGGATAAAAGTTTTCCCAAGTAGCAATGATGTTAGATTTTACGCAGAAACAAGTTTTTGGACTCTTTGTTTTTGTGGCGTAGATACTGGTATAGAAATAGGCGTAAAAAGCGTTGAACTTTATGGAGAAGCGCAAGTGGGTATGGGTGTTTTAGGTTATTCACACGGGCTTTATTACAGATTTCCATACAGCGCAAATAACCATTATGGTTGGCGTGGAAAGTTATGGGCAGGTCTTGTTTATTATGCCTCTATTGATTTTGATTATACTAAAAATGAAAAAGGATTTGGTATGTTTGCAAGCCTTCCTGCCGCTTTTATATTTGTTGATTATGATGATTTTTGTAGAAAGTATGGGCTTTATTGCGAGGAGTAATGGTGAAATTTCTATCTTACCCCCATGAAAGCGCAACATTCAAGTAATTTTTCTTCACATCTGTTTTGGGATGTTCCTAAAAGCAGTGTGGATTTGGATAAATATCCGCAGTTTATAGTGAAGAGGGTTTTGGAATATGGATTGATAGACGATTGGTTTTTTATTAAAAATTATTATGGCATTGAAAAAATTGCAGAAATAGCAAAAAATCTAAGAGAGCTGGAGCCAAAAGCCTTATCTTATATCGCCACTATTTCACAAACACCGAGAGAAGAGTTTAGATGTTACAATTATCAACAGTTGAACAAAGCACATTTCAGCTCTTAAAAAAGTTGCAGAATATGCCTTTGCTATCAAAAACCCGCCTTGTAGGCGGAACGGCTCTTGCTTTGCAAATTGGCCATCGAAAATCCATAGATTTGGATTTTTTTGGTGAGCTTGATTTTGAAATTCAAGATTTAATAGATGAAATAAAGGAATTTGCAGAACTTACAATTTTATCTGAATCAAAGAATATTCATGTTTATTTGGTGAATGGAATAAAAGTTGATTTCGTCAACTATAAATACCCTTGGATAGATAGTGCGATATGTGAAGATGGTATTTTGCTGGCAGGTATTCGTGATATAGCCGCTATGAAAATAGCCGCAATAATAGGCAGAGGTACCAAAAAAGATTTTATAGATATTGCATTTTTGTTGCAAAAATTTTCTCTCAAAGAGATTTTCGATTTTTATTCTTCAAAGTACAATGATGGTTCTATTTTTATGGCATTGAAAAGCATAACTTATTTTGACGATGCTGAAAGCGATATTATGCCGGATATGTTGCTTAAAAAATCT
Organism: Candidatus Fibrimonadaceae bacterium; assembly: GCA_031286305.1. GTDB lineage: Bacteria > Fibrobacterota > Fibrobacteria > Fibrobacterales > Fibrobacteraceae > Fibrimonas. The sequence continues at coordinate 10,404 of JAITUM010000043.1, read as the reverse complement.
TGGGAACAGGCGAAAAGAGAAGTAAAATCTCATGCTAAGAATTTTCTACCTTACCCCCATGAAAGTCATCTTAATAAATGGTAGCCCGCGTAAAAATGGTTGCACATATACTGCTCTTTGCGAAGTTGCAAGCGAATTAAACAAAAACGGAATGGAAACAGAAATTTTCCAGCTTGGAAGCGATGCAGTGCCCGGTTGCAGTGCTTGTGGGTTTTGCTTTGAAAAGGGCAAGTGTAAAACAGATGATATTGTAAACGAATTTGCCGAGTTATCCAAAACGGCAGACGGCTTTGTGTTTGGCTCGCCGGTTCATTTTGCAGGCGCAGGCGGGAAAATCATTTCCTTTATGGACAGGCTTTTTTACTCAGCTAGAGCAAATTTAGCTAACAAACCCGCTGCTGCCATAACGAGCAGCCGCAGAGGCGGCGCGACTGCCGCGTTTGACCAATTGAACAAATATTTCACAATAAGCAATATGCCAATAGTTTCTTCACAGTATTGGAATATGGTTCACGGCTCAAACCCAGAGCAAGTTAAACAAGATTTAGAAGGAATGCAAACCATGCGTCGCTTAGGCGCGAATATGGCCTGGCTTTTGAAATGTATTGAGGCAGGCAAAAAAGCCGGCATTGAAATTCCAAAAGCGGAGCCCTGGGCAAGAACAGATTTTATGCGGTGAAAAGTTCTACCTAATCAACATCCCGGTTTTTGCGTTCAAATTAGAAATTGCCGTTCTGCCGGTTTCCTTTTCAAGTTTTGCACGAGCACCTTTAGCAATGTTGCCGCCGCGTCTAGCCACGTTTTTATGCTCCTTCAATGTTTTTGGGTTCGACGATTCAGAAATGCTTTTCGTTGAAAGTTCTGCAAGCATATTCAGCACAAGTTCCGTGTTTGTCATATTGTCACGCAAACTTTCTTTTTTCAAATTCTTAAACTGCTTGTACTCTTTTGTCGTTTTGCCAGACCAAGTTTTGGTTATTATATCTGTCAATGCCGCAAAATGAACTTCTTCTTTCAAGCCTTTGCCCTTCCATTCGTCCGTCAACTCCTTGCGAACCTCTATGCTTTTTAGCCTTTGATTTATCCAGTTGTCCGAATAGCCGAGTTTTTTATAGTCTTGCATGGCTTGCTTAATTGATTTTTCCGGATCTTGCATTTGGTTTAGCCGTTCATTGCCAACTTTTGCGAGCCACAACTTAAAGGGCTCTGCTTTGGGTGAAGGGATGGATTGAATTAGGCGGAAAAGCTGCTCGGTTGTGGCAACATCGGTTAATCTTTCTTTGCCGTCTGTTGCAGTCATCTTCAACTGCTTACAATTTGTAAGCAGTTGATTTCCTTCTTCTGCAAGGCGAGTTTTAAGCACAGCCCAATACGTGCTAGCGCTTCTAGGGGTAGCTTGCTCCGTCAGCACAGCTACTACATCTACCACAGAAAAGAACCATTCTTCTTTTTCTGCATCCCAAACAGAACGAACTTTTCTGTTTTCAAACAACTGGATTTTATTGCTATCCATAAAGCGGTCTCCAAAAATAAAGGTTAATGCCGAGGCGTCGCAATGGTAGATAATAAAAAATCCTTGGCGCAGAATAAGGTAGAAATTTCTAAAAAAAATTAAGAGGACGGTTGCAAAATCTCCATCACGCTTTGCTTATCAATAGCCAAAGACCTTACCGCCGTTGGAAAAAACGCATTTATCGCAAATTGGCATAAACTCTCCCGTATTTTGCTAAATCCTATACGGTATAAATGTAGAAAACGCTTGATTTGAATAATTCCATGCCCATTGCTCAGGGTATTCTAAAATCCAGCTTTCAATCATTTTTGCTATTTCGCCTTTATTAATTTCCGATTGCGGCGGGTAAACATGTTCAAAGCGAATGATATGAGAATCATTTTTTCTAAAAGCTCTGAAAAACACTAGGCTTGCGCCCATTCTATTAGCCATAACAGGTAGCTTTAAAAATAGCGGAACTTGAGCACCTAAAATTTCAAAATTTTCACCGCCGTGTTTTGACTGGTCTGTCATGATGGCTAAAATTTCTTTGTTGCGAATAATGTTTTTCAATACCTTGGAAAGCTCATAATCCTTAACTATTTTTATATTTTGCCTCCCCCTCAGGCTAGTTAAAAGTTCATCAAGCTTTTTATTCTTAAACTCAGAAACTACCAAATTAATTCTACTAGTCACAGGCAGCCCTCTATGCAATATTTCAAATGCGCCTAAGTGGATGCTGGCAAAAATGATTGGGTTTCCTTTATTGATTTCATTTTGAGCAAGCGGCAGATTTTCAAAACCGATCTTCTCTTTGCCTTTTAAAAAACGCAGGCTGGCTAGACCATTGAAAAAGAGATTTTTATACACATCTTTTGGACGAATTGGCAAATTTGCCTTTTTTAACCGCATTGCGATGTATTTTTTTTCTTTGTTAAATTTTATCAGATAAATCGGATAAAATAATTCAAATACAATTTTTTCAAGCGGTTTGGGCAAATTGCCTAAAATAAAAGATAAAAAGCGAAGCACTACTTATCTTTTTTGTCTTTTGTGCAATTTTTTACGTCCTTTTGGTCACCCTTCTTTCCGTCTTTTTTCCAAGCCGGCTTAAGAGCAGAGCAATCTTCATCGCTACCTTGTTCAACGCGTTGTTTGCACTCCTTAAAAGCTTTCCATTCTTCCGGATTCTTTTTGCCATCGCCGCCGGCAAAGGCAAAAGAAACTATGGTTAGCATTAAGGCCAAGATTTTGAGTTTTGTGTTCATAGAACCTCCTTTTGTTTAAGACTTAGTATTAATGTAGAAAATGCTAGAGGATTGGCAGGGGGAAATCCCCCATATTTGAAAAATTTAGATGCGTTTGCCCTGATACCGCTGCAGTAAAGTTGACAAGCCGGTCAAATGTTTCTATATTTATGGGTATGAACAGAGTCATTTCAATAGCTGCAATAGTTGCTCTAGTCACAAGCCTTTCTTTTGCTGATGAAAAGAGCATAAAATATGGTGTCCGAGCCGCATTTAACATGAATGATTATTCTTCCGGCAATAAAACTGTGGATAAGGACATAAACATGGGCATGGGTGTTAGCGGTGGATTATTGACCATTGCTCCCATTAGCGGAAACATAAATTTTCGTATCGGAGCTGAATTTCATTTCAGAACATTGTACGATAAAGAATTTGATATGAAATATTACGATCTAAATGGTAAAGAATATGATGCGAAATATGAGGAAGATATAACAGAGTTTGCTATTAGCATTCCTGTAGTAGTAGCGTATTCGTTGGGTGGTGCATGGGCTGGCGCCGGATGGCAAATAGATCTTCCCATTGGCTCTGAAAGGAGCATGGAAATGTCAGGAACCGGTGAGCCGGATTATGATGGCAAAGAAAGTGAAAACGTTAATAAAAGGTCTATGGATTTTGGTATTGCTATTGGAGCCGGCTACAATATAACTTCAAATATTGGAGTTGATTTAAAAGCTGTTATTGGTTTGACGAACATCACCTCTAAAAGCGACGACAAAAGTTCCATGAATCAATATGGTGTTGGCATAAGTTATCTCTTTTAATTTTGCCATTCTCCACGCCGATTAAGTTGACCCATAGAGCTAATAATTGTGGGTAAGTATAAGCGTATTATTTTCTATAGTAAATGCTGATTTACTCGGTAGTGGTCAGTGGCTAGTGGCTAGCATTTTGCAAAAAAACAGCTAAATTTGCTCAAAAACCATGATTTAAGTATTTTAACTAGTCACTAACCACTAGTCACTAGCCACTACATTGAGTTAATCATTGATTACTATATTCTAAGCATTCATTTTTTTTTTTGAGGGACCAAAATGAAGTTAAAATTTAAGCTCAGCATTCTTATGGCCGCTGTTATGGCTGTTGTAATTGGGGCAATTTCAGCTTTATCTTTGTGGCAAGCCACCAAGATAAGCACAAAGTTGGCTATTGAATCTGTGGCAAACGCTGCCGGAGAGCAAGCTGAATACTGGAAGGGCAAAGAAGGTCGCTATATACAAATGCTTCGCACAATCGCAAATATTATGGAAGACTACGAGCGCATAGATGTAGAAGATAGACGCGACCAGTTTGACAATATACTTCATGGAGCTATGACCTCCGAACCAAGCTTGGTGAATCTTTACACAATTTGGAAACCAAACGCTATTGACGGCATGGACGCTAAACACATAGGCCGTACAGGCTCCACTAAAACCGGTCAATATGCCATAACATATACCAGAGAATCCGGCAATATAAAAAGCCGCCTCTCTGCTGATGTAGCAAACTCCATGGCTTATTTCAACGGACCAAATTCAAAGAAAGACCGTGTTGAACACCCGTTTGTCAGAAAATCGGCAAGCGGAAAGGATGCTATTCTAGTTAGAATGATGGTTCCCATTATCAATCGCAAAACCAATGAAACCATAGGCGGTGTAGGATTGCTTTTGGATGTATATGAAGTGCAGGAGCTGGTAGAAGAAGCGTTGAAAAATAATAAGAAAAATATTTCATATATGGCAGTTTATTCCGACAATGGTTTTGTAATGGGAAGCTACCGTGCGCACAAGGTGGGCAAAATGCTTGCCGATGTGGACAGAGATGCCTACGGTGCAGCTACCGCAGATGTTCAAAGGGCATTGGAGAGAGGCGAAGAATTCTATACAAAAAATTACATACCGGAGTTGGACGAAGTTATGCACATGGATATACATCCTGTAGCCATCGGCAATTCGGATAGAAATTGGTCGGTGATGGTTGGGATGTCAGAGGGATATATTTTAAAAGATGTGCGCAGTTTGAGCAAATTTATGATAATTTTGGCTTTGCTTTCCGTGGCAGGAACGGCTGTGATAATTTTCATTGTTCTTAGCGCCATGACCAAGCCGCTCATCAAAGTGACTGAAACCATCAAAGATATTTCTGAGGGTGAAGGCGATTTAACCCAGACCATTGCCGTTGAATCCACTGATGAAATGGGTGACTTGGCCCGTCACTTCAACAATCTCATGCAAACTTTGCGAGGTCCGATTGGCGAAACCAAGTCTGTGGTCGATAACTTAGCAGCCGCTTCCGAGCAGCTCTCCAATGTTTCTAGTCTGCTTTCCTCTTCTTCCGAAGAAACGCTAAAGCAAGCAACTGAGGTAATAAATCGCGCAGATAGAATGTCGACAAATATCAATGCAATGGCAAGCGGTGCCGAAGAGTCTTCTGTTAACGCAAATGAAGTTGCCGGCGCAGCCGAGCAAATGAGTGTGAATATGAACACCATAGCGGCAGCTGTTGAAGAAATGAGCGCAAGCATTAGGCAAATAGCTGAAAACGCCAGAGAAGCGCATAGAGTGGCAGATGAAGCAACCCAAAAAAGCAATGAAACCACCAAAGTTATGAGCGAACTGGGAGTGGCGGCAAAGGAGATTGGGCAAGTTACCGATATGATTAAAAAAATAGCAGATAAAACAAATCTGCTTGCCCTTAATGCAACAATTGAAGCTGCCAGCGCAGGTGAAGCCGGCAAAGGTTTTGCGGTTGTTGCAGGAGAAATCAAGGAGCTTGCGAACCAGAGTGCTCAGAGTGCAGATGACATTACCAGCCGCATAGAAGGCATTCAAGGTGGCACTAGCAATGCTATAAAGGCCATAGAAGAAGTTTCGGATATCATCTTTAAAATGAACCAGTCTGTGGAATCCATTGCAGGCCACGTTGATCAGCAAACAAGAGCGAGCAATGAAATTGCGAGCAATGTTGCGCAATCAAATACCGGCGCAAAAAGGGTTGCCGGTGCCATATCCGAGGTAGCTAAAGGCAGCAACGATATTGCCAAAAATGCAGGCGATGCAGCGCGGCGCGTGGGTCAGGTATCCGATGATATAAATCGCATGAGTCAGGTTGCTCAAGAGTCCAGCAACGGAGCCGCTCAAGTGAGCTCCTCTGCACATGACTTGGCAAAAATGGCAGACAACCTGCGAAAGGTCATGGGTAAGTTTAAAGCGTAGCTTCGTGCTCTAATACACCAAATGCACCAAGGCGTATTCCATTTCTTCTTGGGGCAAGCGGTAGTTCCAAATTTTTGCTTGCTTTAGCAGCCGGCTGTTTTCTTCAATTATTCGCTTTGATTTCAAAGTTAAAAAACGGCCGCCTTTTTTCAGCAACATTTTAGCCAGCTCAAAATCCGCTTCTAAAGAACCAACCGCTCTGCAAGAAACAATATCAATATTTTTTAACCCGGAACTCTCCGCTTTACCCTGAATTATTTCCAAATTTTGCAAACTCAATTTTTGCTTAACAAGGTTTAAAAATTCACACCTTTTTTTTCTACACTCAATAGCAAAGAATTTTATCTGCGGAAAATAAAGGCAAAGCGGAATAACAGGAAACCCCGCCCCAGAACCAATGTCCGCCCATAGAAGTTGAGAGTTTTCCCCTCTTGAGCAACGGGTTGAGCGGTGAGAGAGGGGTGCCCGAAGGGCGGGGTGTGCCCTAGAGGGAGTTAATAGGGAGTATGCGGCGAATATTAGGCTGTCGGCTATGTGTCTTGTTAGTAGTTTTTGCTCATCGTTTTTTGACACCAGATTTGTGGTTTTATTAGCTTCTAAAAGAAGCTCGCAGAATTCCGAGATTTTGTCCGGAAAATTTTTTGGCAGATTTAAATTATGCTCTTTTACAAAAGAAAGAAATGCAGTCATCGTTTATATCATGTGTATAATTCTTGCTATCCTGCTCCACCTTATATCAACAGGCAAGTAAATCCAAGTCCAAGGTTTTAACAATTCAACTTTTGAACTTCCTTCCAAACTGTAATATATTATAAACGCTTTGGCTTTGATATTCCTTGAGCTAACAAAACCCCAATAGCGACCATCCAAAGAATTATCGCGGTTATCACCCATCATAAAATAAACTTCATCTCTCACTGTATACTGCTGCACCGGCTTGCCATTAACCGTGACTTGCCATTTTAAAACAAGAGGTTTAAGAGGAATGGTGTCTTGAGAATTTTCTTCAAGGCGGGTATTTTCCCAAAGAACATTTGCTTCCAAATCTTCCAGCTGCGAACCGTCAAAAGAGTCATAACCAACCAAGCGGCTACCAAAAAGACCTTCTTGCGGCACATTAGGATTATAACGCGTTAAAAAACCGGTGCGGGCAAATTTGCGGAAAAAATTCAAATTCACTTCACCGCTAATGGTATCTCCCATTCTCAAACCTTGGGGAACTATGTGGTTCCTGTTAAAAATTGTATTTATCAACAAATATTTATGATTTTCCACCGGTATGCGAAAATCTTCGAAAACATAATCTTGCAACTCCTGCCCGTTTTGGCTTAAAGAAATGCGAAACTCAACAAGGCTATCCGGCATTTCCTGAATCATCAATGAACGAATCCACCACAAGTCGCGGATGGAAAGGGTGTCAAAGCTAATGGTTTCACCTGGTTCCGGCACTTTTATTGTTTTTAAATAATCGCGAGGAGAATTTCCTCTAACCTTTTCGGTGTATTTGCTTTGATTTTTTAAAGTCTGCTCTGCGCCATCTAAAAAGAATTTGCCATCTTTAAGCGCTATGGTTTGCCCGCTTTTTGCCATGCATCGTTTTATGTAGTCTTTTGGCCCATCTGCATAGTGTATAAGCTTGGGGCTTCCGCTCGGGGCTTGGGAATCCCAAAAAAAGTTGCCGAACATCAAAGCGTTTGCAAGGTGTGTGTAGCGGTTCCTGTCGTAGTCCGGGTATTCCGGCTCGCCGGGGTAGCGAAAAATAACCACATCGCCCACTTTTGGCTTGGAAAATGGGATTTTGCTGTGCGTAAAAGGAATGGGAACTCCGTAAACAAATTTTAATCCTAAGAGAAAATCCCCTTCGTAAAGAGTATTTTCCATTGAGCCGGTCGGTATTTTGAAAGCTTGTATTGCAAGGGCTATGACCACAAGAGCCGTGGCTATGGGAATTGCGAATTCTCGAACAAAGACTTTTAATAGTTTCATTTGAATGTAAATGTAGAAATTCTATCTTCCTTACTATGTCAAAAGGTCTTTTTATTGCTGGTACTGGAACAGGTGTTGGAAAAACTTATGCCGCTGCGTTTTTGCTTTCGTTTCTCAAAGCGCAAAAGAGGAAAATTTTATATTACAAACCAATTCAATGCGGAAAGCCTGCAGACATTGCTTTTGTTAAAAAAACGGCAAAGCATAGAGATGTTGCCTGCTCTTATAATTTGAAAACTCCAAGCTCGCCGCATTTTGCTTTTGAAAAAGAAAAACTTAAATTTGAAAAAAAAACTATCAAATTTTTTTTGACTGCGGCAAAGAAACAATATGATTTTATTTTTATGGAAGGAGCCGGTGGGTTAAGAGTCCCCATAGCACAGAATTTTGACATGGCAGATTTGGCAAAGCTCTCCGGCTTTCCGGTTTTGCTTATTGCGCATCCCGGCCTTGGTACTATCAATCATACATTGCTTTCAATAGATTATTTAAAATCTAAAAACATTGAAATTATGGGTTTTATATTTTCCTGGGTTGAAGGCGTTGATTTTAATAGCGAAATTGTTATGGATAACGCCAAAATAATAGAAAAAATTTCCAAAGTTCCATTCTACGGAGCAATACCTAGAATATAGCGGACTCCCACCTTGTAAAATTTACGCTTCCCTGCTTGGACAATAATTTCACTGTCCAGCGCCCATTGCGCATTAACATCTGCAACAACATTGCCGTTAATTTTAACGCCATTGTTTTGAATCATGCGGCGAGCTTCGCCCTTGCTGGTAAAAGCACCAATGGAAACAAGCAAATCTAAAACGCTATAATTGCCGGCATCCAGCTCAACAACAGGCGTATCGCTTGGCAAAGCAGCTCCGCTGTGCACAGCGCGTTCTTTTTCTTCTGCCTCTTTTGCCGCTTCCCCGCTGTGGTATTGCGAAACAATGTCCAAAGCGAGTTCCCGCTTTGCTTGTAAAATATTTTTCTTAATCAAATCGTTGAACTCTTCTTTTGGTCTATTTGTTAAAAGTTCAAACCAGCTTTCAACCAAGCTATCTGCAATGTTGTAAATTTTGTGAAACATTGTGTCTGCGCTTTCGTTAATTCCAACATAATTTCCAAAAGACTTGCTCATTTTCTGTTCGCCGTCTGTGCCGAGAAGAATAGGCATAAACAAACCAATCTGCGGTTCCATGCCTTCGCGCTGCTGCAAATCTCTGCCGCGCAAAACATTAAATTTTTGGTCTGTTCCACCAAGCTCAATATCGCTTTTAACCTCAATGCTATCATAACCTTGCATAAGAGGGTAGAGAAACTCATGCACACTTATTTCGTGCCCGTTTGAATAGCGACTTTTAAAATCCTTTCTCTCCAGCATTTGCGCAACGGTAATGCTACCTGCCAGCTCGGTGACCTTATTAAAAGGCATTTTTGAAAACCAATCGCCATTATAGCGAACCTCAGTTTTCTCCCTATTCACAATTTTAAAAAACTGCTCTTGATATTCTTTTGCATTTTCCATAACCTGCTCATGGCTTAGCCGTGAGCGTGTTTGGCTACGCCCGCTTGGGTCTCCAATCATCGCTGTATAATCGCCAACTATAAGAACAACCTGGTGCCCCAAATCTTGGAACTGCCGCAGCTTTCTCATAACCACCGTATGTCCCAAATGAATATCCGGAGCGGTTGGGTCAACACCCAGCTTAATGCGCATTGGCACGCCTGTATCTATAGATTTCTGAATTTTTTTAGCAAGTTCCTCCTCTGGAACCACTTCATGCACCCCGCGCATAAGCACAGAGAGTTGCTCGTTTAGAGATGAAAAGTTCATTGATAGAATGTAGAAAAAAAAACTAGCGATTCAGGGACTTGAACCCCGGACCTGCGGATTATGATTCCGACGCTCTAACCAACTGAGCTAAATCGCCTTTTCCCAATAATTTAGAAAAGTTTTCCTAAAAAGTCAAGGGTTAAGTCGAAAAAAATGTCAATAAATGTGTTAATAAGCTTGGAAAAGACAAAATTTCAACAAGTTTTATTTTTTAATGTTAATAAAAAGCCGACTTTTGCAAAGCTTTGTTCAGAAAAAGACAGGTTTTTACAAATATTTGTTAATATTTTTTAAACATAACTCTATAAAAATGAGTATCTTATAACCATTCCTAAAATTTTCTCAAGTTATTAACACAGTCTACTATTTCTTCTCTTAATTTATTTTTTAAAAAAAGAATAACGTTTAAAAACAGTTGGTAAAATTTGCTATAGTAAGTAATGATTAACTCAATGTTTGGGTATAGGGTATGGGGTATAGGCAATGCAAAAAAACATTGTTTTTAAGCAGATTTAGTCGTTTATTTGTGCAGTTCCCTATACCCCACACCCCATACCCTATACCCAAGCGAGTAAATCAGCGTTTACTATA
>JAITUM010000009.1 GCA_031286305.1 Candidatus Fibrimonadaceae bacterium | reverse complement strand
CTTGCAAGAACGGCACCGGCAGGGAGACTATTTGCGCTGTTCCTCAGGGTCAGAAGGGCAACTACTGGACAACCAACCCCTATGGCGACGGCACTCTTGACGATCACTTAGGTTTTGGCGTAGGCTTCAACATAGACCGCAAGCTCACAATAGACGCTTCCGTCTCCGAAGACATTATATTCCGCAACCCCTTCGCAGGCCAGAGCAGATTCCTAACAAGAATATCTGCAATGTATTCGTTCTAGCAATGTAGAGACGCATCCCAACCAATGTAGTAGAGACGCAATGCATTGCGTCTCTACATGCTTGTCATATTAGTTTTCTACATTCATCCCTGATGAACTTGATTCCTTTTATTAGAAACATTCCGGACTTTCCAAAACCCGGAATTATTTTCAGGGACATAACCCCAATGCTTGCAAATGCGGCCGCTTTAGATTTTGCTGTAGAAAAAATGATTGAACCTTTTAAAGGGACAAACATTCAAAAAGTGGCGGCAGTTGAAGCTAGAGGCTTTATTTTTGGCACACTGGCGGCAAATAAGCTGGGAGTTGGCTTTGTACCCATACGCAAAAAAGGCAAACTGCCTTTTAAAACCGATACCGAAACTTATTCTTTGGAATACGGCGAAGCCAGCATAGAAGCTCATGTGGATGCATTTAGTGAAGGTGAGCGCATTTTGCTTATAGACGATATTTTGGCAACCGGCGGAACAATGGCTGCGGCTTGTCGTTTGGTTGAACGGCAAAAAGCGATTATCGCCGGCATTTCTTTTCTCTGCGAATTAGATTTTTTGGAAGGAAAAAAAATATTGCTATCACCGATATATTCCGTTTTGCATTTTTAAGGAACAAAAATCTTGAAAAATATTTTTTTATTTCTCTTGCTCTTGGTTGCTTTTTCGCAAGCAGAAAACATCGGAGGTTCTGTAGGGATTAAAATAAACGCGGGCGTTTGGGGGGCACCTACTGCAGGCGTTTTTGCTGTGGATACAATTGAAAAATTCGGCGGCAATGATTGGATGGCCTTGAGAGTACCTTTGCAAACCGGGCGGTATTTTGAAACTTTGCCGGCTTTTTTTGTTTTGAGCTTGGGTGCAAATTATAAAGAGGACTTTTTAATTCATGCGGAATTTCCGTTGAGGCGAGACATTGAGGCATGGCATAAAGACCCGTACAAACGCGTTTATACTTTGGATCCTTCGGAGTTGGATTTGAATGTGCCTACAGAAGCTTGGGGGCAGTGGAATAATCCTGCAGGTTTTGTGAAATTCGGGCGATTTAAACCGGAAATTGCTCCAACTCCAAACTCAATAGTTTTGGGCGGCGCTCCGCACCACGATGCTATTCACTGGAAATTTGCCGCAGGAATTGCAAGGTATGATTTTTTGATTGTCTCTCTAAACGCCTGGCTTTCTGAGAGCGAAAAAGAAGAACAGAAAACAGTTACAATACCAAATGCAAGAAACAGAACTTATACCGAACCCACAAAAAATTTACTTTTGCACAAGGTTGGCATAGAGGGGCGCTTTGGTTATATTTCCATTATCGAGCAAAGTTTGGTTGGCGGCAAATACTTGGATTTTAGAGATGTTTCGCCCTTTATGGCTTGGCACAATAATTTTAATTATGGATATACCAAAATGTCCACTACTTTGGAGGCGGGGCTTAGACCTGCAAAGAATTCGGAATTTTATTGGCAGTTTGCTATGGAAGATATTGAAAGCCCCGTTGGTGAAACTTTGGGAGACAAGGGGTATACAACGCTTGCGTTTTTAGCGGGTTACAAACAGAAAGTTCCTCTTGGCATTTATGGCGATATTGAAAGCCGAATAGATGCGGTTAACACAGACCCGCACTTTAACAATAACAAAGTTCCTTTGCAAAAAATGACAAGCAGAAAAATTTACAGCTCCAATTTTAGAAAGCAGGAAGAGCCGTATTTTGCGGATATGTACATTGTTGATTATCCGCTAGGCTACCGCAGAGGCCCCGATGCTCTTGATTTTTGGTGGAATTTAAAATACACTTCTGCAAATAAAAAAATCAATGCTGAATTAGAAAGCGCTTATTTGAGGCAAGGTGACTGCGAAGTTTACGAAGACCACGATGATTGCAGCAAACGCGAAAAATCAAGCAAAATAGAGGAGAGATTATTCTTAATGGATTTCACCGTAGGAGTTGAAAATTTTCAACCTTTACGCATATACGCCGGAGCCGGGTTTCAAAATGCCAAAAACAAAGACAATATTTCCGGAAATGACAGAAATGACAAATGGGTAAAAGCCGGAGTTTCTATTTCACTGTGATTGTAGGCGATTTAGTAAATAATGCTCAACTCAACGCTTGGGTATAGGGCATAGGGTATGGGGAACTGCACAAAAAACGGCTAAATCTGCTAAAAAACAACGCTTTTTGCACTACCTATACCCTATACCCCATACCCTATACCCAAGCGACTAAATCAGCATTTACTTTACTACATTACACAAATGAGTAACCTAGCTAAGCGTTTGATTTTTGCTTTTACGGCAATGCCAATAGTGGCGTTTCTTTTATGGTTCGGCGATTATACGCGCTGGGCCTTGCTCCTGTTTTTGGCGGCAGCGTCTGCCTATGAGTGGAGCAAAATGGTCACAGCCGCTTTTCCGGAAGAAAACTTCACAAGCACAGTCTCTCCATTTTGTGCGATGATTTTGACCGTGCCTTGGATAATGGATGATACATCTCTCATCCTTCCCATTTTGACGGTGGTCATTTTTGCTTATATAGTTATGGCTTTTGCATATATAGATGTTAAGAATTTGTTTCCATGGCTTACGCTGCAAATGACGGGGCCGCTCTACCTTGGGCTTTGGGGCGGCATTAGCATTCGTCTTTTTGAGTCCGGGCAGGGTTGGTTGCAGTGCTCAAAATTCATGATTGTGATGATGACCTTGTGGGGGTGCGACTCCGCAGCGTATTTTGCAGGCAAGTATTTGGGCAAGCGCAAGTTCTCTCCGCAAATCAGCCCGAAAAAAACATGGGAAGGCTCTATAGGCGGCACGCTCTTTGCAATTTTCTGGTTTTGGATTTGGACAAGAACAGGTTTTGGCTACACGGTTTTTGATATTTCACTTGCCGCTACCCTTGGCTTGGGTTTTGTAATTGCTGTTGCCGGGCAGTTGGGCGATTTGCTTATATCTGCATTGAAAAGATGGAGCGGCATAAAAGATTCCGGCGAATTTTTTCCCGGGCATGGCGGGGTTTTAGACCGAGCAGACAGTTTTTATTTGGCTGCGCCGGTAGCGACTATAATTTTACTATCTTACTACTCCACATAAATTTGAGAGGTTCATATGTCCCACAATTATTTGTTCACTTCCGAGTCTGTTTCTCCCGGCCATCCGGATAAAGTAGCAGACCAGATTTCCGATGCAATTTTAGACGCAATGCTTGCGCAAGACCCAAAAAGCAGGGTTGCGTGCGAAACCATGGTCAGCACAGGCATGGTTGTGATTGCCGGTGAAATAACTTCAAAAGCGAATGTGGATTATCAAAAAGTTGTTAGAGATACCATTAAAGAAATTGGTTATACCGAAGCAGGAATTGGTTTTGATGCAGACAGCTGTGCGGTTATGGTAGCGCTCGACAAGCAAAGCCAAGATATTGCGCAGGGCGTTAACGCAGCCGCTGCCGTTGGCAAGGATACCGCTGAGCAAGGTGCCGGTGATCAGGGCATGATGTTTGGTTATGCTTCCGATGAAACTCCGGAGCTTATGCCGCTTCCCATTTTCCTTGCGCATCAATTGATGGAAAATATTGTTGAGCTGAGGGAGAAGGGTCAAATAAAGTGGCTTCGCCCCGATGCAAAAAGCCAGGTCACCGTTGAGTACAATCAGAACAACGAGCCTGTACGTGTAGATACCGTTGTTATATCAACTCAGCACAAGCCCGATGTTAAGCACTCGCAAATCAAAAAAGAGATTATTGAAAAATTGATTAAGAAAACGATTCCGGCAAAATATCTTGATAAAAAAACTCGCTATCTTGTTAATCCAACCGGAAGGTTTGTTGTTGGCGGCCCCCATGGCGATTGCGGTTTAACGGGTCGCAAAATAATAGTTGATACATATGGTGGAATGGGCAGGCACGGCGGCGGTGCGTTCAGCGGCAAGGATCCTTCAAAGGTAGATAGGTCTGCGGCGTATGCGGCTCGTTATGTTGCAAAAAATATTGTTGCGGCAAAACTTGCAAAAAGATGCGAAGTGCAGTTAGCTTATGCCATAGGTTATCCCGACCCTGTTTCTGTAAATGTGAACACTTTTGGCACCGGTAAAATAAGCGATCACAAATTTGAGGCCTTAATTCGCAAGCACTTTGATTTAAAGCCGGCAAGCATAGTCAAAATGCTCGACCTATTGAAGCCCGGTTACAAATCAACCGCCAAACACGGTCACTTTGGCCATAAGGGCGCACGTTTCACCTGGGAAAAAACCGACAAAGCCGAAGCGTTGAAGCGAAGCGTGTAGTTTTTTTTATATCGTTTGGGTATGGGGTATAGGGTATATAGGGTATAGGCGGTGCAAAAAGCGTTGTTTTTAAGCAGATTTAGCCTATACCCTACTCCCAAGCGGGGAAGTCAGAGTTAATCAGCGCTTACTTTACTATATTCCCATAACCTTATGATTCGAATTGCGCTGAAAGAGCTTAGAGCTGGGCATGTTCTTGCCAAAAGTATTTACCGTGATACCGGTGAAATAATGCTTTCTGCGGGTTATAGAATGACACCCGATGTTAGCATTAAACTCAAAGAAATTGGAATAGATAAAATTTGGGTGCAGGAACAGGGTTTGGAGGACCTTGAAAGCGAAGATTTGGTTTCAGAAGTCACCATCAACCAATGCATTCTTTTGCTAAGAAAAACCGTGCTGGATTTCCGAGCGAAAGTTGGGCTTATAAACATCTCTTCCGAAGAACGCCCCCCATCACCTGAGAAAATTTTAAGCAAACCCGAAGAGCTAAAAGAAGCGCTGAACATCTCGGCTTTTAAAAAAGTTGCCGCAAATATTTATCAGGAACTCAAAAAAGCAGACCCATCGCTTTTGCGCATAACATGCGCTCGTTCTCTTGGAAATTTTTACCAGCAGCAATCCATTGATTGCGCCATAATTGCCGCACTGCTTGCCAAACGCTATAGCTTTACCCCAGACGAAATTGAAGACATGATCTTTGCCGTTTTGCTTATGGATATTGGTTATATTTTGTTGCCGGAACATATTTTAGCTCCGGGCGCAAAACTATCTTTAGATGATTTGGAACTGAAAAAACAACATACCGATTATGGTTTTGAAATTCTGCGCATATGCAATGTCTCGCTGATTTGTGCAAATGTGGCGTTGCAGCATCATGAGCGTCAAGACGGAGGAGGCTACCCCCGCAAGCTCGTAGGCAACAACAGACCGCCGGTGCGTGTGACCGGACCTGCAGCCAAAGGCACAATAAATCGTTATGCAGAAATTGCCGCTGTTGCCCTGTACTACATTTCCCTTATAGCCCCACCTCCGAATATTCCCGCGCAAACGCCTATAAACAGCATAAAATTTTTGGTGCGGCTCTCTGGAGCAAAACTTAATTCTGCCGTTGTTGAAACCCTGCTTTCAATGATTCCCATATACACCGCCGGTGATCGCATAATGGTAACCTCAGATTCACAAGACGAATTTGTAGGTTTTACCGGAATAGTGCTTCGCTCAAATTCCAGAGAGCAGAACCGCCCTTCTGTTGTTTTAATTTACAACAAAAACGGCGAAAAAATTCCACCCAAATTATTGAATTTGTGGGAAAGAAAAGACACTGAAATCAGAGAGGCAAAGCTGGGAGAGGGAGTCGCTGAGGAAGCTACTGAAAAAATGCCTGAAGAAATTGAGGTTCTTTAGTAGCAGGAACTACGAGTAATAGCACACTTTGTTTCGGCCGGATTCCTTGGCTTTGTAAAGTGCTCTGTCTGCCATGTTGAAGAAATTTTGCACCGAGAGGTTTGAAGATGGGACCACCGAAGCTATGCCTATGCTTATAGTTGCGCCGGGCAATCCCGGTATAACCATTTTTTCCACAGATTTGCGAACTTCTTCCAAAAGCATTGTTGCACCTTTAAGATGAGTGCTGGGAAGCATAATCACAAATTCCTCGCCGCCCAACGCGCCACAAAATCTGCCGGTCTCTTTAGCATAGAAACAATTTGTTTTGCTATTGAGCGCAAAAGAACGTCGCCTTGAATATGACCATAATCATCATTATATGCTTTAAAGTGGTCTATATCTGCAATAGCAATGCTGAAATTAGATTTATCTCTCATGGCTCTTAGCCATTCCAAATTTATGCGGTTATCAAAGCCTCGCCTGTTGGCTACATTGGTCAAGGGGTCTATCATACCAAGCTCTTCTATGGCTCTTATTTGCCTTACCAGCAGCCTTTGGTTATTGACTCGAACTTTGACAATGGAAGCTCTAAGCGGTTTATTTATGTAATCTGCTGCGCCGAGTGCAAATGCTTGTTCTTCGTATTCCGGGTTGCTTGAATCTCCGATAAGAATCACGGGAATTCGCATTGTTTCTTCTATAGATTTTATAGTTGTCAAAAAACCGTGCCCTTCTTTGCTGTAATATTCATAATCCAAAATTATAAGGTCTATCCCAGCGCCTTTTAGTAAAGCCAAGGCATCGCTTATGCAAGTTGCAATTTTAACATTATAATAAGGCGACAATATGCTATTCAGAATGTCTGAGCTGGCGTAATTATCACTAACCGCAAGAACCGTAAAATTTCTATCTGCTTCCATTTTATTGAATATAGAAATCCGCTACCTCCCGTTTTCCGGACAACATTCCATCTTCCTCACAAGCTCCAAAAAATAATCTGTGCTCCAAATTTCGGTGTTTTTTGGGTTCTTTAAAAAAGGAAGCACATCGCTCAAAACAGATTTTACATCAACGGACTTTATTCTTTTTGTTAAGGCTTGCTTAAAAAGCTTTTCATTTTTGATTTTCATGCTTTGATCTCCAAATTGAGCCGCTCTTGCAATGAAATGCTTTAAGCTGAGCGACACTTGGTTTTGAACATACCACTCAAAATCGAACCAATCACGACCTTTAACTCTGGCTTTCCAGTTTCTAAATAAAAATGCATGCATTTTGCCGGCAAACAAACACGGCAAAGTAAAGCAACGAACATTAAAAGAAAAAGGCTGCAACAACAACTTGTTTTCCGTTTCAAAATCCAATGGTGGCACAGTATCAATTTCAATCTTGATTTTCACTTGCTTTTCAGTTTGAAATTTTACATCGTAAAATTGGGAAGTGCTTTTCAAAAAAGCAGATTCCATATTCGTTTTTTGACGCTTTTCCTTTTTATAAAGCTCTATGCTTTTACCCATAGATAAAAATTCATCTTTTATATATGGAAAATAATTCTGCAAATCAAAATTTTCATCAACTTTCAGCAAAGAAAAATCCATATCTTCCGAAAATCTTGGCAAATCGTAAAGCAGTCTCAAACATGTACCGCCATAAAAAGCTGCCTTTTCAAAAAAGTCGCTACGAGCAAGCCCGGCTAACACAACTTGCTGCATCACCTCTCTTAAGGCATTGTTTTTTTCTTCTTTGGTTGCGGCTTTGTACCTAGCAAGCATATTGTCAAAAGCATTCATCTAACACCTCTTTTAAATAAAGCAATTCTTTGTTTTTTCTCCCAACATTTGCGCATTGCTGCACAATGTTTGTGTCCCATTTTACGGCAGAAAAATCAACTCGTAAATCGTATTCCAAAAAATTGAGCATGGATTTTTTTGAGCTAAACCTTAAACCTGCAGTTGTAAGCAGTAAATCGCAAAGAGCCTTTTCTGGTGTGGCTACCAAGTAAGCGTAATCATTGCCTATAAATTCCTGTTTAAAACCAATGGCATAAAAATCTTTTGGAATGCTTTGATATTCAAACAAACCCAGCGCAGTATTGAATTTTTTGCTTCTTTTAAATGTTACGGAGCGCATAGTTTCCGCTCTTTCGGGTATTATTCCATAAAAAGAAAGCGCGCTTTCCAGCGATACGTAAGATGGCCCATACAGGTGGTTTGCTATAAGTTCTCTTGATAGCAGCTGCTCATGAATTTTCGGCGAGCCTACGTACAAGCCTTTTTTGAGCCTTATTATTTCCCCCTTTTTCTCCATGTATGAAATTTTATCTTTGGGAGAATTATAATCAGCAAGCACGGCATACAAGTTTGCCATGCGCAAAGGAATTGCTCCGCCTTTTTTCAAAAAATCAAGCATTTAGGTAAATATAGTAAATTTTGCACAGATAATCGGAAAAATTCCGATTTGCTATGCAAAATTGTTGCTAAAAAACGTTTTTTTTGGTTGGGCAAAGCCTTCGCTAACGGTTGATATTAACCCGCCAACCACTTCAACACATTCAAACGGCTTATGCCGTTATTCATGCCACTGCCATAATCCATGGTTAGCAGGTATTTGGGATAATTATCCCTAATAGCCTCCAACGATGCTAATTCGCGGCGCAAGGTGTTCGGGTCTCCCAATACGCTCCACGCCACTTGATAATACTCTATCTCGCCGCCAGCTCGCGTAGCCACAAAATCAACTTCTATCATACTGGATAATATTGCAGTTTTTGCATTTTTATCCAGTGTATTGGATGAATGAAGCAACTCATTTGCTTTCTTTCAGAGACTGTTTACTCGCAGACATCATCAAAAAAATCATCAGGATTACATATCGAAAGATCTATTTCGGTGAATCCAGCAGTTTTAAGTCTCTGCATTACGGGAATGACATTTGAAATTTTTATATTGCCACTATCTTTAATACACCCAACATCAGCATCAGGGGATTCATCTCTAAAGCGATTGTGAATCGCAATTAGCAAACTTTCAAGCTCACTGTAAGCAGAATCAAGATTCTCGTTGTGAAATATCTTGGGCAAAGAGCCTCCAAGGGCAAAAATTTGAAAATAATTTTCATTAATAACTACATGCAAACTTAAACTGCCAGGGCCTGGGTCAGGTGGAGGGCCCTTAGGAGCATTTCGTAATTTCTCCAAAGAATCTTGCAATCTTTCCAAAGAAAAAGATTGAGCATAGTCTTCTTCGTTTATTTTAGAAGTGAGACCAACATCAGTATAACCAGCAAGTTTGCAAGCAGATGCAGTTTTGTAAAGTACTTTATAACTTTGCTCAGAATCAATTTTTATTTGGCATTTTTTAGAAGTATCTTTTTTGCTTTCTAATGCTTTGCGTAAAGCTTCTACCGCAAGAGAGTCCTGTTTGGCAATGTCAGCAGCGTTGGCAATTTTCTTGTTGTCAACAAAAATTGCATCTTGCTCTACTCTTATAAGAAAAGCATTTCTATTCATATTATTCGGCGATTTGTCAGTGCAACCCGCCAAAACAAATGCAAAGAAAATTGCGATTATCACCATGTTGGGTAATTTAGAAAAAATATGGCAAAGCTTTAGCTGGCGGTTGGCATTTTTCTATATTACTCAGTGAGGTATTTTATGCAAGTAAAAGATTCTGCAAGGATAGCGTATTCAGTAGAGCCACAGGCATTGACTGTTAACGTATTAAAAAGTGGCGCAATGAGCATTTTGCAAGAGCTAGCAAAATTGAAATTTATTAGTTTGAGTAAACCAATTAAAAAGAATGTCCGAAAGAAAACCGCTTCTTTTGGAATGTGGAAAGATAGAGAAGATATTGGAAATGCCAGTGAATATGTTCGTGATTTACGAAAAGGGAGAAGATTTTGATTATAGATACTGATGTCAATGAAACTTTATTAACAGGAAACTCTAAGCATTACAGTTATATTAAAAACTTGAGTGTAAATAAATTTGAAAACACTTCTAATCAAAGCTGAATTTTATAATCAGCAAGCACGGCAAAGCCTTCGCTAGCGGTTGATATTTTTCTATATTGTTCCCTATGCAAGAACAAATGAAACGGGTTGTGGAACAGGCGGCAAGGCTGCAAAAACTTGTGCCGGATGCTATACTTGTAGGCGGATCTGCTGCGAGTATTTATGCTGAACATAGGTACTCGCTTGACCATGACCATGTTGTTAGTGACTTGGAAAACAGGTTTGACTTGATTTTAGAAGCGTTAGAAAGAGAAGGTGATTGGGTAACAAATAGAGCTGTTTATGGAAAAATTATTTTAGGAGAGTTAGGCGGAATAGAAGCTGGTGTTAGGCAGCTTATTAGAAAAAAAACTTTGGAATTTGAAAAGGTTAAAATTGGTGAATTTTCATTAAACTTACCCACAATAGAAGAAATCTTGCGCATAAAAGCGTTTTTAATTGTAAAGCGAAACCAAATGCGAGATTATCTAGATTTTGCCGCATTAAGCGATAAAATAGGAATAGATGCTTGCGTTAGAGTCATTAATTCAATAGACGATTATTACACTGATGAGTCGAGAAACGACAAACCTGTTCTTTCGCAATTAGTAAGACAGTTAATGGAAGCTATTCCGAAAGATAAAAGCAATATTAAACTTTTGCCAAATTACAAGGGAACATTGGAAAAATGGAAAGATTGGAATTATATTGTAGAAATTTGTAAAAAAGTAGCAATGGAAATTATGGAAAACAGTGATGCTTAAATTCAGAAATATAGATGTTTCGCCAAGCGACCCTGTGGAAGAGTGGGGTGTTGAGGGTATTTTATGCGCTTTTGAAAGGGGCTCCATTGACGATTGGCGCAAAGTTTGGAAGAGCGTTTATGTTGATAAATCGAAAATAGTTATTGAGAATGTTCAAGAGGCAACTCAAATGCGAAACAAAGGCGACTTGGGATACGCTGTTTCTAGGGCGTTTTGTTGCTAAGCTACCATCTGTGCTATCGTTACTTGTAGGATTCCCACTACCCTTGGAACTGCCACATGCAGTTAAAAGTAAAAATATTGTACAAAACAATAAAGTTAAGCGATTGAACATAAATATTAACTTGGTGCTCATGAGAGGTAATTTAGAAAAAACCAACATCAACTCATCAAAAATTTCTTCAATCTCTCTTTATTTTCATTTTCTTTATCAGCTTTAAAGTAAATTTCAATAAATGTTATTTTTTCAAATTGCGGTTCAAATACATAAATAACTCTTAGACCTGTTCGCACCCCTTTACTTTTTAACGCCTTGCAAGCAAATTTTCTCACTTTGTAAGATTCATAATTTGCATTGCAAAAATTTTTAATCTTCACAGGGTCATCTGTTTTTACTTTATGTATATGCAAAAGTTCAATATG
>JAITUM010000272.1 GCA_031286305.1 Candidatus Fibrimonadaceae bacterium | reverse complement strand
GTCTCCGGAGCAACTAAGAAACATAACGCTTGCAAATGCTAACGAAGCCAATGCATAAGATAAAACTCTGATTTTAACCATAGAAGCCTGCCTCTAGTTGAAGAATATGTATAATATAGTAAACGCTGATTTACTCGCTTGGGTATAGGGTATAGGGTGTGGGGTATAGGGAACTGCACAAATAAACGGCTAAATCTGCTTAAAAACAATGTTTTTTTGCATTGCCTATACCCTATACCCCATACCCTATACCCAAACATTGAGTTAATCATCACTTACTATAGAAAATAATGATTAGTCGCCATCAGTTTCTAAAGGGCAATATTCCTCTTTTGCCATTGCCCTATGTTCAGGTGTTATGGTATAAACATACTCTATACCAGCCCAATGATTCGCCCAACCTGGTATTTTCTTTCCTCTTTCATATGAATCCCAAGAGCGTATGTCAAACCCATCATGTTCTGTTGGACCATCAAAAATCAAGCATTTTTGTGGGTCGTCTAAAAAATGTAATTCTATTCTAATTGGATTGCATATGTTTTTTTCCTTATCGCAATAAGGGTCAATAAAAGCAAAATGCCACTCAGGAATATCCCATTCATCATAACTTTGTCTTTTATAAAATGAGCTGTGCAGGGTATCGCCATGGGCAATAAACTTCTCATAAATATCATAATCAATAGCAACTATCTTAACCATGACCCCACTTTCATTTGTATGTGCAGGAACTTTTTCTTCTGAGTACGTACAATCATCGCAACAGCTTTCAACGACACAACCTGTAACGCAACATAAAATAAAAATAAGAAAAATATTTTTTAGAGTTTTCATAGGGTCTCCTTTACGCCAACTTGTAATGCTCTTTAAGTTGCCCCTTTAGCTCTAAGATTTCTGACCTAAGTTTGTCGTTTTCTGCTCTTAGTTCTTTTATTTCCATTTTCAACTCTCTAATTTCCTGCTTGGAAGTCTCCCACAAGCCCTTCCATGAATTGACAGATTCGACCATGCCTTGCAACTGAACTCGGAAAGCATCGTTATTGTTTTTGGCATCTACCTGCATGGCTTTAAGTTGGCTGTCAAAGCTAGTCTGCATGGCTTTAAGTTGGCTGTCAAAGCTAGCCTGCATAGTTTGCATTTGAGCCACCAGCGTTTCTAGTTGGTTGTCCCTCTTGTATTTGGAGTGATTCACAAAAACAGTTAGCACAGCTGCTATTCCAGCCAAGCCGCCTGCCGCACATACATAAATGATTGCCTGTTCCACACTTATAATATAGAAAAATGGTTAATCATCGTCAGCTTCTAAAGAACAATATTCCATAAAATCAGCGGGGCTCATTATTGAAGGTTCTTTGGGATAATGTTTAGCATTTCCGGTAATTAAAATCGCTCCCACAGCTTTATGCAAATCATAAAACATTCTATCCGTTTCATCTATCATTTTATTTTCGCTAGTCGAAATTCTTTCCGTACAAACTCCTCTCTTCTTAATTAAATTCAGCATACCGTCTATTTGCTGTTGCTTAAAATTAAACTTGGGATATTTTAAAACGCGCATATATTCTTCCATTATGCTTATGTTATAATAAGGAATAAACGAATCGGATTTCACTAAATTTATTATATGCGCAGGATGCCCTTTGTCGCTCAACAGAGATGACACTGCCACATTAGTGTCTATAACAACTTTTATTATATGCAAAGGCTTATTTTGCTTTTTTGGCATCAGCTCTTACTTTGGAGATTATATTGTTTATTTCTTTCATGCTCATTTTAGAGTTTCCGTTGCGTTTTGATTCCGCTTGCATCTCAGATACAGACCGCTCAAATTCAATTTTCACAAGCATGTCATTTAACATTTCAAGGCTCTTGTCATCTGTTTTTATTAAAATATGGGATGCCTTGCCGTTTCGTGTTAAAACTACCTTTTTACGCTTTGAAGCTACAGCCAAAGCTGCCTGCGGCGACTTGGTAAATTCCTGAACTGACAAATACTGCATAAAATACCTCTCTCAATAAATATAGAAAATTTGCACAAAGAATAAAGCGAAATACAACAGCAAGGGAACAGCGCGGGTTTTGTCCGTCCGTGAATTCTCCAAGTCGCCACAAGCGAAATGACCATGGATGAAATCAATGAAGAAATCAAGCTTGCACGGCTAGAACGGAATGGGTTTATTTAAAAATAACGACTAAATTTGCTTAAAAACAATCATTTATTGCATTCGTCTTCATCCCAATTTTGCGGATTATCGCAAATGTATTTGCGCGCTCTATCTAATTCATCGTTATTATGAATGATGATGTCGTAGAATCTTTCTTGCCATGCAAAAACAATGCTGTGCTTTCTGGCGTATGTTGTTACCGCGCTTTTAAATCCGCGTATTATTGATGACATATTTTTTGATTGAGGGCTGAATGAATTTTTATAAGTAGAGACGCAATGCATTGCGTCTCTACCCCGCGCAGATGCGTCTCTACATGCAATGTTTCCCGTATTATATTGATTGCCACCAATAAAAACAATGCTGTGGAAATGATTTGGCATAACAATAAATTCATCCAAGCGCAAATTCATGTCGGAGCGCAGCTCTGCTGTTTTTAACCATTCCGATTTTGCAATTTCGCCAACTTCTGACAATTGCATCTTATGATCAACTATTTCTCCAAAATAGTGCTCACGATTTTTTGTGCAAATTGTAATATAATAACAGCCGTTTGCGTTGTAATTATAGCCCGTCAGCCTACTTGACGGTATCCGGTATTTATTTTTGTATCTATCCGAGGAATTTACATCGCAAAATTTCACCATGTTGCAAAAATACAAAAAATGTGACAAAATATTGCATTTAATCTGGGTTTTATTTATTGTGATGTTGCACATTTAACGTGTTTGCGATTGCCATTTATGTCTTCCCAGCCGGCCTTATCGCCGCCGTACAAGTCAAAGCGGTAAGCATTATTGCCATCGTATTCAGAGGCACTCCACCAGTCGCCGTTGTATCCCATATCCTTGAAATAGCCGGGATAGCCGTTGCCACCAGGCAAGGCAGAGAAGCCGTATTTGTCTTCACCATTGCCATCTGCATAACGCATAAGTTTATCCCATTCAGCTGTGCTGGGTATATTGCCACGTAAGGCGGTTGGGCGAGGGAGAAAATTTCCCTCATATTTTTACTAAATTACTTCCATGTTTTCAATACACCCATTTCGCGCTTTGCGACCTAAACCCGAATTGGTTGCAGATATATCGTCTTTGCCTTACGACGTTATGAATCGCGATGAAGCCGCTAAAATGGCTGAAGGCAAACCCTATTCCTATTTGAGGATAACCCGCTCGGAAATTGAACTGCCGGAAATTGAACCTTATAGCGAAGAGGTTTATGAACGCGCAAAACTAAACTTGAAAAAAATGGAAAGAGAAGGCATTGTTTTTCAAGAAGAAGAACCATGCTTCTATGTCTACCGCCAAACCATGAACGGAAGAGAACAGTATGGACTGGTGGCTTGCGTAAAAGCAGATGATTATTTCAGAGGCTCCATAAAAAAACATGAATTCACCAGAGCAGACAAAGAAGAAGATCGCTTAAACCATATCTTGACCACAAGAGCACAAACCGGTCCGGTGTTTTTAACATACAGAGATAAAGGACAGTTTGCATTGCTTAAACCGGTTATTCAAAAAACTCCAATTTACGATTTTACAACAGAAGACGGCATTGGACACACCGTTTGGGTTATAGATGACGAGCCTACCATGGAGAGGCTCCGCGTATCGTTTGCCTCGCTACCTTGCGTTTATATAGCAGACGGGCATCACAGGAGCGCCGCCGGAGCAAGAACCGCAAAAGCAATGGCAGAAGCAAATCCCAAACATAAGGGGAACGAGGAATATAACCGCTTTTTAGCCATTCTTTTTCCCTCAACGCAGCTCAAAATTCTGGATTATAACCGGCTTGTCCGAGACTTGGACGGAAAGAGCACAGAGGATTTTTTGAACTCTCTTAGCGAAATCTGCGATATTGAAAAACTGCCGGGCCTTGCAGCTCCCCAAAAAGCAAAGCAGTTCAGCCTTTATTTAAGCGGTCAATGGTACAGTTGCAAATTTCATGAGAAATTTTACGGCAAAAAAAATCCTGTAGAAAACTTGGATGTTTCGCTTTTGCAAAATCAGGTTTTGAAACCTTTGCTCGGAATTGATGACCCACGCACTTCAAAGCGAATAGACTTTGTTGGTGGAATAAGAGGGCTTGGCGAGTTGCAGGCCAGAGTAGATTCCGGTGAATGCGTAGCTGCGTTTGCCATGTTTCCCACCTCCTTGGACGAGCTTATGGAAATAGCAGATGCAGATGGAATAATGCCTCCCAAGAGCACATGGTTTGAACCCAAGCTAAGAGACGGACTTTTGGTGCACCTTCTGGATTAGAGTTGAGAGTTGAGAGATATAGAATTGAGAATGGAGAATGGAGAATGGAGAATGGAGAATAACTCCACAAATAGCGGTTATCTTTGCGAATATTCTCAATTCTCAATTCTCAACTCTCAACTAAGCAAAGGAGTTAGCAATGTACAATCCTCAATTCTCAATTCTCAACTAAGCATCATATTCACATTCTTCCTCACCGTTTCGTCGGTTTTTGCTTTTATTGCACCTGGGGGATATAGCGGTTATTCTTATACGCCTGCTCCCGGTTCTGTAGATAAAGGTGAGGTGGGTTATGCGGCTCGCTTTGATTTTATGGGCAGCAGCGGCATTCGCCATAGCGTTGTTATGAGGCCTCTTACTTTTTTGGAGCTTGGTGTGGGAATTAGCAAAGAGCCTGTACCTGCGGCAAAAATCATTTTGCCTTTTTATGAAGAAAAGGGGCAAGGGATGGCTTTTGGATTTACCGGCGAGCGGTTATATTTTACCGGAATGATGCAAAATATTTCTGAGGAAAATACTGCGTATAATTTGACCTTAGCCGGCATTTACGATACTGACCAGCGTTATTCAATAGGTTCTATTACGGGTGAAGCAAATATTGGTTATGCTTCGCTTAGCTTGGAAAACTTCTTTTATCAGGGCCGCTATGGGGCAGCAGCCACATTCACTTTAAAACCTTTTGCCATTTTTGATATGCCGTCTTATTTGGAAACAAGCACGGGAGTTGCTTGGCGCTCTCCGGACTATACGGATGGTTTTTCCGGATATACAGCCGTTCAAGTTAAGATGCCGCTGTTGCAAGCTGATAGAGAACCTGTGATATTTATAGACATAAATCCGGCTTTTGACCATTCGGTTTCTTTTGCCAGGCATGTTTATCCGCTTCGTTTGGCTTTTGATATGGATGCCGTTTTGGTAGCTCCCTTTGATTTTTATCTTGTTGGCGCTTTATCACCCTCGCTGAAAACGCAAAATCAAGACCGTTTGCCTAAGAGAGATATTTTGGATCGTTACTATTTGCTGTGGGACTCGGAAAAAAATCCTTCTTGGGCAGCTTGCGGCATGTTAAATACCGATATTTATGGTTGCCAAACCCAGTTGGCAAAAAAAATCTACAACAGAACCAATCCGGTGGCTCTAATTCTTGGCTATACAAGGGGTGACCAAAGTGGCATAAACGCTATTTCGCAAATCCCATTGCATCCGAGCTTGTCCGGTGATTTGTCTAAAAGTTTGCTTTTTGCTGAGGGCGGTTTATTTTTAGGCGAAAAACTCGCTGCGCAGCTGAATTTTAGGCAGGGCACAGAAAAAAAGCACTTGCAAATAGGGAGTGGCTATGATTTTGACAAAAAAAGTATTTTTGGCGAACTCAGTCTTCAATATGATTTCTCCATTTCAAAGCAAGTCAGCGGTGCTGCAGTCCGCTTAGCTCCAAACCTTCGCCACAGAGAAAACTCCGATTTTTATGTATTCGACTACGACGTTCCAATTTACCAAGAGGGAAACAACGGAAAAAGGCTACACAATTTCCCGTGGAAGCGGTAGTTATGGTATGGCAACTGGGTCAAGCCGCATGATGCAGTCTAAAAGGAAGGCGGTAGAGACAGATGCCCCTACCGCCTTTTGGCTCTATTCAAGTTCAAACAGAGGCCGCGCGCGTTGCGCAGCCATAGAATAGATAACCATGGGTAAAGATAGTATTTTTTTTACCGGACATTCGGTATTCAAGCAACTTGGCAGGGCATACGCCTCTTATTTTTCCGGCCATGGGTGCCTGGGATACCTTCCCCTTAGCTCTTTGCGCACTTGAGGGTAAGTATTTTGCCAAAAATCGCTCAAATTCCATGTTTTTTGGGCAGTACGGTAATTAGGAGCCAAAATATCGTAGCGAACACGCAAACGACCCTCCGCTATAAAGTGCTCGCCATGCATATCAATAAAGTCGCCTATGCGAGCAGAAAGCTCAACAATATCATCAGAATACAGGTATTTTGCAACCCTGCCGTTTGAAAGCTTCAAAGAAGATGGGAAAGTTTTTTGCAACCACTCTAGCCAATATGCCCCAAAATAGTCTTCAAGAATCTTTCTGTAACGCTCCTCACTCAAATCTCGCAACAAAAAAACTCCGGTGCAAAACTCATCCATAACCAATGTAAAATCATCCTCATCCCACTTTGGAAAATTATGTTCAGGAAAATATTGCGCCGCAAGCTTCATTTTTGCAAGCAAAGTCAAATTTTCATCCGTTTGCCACTGGCTTGTGAAATCTTCCTTCTCCATCAAAATTTTCCACGCTTCCGCAGTCTCGCTTTCAAGAGTTTTGCGTTCTTCTGTGGAACACTCGCTTTTGCCAAGAGTGCTGACTCGCATTGCAACAAATTGTTTTTGACTAGCCTTCCAATGCAGCTCCAAACGCGACTCTTCGCTTGGCAAATATTTTTCCGGAACAGGTGCATAAAGCCTAGCAGTCGTCTTCTTTCCGCTACGCATTAACCCCAAAACCAAAATAGCCTTCTCCCTAGACTCACAAAAAACCGAAACCCCATCTTTAGTCTTATAAGACTGCTCCCCATCACCCCTATAAGCTAAAGAATCCGGAAACACAGAAAGCAAAAACTCCAATCCACTAGCCACTAGCCAACACCCTTTCCGCTGGACATTTCGCTGGTGAATCGCCAAAGGCGAGTAATGACCACTAGCCACTAGTCTCTGCATCTGCTCAAAATGCAACTTCTCTTCACGCAGCCACTTCCCCTTATCTTCCGCCAGTTGCAAAATATTTCCGCTTTTATTTTCGCTTTCTAAAATCACGGCAATAGCCAAAATTTCTTTTGAAAGATTTTCTTGCAAAGCGAGGGCGCAAGCAAGTTCCAGAGATTGAACAGGAATACGCAAAACTTTTTTGCCAAGCTCGGTTATTGAATTTTTATCCGTTAAACTTAAATTTTCCAACTCTTGCAAAGCGGCTTTTTCTTTTTGCTCAGGAACATTGCTAAGCAGCGGGGTGTTTATTTCCAAATTAATTTTCTGCAACAAAAATCTTGTAACATTTATGCGTTCAATTTCCGGTTTTATTGCTTGTGCAAAGTTTGATTCATCACGCTTGCTCCACAAACGAATGCACAAACCTTTTTGCGTTCGCCCCGCTCTGCCTGTTCTTTGCACAGCGTTCTGCATAGCGATTCGCGAGAGCCTAAGCGTTCTAACCGCTTCATCAAAAGCAGTCCGCTCTAATCCAGAATCTATAACCGCTTTAACCCCCGGAATTGTGAGCGATGTCTCTGCAACATTCGTGGTAAAAATGATTCTTGTATTTTCGCTCTGCTCAAAAATCTTTTCCTGTTCTTCCTTTAACTGGCCGCTAAAAAGCGAAAAGAGTTCCGGGGAATTTTTACCGAGACTTTCCCTCACCCGTTCCCTGCACATTGCAATCTCCGCCTTTCCGGGCAAAAAAACCAAAATCGTTCCGCCAATTTCATTGTACAAAACACTCTTAACCGCCCGCTCTACTTGGCTTACAAGCTCCCCGCCAGACTCTTGGTGAATTATTTCCACAGGAAATCCCGGATTTTCAACCTTCAAACATTTAACGCCAAGATATTTTTCCAGAGCTTCCCTCTCCAGCTCTGCAGAAAGCACCGCCACTCTTTGCCCTTTCTCCAAAGCCGCCGCCAAAAGCAAGTCCATCTCCGCCCGTCTCTCATGAAACTCATCAAAAATCAGCCAATTGAATTGAGAATGTTTTTCATTAAGTGCTTCCGCCAAAAAACTCCCATAAGTTTGGAATAAAATCCTGGTTTTTTTGCTTATTTTGCTTTCAAAACGAAATTTGTAACCTACTGTTTCTCCAACAAGTTCGCCGTAGCAGTTTGCTAAAAATTTTGCCAACTCTCTAGCGGCTAACTGCCTTGGTTGCAAAACTGTAACGCAACCTTGCTCACCCGCCAAAAGCCAAGGTAAAAAAGAAGATTTTCCCGTACCGGTCGGAGCGGTTAAAAGCAAGTGTTTTTGCTTGGCTACGTAAGCTTCTATTTCTGCTCTTGACTTTGCAAGCGGAAGGCTTAATAACATTGCTTAGCTCCATGCTTGGGACATGGGACAAGCGGCGTGCAAAGCAACGTTGTCTGGGACATGGGACAAGCGATATGCAAAGCGACGTTGGCTGGGACATGGGACAAGCGGTATGCAAAGCGACGTTGGCTGGGACATGGGACAAGCGATATGCAAAGCGACGTTGGCTGGGACATGGGACAAGCGATATGCAAAGCGACGTTGTCTGGGACATGGGACAAGCGGTATGCAAAGCGACGTTGGCTGGGACATGGGACAAGCGATATGCAAAGCGACGTTGGCT
>JAITUM010000254.1 GCA_031286305.1 Candidatus Fibrimonadaceae bacterium | reverse complement strand
CTGTTTTTCCTAAAAGCGTTGAGATAAAGAATTTCGCCACCTTCTCGTTCTCAAGAAGATGTTTGAACACAGTATCATAAATAGGGTTCGCTATGAGCATCAAGAATAATGTAGAAAATCCATCACCTTACCACAAACTTAACGCTCTGCATTCCACGTGCTTTTGCAAAATATCACCACTTGCTCTATTAAGAATAACAAAATCCAGCCATTCTTCGCAATACTTGGATTGCCTGCTCCTGTAGATGGGAAATTAGGTAGTTTTGCAAAGGTGTAATTTCTTTTTTAGTTCTTCTATTTCTTTATCCTTTTGTTCAAGCTCTTTGGTTAGCTTCTTATTTTTTGCACTAGAACAAACTCTTCCATGCTTCGTCCTCTTCAGGAGTATTCCAATCTTTTGCGAGGGATTTTTCACTCATAAGCATAGTTTCGGGAATATTTTTAGACAAAATGATAACTTCTACCACAGGTGATAGTCTGCTATAGTATTCCTCTGGAATGTTTATAACTCCATTAGCTACGGCGGTCTCAAACTGAACTGCTTGCATATTTAATCTCCTAAGGTAAATATACAAAATAAAAATCCGCAAAATCGCCGCTTCTTGTCTGAACCTCGATTCACCTGATTAAAGGATTAACATGATTTCAAAAATTTATTCTCAATTCTCCATTCTCAATTCTCAATTCAAAAAAAGGAGCAAGCTATGAGCAAACCCAAACCCTAACAACTAATTCCGCGTTTACTACATTAACTTACATGAACAGCATTCTTAAAAATTTTAGCGTGGCAATCACCCTTGCCGTATTGGCATTCACACAAGCGGCATGGGGGCAGGATATGTCTGCTGTTATAACTGCGATTGAAACAATTGACGGCTTGGTAGCAGTTGAATCTCCAACCGGTACCGTAACAGTTACGGGAGATGCAACAGCAAGCAGCACTCTCACGCTTAATATTCCGAAAGGCGGGACTGTGTTGTGGAAGGCGAAACTTACCGGAAGCGCAGGTACTCTTGTAACCTTAACCGGTGCAGGGGCATTTAATGTTGAGGAGGGCGGAGAGGTGAAGGCAACGGAAGGCGCCGCCATTTGGAACGCTTCCACCGGTCTGATTACTATTTCCGGCAACGCATTAGTAACATCGGAAAACACAGATAATACTTTGGGAACTATTTTCTTAGCAGCGGGTGGTGGCACCTCCACTGCCGAGCGACTGGTTATAACAACGTCTACATCATAAGCGGCAATGAGCAAGAAACAAATGCGAACGACTACACCCTCACTCTCACGCTAAACAACAACCACAAATGGAATGGCGAAGATGAACTGGACCCCCTTAACTTAGGTTGGAAAATAACCCAGCTTGCGGTGACAATCACCCCCACCTCAGGCTTGAGCAAAGTATTCGGCACAGCAGATGACCCACCGCTAACCTACACAACAACACCAGCAGAATTGCCCGCAAGCTGGGTTCCGGGAAGCATAACGCTAAAGCGCGCCGAAGGTGAAACTGCCGACGAATACCCAATCACAATCGCCGAAGACAACTCAGGCGCCAACTACGCAGTAAGTTTGAGCAGCACCGTCGTTAATTTCACAATAACGCCCAAACCAAAATACACCGTTACTTTTGACACAGACGGCGGCACACCAACGCCAAGTTCGCAAGAAATAACCGAAGGCGAAAAAGCAATAAGGCCAGCAACAGACCCAAGCAGAGCCGGCTACAACTTCGCAGGCTGGTTAGGTGCAAACGGTGACGAATTCGACTTCGACACCAAAATCACCGAAAACATCACGCTAACAGCAAAATGGACCGAAACAGTACCAATTCTCAATTCTCAATTCTCAATTCAAATACCCCACTCTACTACACCCTAACCGGCAAACCCTTGGGCACAATCAAACCCACCACACCGGGTGTGTATATAGAAAAACATTCGGGTATTGCAAAGCGGATTGTGGTGCGGTAGGGGCAGCCGCCTACCTCACTACAAACTTAACGCTCTGCATGCCACGTGCTTTTGCAAAATACACACCGCTTTGCAAATTCAAACGCAGGGTTTGCGCACCTTGCACATTGTAACTCGCTACTTTTTTGCCTTTTAAATCAAAAATGTCCAAAACAGTTGGCGAACTTGTTTCTACAAACAAAGTTTTGCCACGTGCAAAAACGGAGAAAAACAAATTTGTCGGAACTATGTTAAGCGCAAGCAAGGTTTTATCTTCGGTAAAAGCCACCAAGTACATCATGCATGTGCTCATGCCATCGTTAGTGTTTACGCCCATCGCTATAACATCATCTTTGCTGACACTTTTTGTGAAAACGGTAAATGAGCGACCTTCCTCTGCACCATCACCGGTTACCACTACTTTTTGCTCGCTCGCTACAAAACCAGACTCGGCAACCCAATCAGGTATTTCATAAACCCTGTCTTCATACAAAAGGTTCACAATTGCATCCTTCTTCATTGTGAACTGAATAAAAGTTTCAGGCAATGCGTGCCTTCTCGTTTCCATTGAAGAGCTTATCCATTCCGCACCTTGAAGTTCTTCAGGGACAGAAGTTGCTGTGAACGCACGGTCACCAAAAACCTCGACACCTTCGTCGAAGCTTTGATTTATAGACCAAGCAGCAGCGTTAGCCGGATCGAAGAGAATTAAGTTTTCAATGAAATCTCCGGAGCCAATGAGTGAACCAACTATTACATTTACAACTTCCGATACTCCAATACCGCCGCTGTTGTCGGTTGCTCTGGCCGTAATGGTATGAGCTCCTGCAGGCGGATTTGTCCAAACAAAAGTGTATGGTGCTGCGGCACTTTCGCCCAATTTAGTTGTGCCGTTAAAGAACTCCACCTTCGCAACGCTGCCATCAGGGTCTGAGGCTGTTGCTGTGATGGTGATGGGTTGCCCAAGCGTAGCCAATAAACCATTGACCGGTGCAGTAACAGATGTTGTGGGCAAACGGTTTCCACCGGTAAACGCTAACATGTACATCATGCATGAAGTTGTGCCATTGTTGGAGTTTGTGCCTAATGTTACAACATCACCTTGATTTGCGCTTTTTGTATAGAGAGTGAAGGTGCGGTCTTGTGAATCACCGGTCACCGTCATTTTTTGGCTTGTTGCAACGAAGCCTGCGGAAGCAAGCCATGCCGGTTTTTCGGTTACTCTGTCTTCGTACAGAAGATTAATTATTCCGTCTTGCTTCATTTTAAACTGAGCCATTGTGGGTGGCAATGTGGGTCTTCTTGTTTCCATTGATGTGCTAATCCACTCCGGCGCCCCTTGCAGGTCTGTAGGAAGCGAACCAACTGCAAAATCACGATCGCCAAAAATTTTTGAACCAACGCCAAAGTTTGAATTTATAGACCAAGCAGCAACATTATTGGGGTCAAAAAGAATTAAGTCTTCAATATAATCTCCCGAGCCTATGGATGCACCAACAATCACCGATACAGCCGCCGATGTTCCTGCGAAGCCTGCATCGTTGGTTGCTCTGGCGGTAATGGCATGAACGCCGGCAGGCGGATTTGTCCAAGCAAAGGTGTATGGAGATGAAGTGCTCTCACCTAACTTTGCAGTGCCGTTAAAAAACTCCACTTTGGTGATGGTACCGCTGGAAGTGGATGCTGTTGCTGTAATGTTGATAGTTTGCCCGGGCATAAATGCCGTGTTGTTAGCCGGTGCTGTAATAGTCGCTGTGGGTAAGATGTTCGGTGTAGAACCCACAACCACAACATCAAGTGTTGGCGGTGGAAAATTCATATCGCTCGCAATATAGTAGCCGGGATGCGGAGGCTGATTATACGATGAATTCTGCCATGCAACAGCAACTCTATAGACAGGGTCGTGCATCATAGTGACGAGGCGATGCGGTGTTGGCATAGTGGTGGTATATAAGCGTAGCGCACTGTTTCCGTGTGCAAAAATCACTTCCTCTCGCCAGTCGCCAAATATGTCTGCTTGCAAAACCGGATTTGATTTTGTGCCGTTTATTGAACTTGCGCCGCTTGCATTCAGAAGGTTGGTAGCTCTGTTATTTGAAATACTCCACTTATCAATGGTATTGCCGTTAAGGAGTGCGCGGGTCAAATCGCCATCCCACCAGATAACGTGGTTAACCGAGCTTGGTCTGTTCCCAACTCTTGTGCCGGTTAGGTCGAAAAGCCCCGTAGTGTTCCACCAAAATTTGAATCCGGGCCTGCTTGCATCAAGCTCAGCGGCAGTTCCGCGACCAACATCACCACTATCATCAACTCGAAAAATTACGCTGCCGTTATTGGCTTGTCTAAGAGCAGCTCCAACGCTGCCGCTCTCATAAGGCATAAAAATTTGCGGAGTTGATGTATTCTTTATCATGTGCGCTACGTGAAGGGCATCTCCATGCCCCCACCCGCTTCTCCACATTCCCGTGCCATCGTGCCTTATTATAGCCGAACCGGTGAATATATCGTGCCGCCCGTTCCCATCGGCATCGGCCACGCTCAACTGGTGGTTGCCCTGCCCCGCATAATTGCTATAACCGGAAGTATTTGAATCAAAAGTCCAGCGCCGTGTAAGCTGCCCGTTTCGCCAATCCCAAGCTGCGAAAGTCATACGTGTATAATAACCTCTTTGAAAAACGCCGGTTGGGCGTTCGCCGTCTAAATAAGCTACAACCGCATTGAAACGGTCAACGCGGTTGCCATAGTTGTCTCCCCAGCTGCTGACCGTGCCGCGGGCCGGCCAATAATCCGCAGTGGCAAGTTCCTTGCCTGTTGCGCCTTCAAAAACGGTGATGTATTCCGGACCCGAAAGAACGTAACCACTTGAGTTGCGACGGATAGCACTATGATTTGCACTTGCCGCCGGCCCCATGCTAATAAAAGCACCAGTGCCATCTTTTGTGCCCTCGGCAGTTTTTACCATTATCTCGGCCTTTCCGCAACCATCAAAATCATAAACCATAAACTGCGTATAATGCGCTCCAGCTCTAATATTAGGTCCAAGATCAATACGCCACATACGAGTGCCATCAAGTTTGTAGGCATCTAAGAAAACATTATCGGTAACGCCGGATTGTGAATTATCTTTTGCATTGCTTGGATCCCATTTGAGCACTATCTCATAAATCCCATCTCCATCAAGGTCGCCCACGCTACCATCATTGGGAGAGTAGGTTCCACCATTTGTGCCGGTGGGCGGGCGTTGAAGGGGTATATGCAAGTAACCTGCGTTCGCGCCCTCGGTATTGTTTATTATCAATGCCTGTTCGCTTGCCGGCTGCTCAACATTGTTGAGCACTGCGCGAACGGTGTACACGCTGTTTTGTGCAGCACTGGCATCGGTATAGGTTGTGGCACCGGTGAGCAGGTTTGTGTTTAGCTTGGTGGTTCCGCGATAAACGTTAAAGCCAACATTGTATGGCTCATTTGCCAAAAGTCGCCAAGACAAGTAATACCCTTGCCCCATTCTCACAGCAATCAAGCCGCGGTTTAGTTTTTCCACTTGCATTGGGCCGGCAAAAACAGGCGCAAGAAGAACTGAGTATAACAATGCAAAGATTATTGCTGTGCAGCGTAAGCTAAAATTGGTTTTCATAGAACATCTCCAGGTCTTAATAAAAATACAAAATTACAAAGAAGAAGTATCAAAATTATTTTTTTCATTGCATCTTCCTTCTAAAACCGTTCTTATCTCTTATTACAAACACATGAAAACCCAAATACATTCTTGGTATAGGGTCTTGCGCCGGTTGTACGGCTATGCGACGCCCGGCCATATCGTATATTTCAAGTACCGCATTTTCTAAATCTAATTGCTCATAATCTTTGCTTCTAATGCTCGTAGTGTTTCGCAGCTCCACATAACTCTCGCATGAACGCAACACGCCATCAAGTTCGTTTGACACGACTTCTACATAATACAAATCTGAGGGGTTGAACGGGCTGCTGCTCGTGTTGAATTCCCACGATTGCCCGCTTTTAGTTTTTTCACCATTGCGAAACCATGCGTATTCATTGAAAGTAAAGCCACCGTTATTTTTTGGATTGTTAATTACTGTTAGTGTGTTATCCCAGCGCAAAACCACAAGCTGATTAAAGGGAATTGGTTTGTTTATTTTGAGTGTATAGTTTTGTGAATTGCCGTTAGGTGCAGTCACTTCTATTTTGAAAAAATTGTCTCCGAATTTATCCAGATTTACTTTGCGTGAGTTTCCTTGGACACCTTCGATTTTCACTTCAACAATGGGGTTGGTTTGAACTGTTATGGTAGCTATGTCTAAATTGCATGCGGTAAAAACTTCGAGAGTATTGTTGCCAATATGCGTGGCTATTTTTTCGTTTGTTGTTTTCTCGTCTATCGTTATGCCGCTTATTTCTGCAAGCACTTCTTTAATGTTCCACGTTAGAGCCAAGTCATTGCTTGTGCCGCTTGCCCATTCATAGTTATCTTTGTCGTTAAGACCTACAACTGCGGTATAACTGCCTGCATTGGTTTTTGTTATGTCTCCGGAGAGAGTGTAAGGGCCGGTTTCGTTTAAGCTTATTGTTTTTTCGGTTCCATCAAAAGTGAAACTGCTTTGCAAGAGCGTTGGAGGAATTATTTTTTTACTCTCTACCATTAACAAACTCGTGTCATCTGTTATATTCAATACGTTGTATATAACCGTCACAGGTTTCCCGTTGTGATCTTTGCGAGAAAGAATTGTGCCGTTTTCCAGTTTCGTTGTGATGTTGTTATCTTCAAAATCTTCAAATAATACATTTTTTGTTGTGCCATTGCTATAAATGAGTGTCACTTCAAGTCCAGCAAGATCAAGTGCGTCGCCGTGTGTGTATGCCAGTTTTGTTGGTTGTGCTGCTATGGAAATTCCGATGACTTCCACCTCTTCTATTGCTGCAAATGTGCGTGAGAGTTTGACTGTAGCGTTGCTTGTGCCTGAGATGAGTATATCCGTTCCGCTAATTTCTCCGTTGAAGTTTGCTTTTATCAGCCCGTCAAAGGTGTGGTTGTTGTTTGCCGTGAGCGTAACGCTGGCAGTGTATGGCGTGCCGCTTTGAAAGGTGGCGTGGTCCGGGCTCCAAACAACCGAAACATTAGCGGAAACTAAGCCGGGATAATCGGTGCTTGCCGTTGCTGTTTGAGTTGGTATGCCATTGATTGCAGGCGCGGTGACTCCGGCGATGGTGACGGTGGTTATTGCACGGCGGCTTATTGACCAACTAAGTTCAAGATCTGTGTTTGTGCCATCTTTCCATTCGTAGTTATTTTTATCGTTAAGGCTCACAATTGCAGTATAGCTATTTGCATTGGTTCTTGCAACATCTCCGGAGAAAGCGTAAGGACCGGTTTCGTTTAAGCTTACTGCGTGTGCACTTCCATTGTATCCAAAAACGCTTTGTTCAAGCGATGGTTTGTTTATTGCAGCTTTTGATATTGAAAAAGGCAGAGTTAAAGTTCCTTGGTAATTGCCTGCTCCGGTTACACTAACCGAGGCGGTATTTGTCCCGGCGTTTGTGTTGCCTGCATAGGTGCCTATGGTAAATTGAACGGTAAGGCTGCCATCTGTTGCCACAATGTCTGTTGTAGTTAATGTTATAGGTGAACCGGTGTATATTGGCGGGGTTATGTCAAACATTTCTGCGGCAATTGGTTTTCGTGTTATGCCCGCTACAGTTACACCATTTTGAGGCATAGCAACAACATAGTTATGCGCTTTTGTACCGCCTATCGTTATACCGGTGATATTGATGGTGGTAGTGTTTGCATTTGGGCTTGTGTAGTTAGCCGTTATTGATGTTGCTTGTACATTGGGTGTATCGTCAATTGGGGTGCTTACCACATCGCTAAACGTAACTGCGCCGGCAGGATTTGTTACATATACCGTTGTGTTTCCATCGTATATTTTTGTATGCGACAGAGTTGATATACTGATGGTTTTTGGGTTAATTGTTAACGTAGCTTCTTTGAAACCCATATGAGTAGCATCAATATAGATGGCTGTAACGGTATAAGTGCCTGCATCTGTTGGTGGGTTTTGTGAATGGTATGAGCCGCCCCCGCGCAAAGTTCCAACATAGTCATAAGTGAAATTATTAGAGCTAGAATTATAAATTGCCGTAAGAGATTTTGCCGTGCCATCGTAATCCACAGAAACATCATCGAAAATAATGTCGTTGTCATCTATCTGAATTAAGTTGCTAATGTGCAAAGTACCGGACTCATACGAAACGCTGTAATTGCTGCTAGCACCTGCGCCGCTTGGCGTTATTGTGAAGGTCCCTGCTACTGTATTGTCAAAAGTCCGGTCTAAAGCATAGCTCGGTGGAGAAGAAATATCCTCGGGTGCTACAAGAGTATTGCCTGTAACTATGTAAGTATATAAAGGTTCTGAGGCACCGATAAAAATATATTTATCGTTTGCTACAATGGTAATTGGCCTTGGCGTTATGCCTCCTAAAACTGTTACGCCGTTTTGAGGCGCAATGCTATAGTTATTTGCTCTTGTGCCGCCCAGTGTTATGTTGGAGACATTGACGGTGGTAGTGCCTGCATTTGGGCTTGTGTAGTTAGCCGCTATTGATGTTGCTTGTACATTTCCGTCATCACCTGCTTCTACACCGTTAAGTGTAACTGTATTAAGATTTATAGCACCTGTATTTGTATTACCGTCGTATATTTTTGTATGCGTTATGTTGTTTATGGTAATTGGTTTTGGATTTACCGTTATTGTGAAATCTGCAGTAACATCGTTGTAATTTTTACCGCCGGGCCTAGTAGCCCTTACTGTAATGTAGCCTACGCCGTTAATGGAAACTGTGCCGCCTGCAGTAACCGTAGCCACTGCATCTGCGCCGGAAATGCGCTCGTATGTAATTGTTTCACCACTGCTTCCTCCTGTGACAGAAAGCTGGAATGCTGCTTCTCCGTATGTTTTTGTGATGCCGCTAACAACTAGCGGGCCTTGATTAATTTTTGTTATTTCAAAATTTCTTTCTGCCTTGTCGATGTAATTGCCGCTAGGGGTTGCGGTGATTGTAACTTTTGCTGTTGTTCCTACATCAATGTTGTTGGAATAAGAAATTTCATAGTCGCTTGCAGTGATGAGATTTGGGTCTCCATCTGTGACGGTTATGCTTGGCTGAATGCCAGTACCAGTGTAGGGTTGGCTGGATATGTATGCAATCATGTCGTCGTGAAGTTGTGCTTTATTTATGGTTATTTGTATAGCGCCAGTGGTAAAAGTTTTGCCGTTGGCATGATCCGCTTTTATTTTGAAATTAAAGGGGCCTATCTTCGTTGGTCTGCCGCTTATTGTGTTGCCATTAAGTGAAAGTCCATCAGGGAGGTTTCCGTCGGTTATAGTGTATGTGACATTTCCTCCGGCGTTGCCTTCGATTATAGGTGATATCGTTCCTGAATATGCTTGCCCAAAGGTGCCTGTGTTGCTGAGGTTCTCAAGGTTTATGCCTTCAATGTTAGCCGCGCGCCATTTTGGTGAGAGTGCGATGTTTGTTGTTACAATGGTACCAGTGCCAATGGTTCCGAATGTAAATTCAGTATCTGTGTCTGGATCTGTATACCAATTGCCATTTCCGTCATCGAGATAGCCGGGGCGGGTGATAGTACTCATGTCGGGTTTTTGTGTGGTGGGGACGGGACCATAACCTACAACAACTGGGTTTATCGGCGGATTTGCTACACCACCGGCTTTGAGGTCGAAAGTGATGTTGCAGTTTCCATTTAAAACATGCGTAGAACTCACATGGCTCATAGTCCAGCAATTGTTGGGACTATCAGCCGCAATCGCAAACATGTTAGAACGACTACCAGTATTCCTGCATACTGTTACTGGAAAGGATTGGTTATCATAAGGAACAAATTCAAGCGTATACCTAGCATTATTGGAAGGTCTAAAATCTATATCACTTATTTGGCTATCATAAAATGGCACAAATAAATACTCATCGCCTCCAACAGGAATCCGTATTTTACCTGGTATAAGAGGACCATTACCACCGGGGGTACCATCCAAAGCCGTTCGTGTTAGAGTTATCGTCCCTATACCATCATTGTAAATTGAGTAAGCACCATTAGTTCTTATCCAATGTCTATCTCTATTACCTTCTGAATTTGGTTGCTCATTCCGTCCGTGATGAATAGTTAGCGATGCTTCGTCTTTTAAGTAAATTGCGTGACCATTTGCGGTATTGTCTATAGTTATATTGTTTACCATTACCGAAACATCACTTGCAAGGTATAGAACAGTTTCTGCGCTTGCGGCAATTATTCTTCTATTCGGATCATCTCGCCCAAGCGTGCTTGAAAGCGTTATTGCGCCCCATTGGGGAGTTGATGAAAAATTGATTCCATCATAGGTTCCCGAATTAGTGAAAACTAAGGTAGAACTACCCGCATTAAAATTATCAAAAACTATTATAACATCACTACCATTAGCATTTTCTTTAATTCTGTTTATTGCTCCTGGAATACTATTGCCGGCAGCAGACAGCTCGGTAGAGAACGTGTATGTTATCTGTCCCCAAGCGCCCGCTACCGCCAGAAAAAATAAAAACAAAAAAAACACAGCTACCTCACTACAAACTTAACACTCGGCATACCGCGTGCCCTCGCAAAATACACGCCGCTTTGCAAATTCAAATGCAAAGTTTGAGATGTGCCTAATACATTGTAACTCGCTACTTTTTTACCACTCAAATCAAAAATATCCAAAACAGTTGGAGAGCTAGATTCAACAAGCAAAGTTTTTCCATTTAAAGACCGCACAGAGAAATGAGTTGAAAGAGCAGGTGTTTTTTTGAGTATGGGTGTTGCAGATTCTTCTTTCGCCGCTATTAAGTACATTAGAGAATTCGGGTTGCCATCTATGGTATTTAAGCCAATATCAACTCTTGCTCCCTGAGCAAAATTTTTTGAATAAATTGTATATTTGCGCGGCGCTGTAGCATCGGTTACTGTAACTTTTTCTCCTTCTTCACCTGCTGTTGATGCCA
Organism: Candidatus Fibrimonadaceae bacterium; assembly: GCA_031286305.1. Classification (GTDB taxonomy): domain Bacteria; phylum Fibrobacterota; class Fibrobacteria; order Fibrobacterales; family Fibrobacteraceae; genus Fibrimonas. Next base: position 10,845 of record JAITUM010000254.1, on the reverse strand, counting down.
CCACCGTGAAGCCGGCAGTAGTTATCCAATCCGGTTTTTCAAAAACCCTGTCTTCATGCATTAAATATACGATTGCATCACGTTTCATATTGAAATGAAGCATTGTAGCGGGTGCCATGTTCTTTCTTGTTTCCATAGAAGGGCTAACCCACTCTGCGCCCTGTACAATAGGTAAAACTGCAGATACTAGGAATTCACGATCGCCAAAAGCTTTTAAGCCAACATCAAAACCCGTTGTACTTACTTTCCAAGCGGCAGCATTTGCCGGATCGTAGAGAGTTATATCGCCTATAATATCTCCACCTGCAATAATCACGCCTGCTATCGAAGATGAAGACAACGGCACAACCGAAGATGAAGAAGGAACTGCCGAAGATGAACTTGGCGAGTGGCTACTTGAACTTGATGCCACAGAACTGCTGGAAGAGTTCGGAGTTTTTATATATTCCAGCTTTGGTGGCACAGGCATATCCATGTCGGAGCCTAGATAAAAACCTGCCATGTGGGATTGCATATAGCCTTTAACAGTCATGCCGGCTCTGTATGTTTGATCTTGCGACAGCGTGAAGAGTCTTATATCGCTTGGCCTGTCTGTAGAAAAAATAATTATCTTTGAATAATCCGAGCTTGTCATCACAACCTCTTCGCGCCAATCTCCCAAAATATCGCCGTAAAACATTGGGCAGCCACGGTCGCTTCCCGTAGCGCTGGAAAAGTTCCAAGTGGTCAAAATGCGGCCAACCGTATTATTTAAATAGTTCCATCTTTCTATTTTGCCATCGTTATAAGACTGGCTTAAACCATCGCCATCCCACCATAGGCGCAGAACCGGATAAGGGCGCTGATCGGCGTTGGTAAGGCGCGTTCCACTGTTGGAAAATATGCCATGAAAAGACCAGCACTCATAGCCTGGAGACCTTGGATCAATATCGCCACAGTTCCCGCGCCCCACATCGCCGGCTGGGCCGGTCACGGAATTTTTCCAAATAGTCTTGCCAGTGGCTGCGTTATATGTATATTCAAGAATGCCGCTTGGGTTATCTTGCTGAACACCGTAACCCATCAAAAAGTTATCTCCTTTGTTAAAGCGTCCCACGTAAAAACGGTCACCATGCACTATTCCCTCGGTCGCAAGCGAATATTTCAACGTACCATCTCCGTTGAGGGTGAAACCAATGTGGTGAATCTCATCTTTGCCATCAAGGTCGGCATCTGCTATACGCATTTGGTGGCCATCGGGCAGGTTTTGGTTGCCGCGCAAATGCTTCCACCTCATGCCGAACTGACCATTGGTGTAATCGTACGCCGCAGTAATCATGTTGAAGTTGGAGCCGCTACCGCCAATGCGGTTTTTCATGTAGGCCACAACGCTCGGATTTCTCCCATCTAAATGCCCTATTCCCAACTGGGCAGCAAGCGGTCCATAGCTCAGATAGTCGGTTGGCAAGGGCGTGCTGGCCTTGAGCTTGCCCGTTTGGCCATCAAGCACTATAAGGCTTTGCAAGTTGGCGTTGGAGGTGCTGGTATTAAATGTTGTGCCGTCTCCCAGCTTAACTCCGCTCCCTACGCGCAAAATCACCTCTGCGCGTCCGCAGCCGTCTATATCATAAACGGTAACACCATCCCAGTGCCCCACACTGATAACTGAGGGTCCGGGTGAAATGTTGTTTTTGCTACCAGGCCCCAAATCAACTTCCCAGAGGAAAGTTCCATCGTGTTCATACGCCTCTAACTTTTGACTGCAAGCGTCTGTCCAGCAAAGCCTATCGACCAACCAATCGTATTTCCCGTTGCCGGTGAAATCGCCCACCCAGATAAAGTGTATCTCGTTACCCGGACGTATAGGAATGACTGTATGGCTGGCTGGTGCATTCGCAGCAAGCGTGTACGAACCATCGGTGTCACTTTCAACGCCGTTTTGCACAGTTCTCACGAAGTACGTATTTGCGCGAGTTCTAACAGCCGTGTTATCGGTAAAGTTGGTGCCTCTGGTAAGCACCGCCGAATTCAGCTTTTCGGTGGCTCCGTTGCTAGTTCGGTAAAGGTTAAAGCCTATATCTTGTGGCTCTGTGGCAAAAAGCCTCCAGCTAACAAAGACAGAGTTGCCGGTGTTAATGGCAAAAACACCTCTATCGAGATACTCCGTAAGCCGAGCAGTTTGGGCAAAAACGCCGGTTGACAACAAGGTGAGCACAAAGCTCGCTACCAATAGAAACGCTCTTTTCATAGAACTACCTCACTACAAATTTAACGCTCTGCATACTACGTGCTTTTGCAAAATACACGCCGCTTTGCAAATTCAAATGCAAAGTTTGAGATGTGCCTAATACATTGTAACTCGCTACTTTTTTACCACTCAAATCAAAAATATCCAAAACAGTTGGAGAACCAACTTCTACAAACAAAGTTTTACCACGGGCGAAAATGGAGAGATTTAAATTTGCAGATTTTGCGTTAAGCACTGGTGTAGCACCACTTTCGGTAAAAACTATTAAGTACATCATAGAAGTTGTGGTGCCATCAATGGAATTTGGACCCAACTTCACAATATCACCAACTTTAACGTCTTTTGTATAAGCGGTAAAGGTGCGGTCTGCATTGCCATCGCTTACCGATACTTGCTCACTCGCATCTACAGCTACAAAACCGGCTTCTTCAACCCATTCCGGTTTTTCAGTAACCCTGTCTTCATACAATAGAGTCACAACTCCAGCGCTCTTCATTGTGAATTGAACAATAGGATTAAGCGTATCGACAGTCCTTGATACCATCGACGAGCTAATCCACTCCGCACCCTGCAAATTTTCCGGAATAACATCACCGAGCGCAAAAGCACGATCACCAAACACCTTAGAACCAGCACTAAAATCTTGTGCCACAGACCAAGCAGTATCATTAGCTATATCAAAGAGAATGAGATTATCAATAAAAGTGCCACTGCCAATATTCTTGCCAACTAACACCGTAACTGCCTCCGATGCTCCGGCACCACCGTCATTGTCGATTGCTCTAGCAGTAATGCTATGAACCCCCGATGGTGGATCAACCCAAGTGAAGGAATAAGGGGCAGTGGTGCTTTCGCCTATTTTCTCGGTGCCGTTAAGGAACTCCACTTTCGCTACGGTGCCATCGGAATCAGCCGCCGTTGCCGTAATAGTAACAGGCTGCCCCGGCAAAAGCATTGTGTTGTTGGTTGGTGCCGTAATGGTTGCTGTAGGCGGATTGTTGGATACTGAGAAAGCTATTAGGTACATCATTGACGATGTTGTGAAATCGTTGGAATTTATGCCCATCATAATTGTCTCGCCCTGCTTGGCATTTTTTGCGTAGTGAGTAAAGGTGCGGGTTGTTGATGCGTTTTCTATCACCGTTACCGTTTGACCCGTTGAGACAAAACCACCAGCTGCTATCCACGCCGGTTTTGTGGCTACCCTATTTTCGTGCAGCAGATTTACAACGGCATCTGTCTTCATCTCAAACTGAGTAATTGTGTGCTTGAGTGTTCTCGAAGTCATTGCCACGCTAATCCATTCCGCACCCTGCAAGTTTGCAGGAACAGAACCGGTTAAGAATTCGCGGTCGCCATAAGCTTTAAGCTCTGAACCAAAATTACTGTTCACTGACCAGCGCGTAGCATTTGTATCAAAGAGAATGAGCTTGTCTATAATATCGCTCGTTGTTTCTATGGGTGAACCCACCGTAACAGCTACAGCCGCCGATGTGCCGGTTGTAGTGCCGCTGGTTGCCCTGGCCGTGACGCTGTGGATTCCGGCAGGCGGATTTGTCCAAGCAAAAGTATAGGGGGCAGTGGTGCTTTCGCCTAATCTGGTTGAACCGTTAAAGAATTCCACTCTGCTGATGGTACCGCTTGGGACACTTGCCGTTGCCGTGATGTTGATAGTTTGCCCGGGCATGAAGATGGAGTTGTTAGCCGGGGCCGTAACAATAGCAGAAGGAGTAGGAGTGGGTGGAGTATAACCCGGCAATAGACTGCGGTGCCTATCGTGCAGATATACTTCCAAGTTGGTGTACGTTCCCGAAAGGCTGGTTGCGTTGCCATCGTTTGCATTGTTTGGATTTAAGCCGTTGGCTATTTCCCAAGCATCCGGAATACCATCGCCATCGGTGTCTACGGGAGCAGCAGGATTGCTATATGTGGGATTGCCGCCCACAGCACTGGGATTATCAATTATTCCACTGTTTGCCTGGCGATTATTAAACGAACCGGAGCCGGAGGCCGTGCCGTTTTGCACCTCACTCACAATGCGGGTATCCACAGCATCGCGCGGCCACGCCCCTGCGCGTGCTAGCACACTGGTATAAGCTTGCGCTGCAGTTTGTCTTGTTACCCTGTATTGTTCGGGAATATTAAACTCACTGGTTGATCTCAGTCTGCTGGCTTCAATGCCTCTTGATGTGTAATCGCCAGCATTTAAACCATTATAGTTGTCTGAGTTTCTATTTGTATTGGCACTGCCTTCCATGTGGTTGCCGCTCATGTGCCATAAGGCGATTCTACCCGAAGTGGCTTGGTTGGCATGGAATGAAGCCCGGATAAAATTGGACGACTGCGTGCCTGGCCGAGCCGGCCCTGGTTTATAATAATTGCCGACAAAATTTACACGATGCGAATTGTTCTGAATATCACCGCCATAAGGAGAATTTGCTCCAGTCCAGTTATAATGTACGTTGTTTACATATTCCATCAACACATCAATATCGTTGCTTCTCGCTCCGTTAAAACGAGGCATACGGCTGTTGTGGTGCGCAAGCAAATTATGGTGATATGTTGCTCTTTGACCTCCCCACTGAGTTGCATAACCACGAACCCCTTTATTGTGACCGGATTGGTACAAACTTTCGTGAACAATGCTCCATTGAACTGTGGAGGAATCATTATCGTACATGGTCATGTTTTCTTCACCAGCCCACCCAAAGGTGCAATGATCTATGATAAATCTAGTTGCATTTTCAACTCCGAGTGCCGCTTTGCCATCGGGATCGTTATTCATGGTGCCTATACGAAAGCGTACATGGCGAACTATAAAATTATTTGAGCCACCCAGGTTAACCTTGCTGCCCGTTATCATAATGCCGCTTGGAGAAGTTTGCCCGGCTATGGTATAATTATCACGTTTCACACGCAAATCGCTTGTTAAATTAATTATTCCAGATACACGGAATACCACCGTAATTGGCTGACCTGAATGTTGCGACAAAGCCCAACGCAGAGTCCCTGTTCCATTGTCTGCCAAGCTGGTGACAGCCACAACTCGACCGCCACGTCCACCGGAAACATTTCTACCAAAACCTTCAGCGCCCGGAAAAGCTTTTAATTCTCGGAGCTCAGGGTCCGAAGCCCAGTTTTGAGCAGAAACACTGGTCGCCAACAAGATGAGCGCAAAGCTCATCACTGAAAGAAACGTTCTTTTCATAGAACTACCTCACTACAAATTTAACGCTCTGCATGCCACGTGCTTTTGCGAAATACACGCCGCTTTGCAAATTCAAATGCAGAGTTTGCGAGCCTTGCACATTGTAGCTCGCTACTTTTTTGCCTTTTAAATCAAAAATGTCCAAAACAGTTGGCGAACTTGTTTCTACAAACAAAGTTTTGCCGCTAAATTGCATAGAGAAATGCGCTGAATTTAATGAAGATGTTTTACCGATAGGTGTGGTGCCCTCCGGATCAACAAATGCTATAAGATACATCATGGACGATGTAGTGCCGTTGCTGGAATTCACACCCATTGTTATGGTTTCGCCGGCTTCAACGCTTTTTGTGTAAACGGTAAATGTGCGACCATCCTCAGAATTATCACCGGTCACCACTACTTTCTGCTCACTCGCTACAAAACCAGCCTCGGCAATCCATGTTGGTTTTTCGGCAACTCTGTCTTCGTGCAGCAGGTTCAAAATTCCATCTTTAGCCACCTCGAATTGAATAAATGTGGCAGGTGATGTTAGCCTCCTTGTTTCCATAGAAGTGCTAATCCACTCTGCACCAAGCAGTTCATCGGGGATTGTAGCAGCAACAAATTCACGGTCGCCAAAAACCTTGGAGCCTATATCAAAATTCTCTTCCACCGACCAAGCCTCTGCATTTGTTGGATCAAATAGAATTAGGTTGTTAATAAAATTTCCTGCGCTTATAGGAGTGCCCACTATAATAGTTACCGCCTCCGATGCGCCTGTGCCACCAAGGTTGTCGGTTGTGCTAACCGTTATATTATGAAGCCCGGAAGGCGCATCTGTCCAAGCATAGGTGTATGGAGCTGTGGTGCTCTCGCCTAGTTTAGTAGCTCCGTTAAAAAACTCCACTTTGGTTATGTTGCCGGCAGTGCCCGAGGCTGTTGCGGCAATGTTAATAGTTTGCCCGGGCGCAAATACCGCACCCGAAGCCGGAGCCGTAATAGATGCCGTAGGCGGCTTATTTACCTCGGTAAAGGCTATCAAATACATAAAGCAAGAAGTAAACCCATCGCTAGAATTTGAACCCAGTTTTACTTCATCGCCCTGCTTAACGGCTTTTGTGTAAATGGTGAATGTGCGGTCTTGGGAATCGCCCGTTGCCGATATTTTGCTATTTGTAGCGGTGAATCCGGCAGAAGTTATCCATGCAGGTTTTTTTTCAGAATTATCGGAAACTCTATCTTCTAGCAAAAGGTTAATAAACCCGTCTTTTTTCATTTTGAACTGAATTACCGTTGGGAATGTGAGCCTTCTTGTTTGTATGGAAGGGCTAACCCACTCCGCACCCTGCAAGCTCGCCGGAACAGAGGGGCCAACAGCAAACTCGCGGTCGCCAAAAAGCTTGGAAGCTGAGCCAAAATTTTCATTTATTGAATAAAATTCAGCATTATCCGGGTCAAATGTTACAAGGTTTTCTATGAACTCGCTTGCACCGGAAATAGGCGCTCCAACCGTAACCATAATAGTTGACGATTCGCCGATTGCACCTCCGTTATCAATTGCTCTGGCTCTTATAAGGTGAGTCCCGGCAGGCGGATTTGTCCAGTTATATTCGTAAGGAGACGATGCATCTTCGCCCAGCTTGGTAGAGCCGTTAAAAAATTCCACTCTGCTAACAGTGCCGTCTGCATCGGAGGCATTTGCAGTGATACTAATAGTTGCTCCCGGCAGGGATGTAGAATTGTTGGCAGGGGCCGTAAGAGATGCTGTAGGCGGAATGTTAGTGGGGGTGGTAGAAGAGGAAGAGCTTGGCCCGGATGAGGAAGATGGAGTAGTGTTTGGTACTGGCACAGGTCCGCTTCTAACTAAGCCTCTAGGCCAGGTTCCATACCATGCATATCCAGCTCTGCGTTCCTGCTCTATCTCTGCCATGCTGTATTTTTTCACGCCATCGCGGCCAACGAACATTGGCCTGTCTGTGTTTATTTCATAAAAACGCGCCCAAAGGCTATCTCTGCCGCCTGTTGCAACCAAGCGCCTATCGGCTGAACCGTTGGTAGTAATGTTTTCCACTCTGTATCCAACTATCACCACTTTGCCAAACCAGGCAACTGCTGCATTTATGGCATGGGCAATATCAGCCCTTCTTGCATTGTTGTTGTATCTTTTGAGGAAATCGACTACGCCCACGCTTTCGCTACCGCTAATAGATGGCAATTCATAAGCTCTGCCAGCTACAGGTGCTAGCGTGCTCATATCGTGCTGTTGGCACCATGCGCTTTTTACGCCGTTGCTGGTAATCTGCGATCTTAGAATCATGTCCACGCCTCTGTCAACAGCAGTTCTGGCTCTGTTTATACGTGTGTTGTCTGAGTAAAAGCTAAAATGTCCGCTCCTATTCGCAACGTCATATAACATGTACATTACATGTATCATAGCGCCATCGTTGAATGTTATATGGCGTTGATATGCATTGGAGCTTGCCCCAAATATTGAGGGAAAGCCACCGTTGGAATACTGACCGTTAAAGAACAAGTCCAAACCTTTGTTGAGGCCGTTAAGATATTTGGAGTCAGGGTTAGACCTATTTTTGATAAATCGCGCTAAAAACTCAATTTGAGAGGTAGTTGCATCGTTATCAATGGTGGATTTAGCCCATTCGCCGGAAGTTACTTCATGGCCTTTTCGCCAGCCGCCATCGGGAAGCTGCTTTGAGAGTATCTCATCAGCAATGCTAACAGCCCTTGAATTTGTGGCGTACCAGTTGTCGTTTTGGCTTCGCAAACTACCCCAGTCACCGTAGTTTTGGGCGCTGGCATTTGCTGCAAAAAGAGAGAGAGCACCTATGAACATAATCATAGGCAAGGAAAGTTTAATCCGGTTCATGGTTACCTCGAGGAACAAATAAGGGGGGGGGGGGGGGGGAAAAAAAACGGCGAAAAAACGCTAAAAAGCACCAAAGGCCTGTACTCCAAGCTCTTTAACATATTTTCTTTTTTAGTACACCTCATAAACGATAATATACATTATTATTTTAGGAGTAGCCACATTTATTTTAAAATAGTGGCATTTACTATAGTAAGTGATGATTAACTCAATGTTTGGGTATAGGGTATGGGGTATAGGCAATGCAAAAAAACATTGTTTTTAAGCAGATTTAGCCGTTTATTTGTGCAGTTCCCTATACCCAAACACTACATTGAATAAACCAGCATTTACAAATTTCTACATTAACCATGTCTTGGCGCGTTCGTCTAGTGGCCTAGGACGCTGGCCTCTCACGCCGGTAACACGAGTTCGATTCTCGTACGCGCTATAAATCGGCTACAGCCTCTGTTCGCAGGTTGTTTATCACATGCTCAGTGCGCTTTGGAATATTGTCTCCCATATAATATTCAAGCATCTTGTGAACATGCGACTCATGCGGCATAATCACGCTCTCCAAACGCATACTTTCACCTATAAATAAACCAAACTCCTCAGGGTCTATTTCGCCAAGCCCCTTAAAGCGGGTTGTTTCCGACTGTGTGCCCAGCTTTGTTTGTGCATTATCTCTCTCTTTTTCGTTGTAGCAGTAAATGGTTTCTTTTTTATTGCGCACCCTGAAAAGCGGGGTTTGCAAAATATAAAGATGCTCCTGCTCCACAAGCTCGGGAAAAAACTGCAAAAAGAAAGACACCATCAAAAGCCTTATATGCATGCCATCAACGTCGGCATCGGTGGCTATAATCACCTTGTTGTAGCGCAAATTTTCAAGACCGTTCTCAATATCCAAAGCGTGCTGCAAAAGGTTCAGTTCCTTGTTCTCATAAACCACTTTGCGACTTGCGCCGAAAGTGTTCATGGGCTTGCCCCTCAAGCTAAAAACCGCTTGTGTTTGCACATCGCGTGCCGTTGTAATCGAGCCGCTTGCGCTGTCTCCCTCGGTTATGAATATCATGGTTTCGCTTTTTCTTGCATTCTTTGCATCAACCAAGTGAACTTTGCAATCCCTTAATTTTGGGTTATTGATAGCGGCTTTTTTTGCACGCTCATTTGCCAGCTTGCGAATTCCGGCAATGTCTTTTCTCTCGCGCTCGTTTTGGGTAATCCGCTCTTGAATTGCTTTTGCAGTGTCCGGATTTTTGTGCAAATAGTTATCCACTTCTTGCGCAATAAAGTCTACCATCCAACTGCGGAGAGCCGCACCCCCAGGGGTTACTGTTGTGCTGCCAAGCTTGGTTTTTGTTTGGCTTTCAAACACAGGTTCTTGAATGCGAACGGAAACCGATGCTATAATATAATTGCGAACATCAGCGGGGTCAAAATCTTTTTTGAAAAAATCCCTGACACCTTTCACAACACCTTCCCTAAAAGCCGCCTGGTGAGTCCCGCCCTGCGTTGTATGCTGCCCGTTCACAAAACTGAAGTAGCGTTCGCCATAAGCCTCGCTGTGGGTAAAGGCTATTTCAATATCTTTGCCTTTGCAGTGGATTATTGGGTAGCGGGCAGATTCTTTTACCTGATTGGAGAGTAAATCAAAAAGCCCTTTTTGGCTTTCGTAAATTTTGCGATTTAAGTTTATGGATAACCCTGTGTTCAAATAAACATAGTTCCAAATTCTCTCTTCCATATATGCCGGCAAAAAACGGAAATTTTTGAAAATTTCACCATCCGGCTCAAAATAAACCTCTGTGCCATTTCTTTCGCTGCTAGCTTTTTCCGGATATTCCTTCACAAGCTTGCCATATTTAAACTCGGCTTTTTTGCATTTGCCATCCCTATGCGAAGTCACGCAGAAATAAGAGGAAAGCGCGTTCACGGCTTTTGTTCCAACCCCGTTCAAACCTACAGACTTTTGAAAGGCTTCGCTATCATATTTTGCACCCGTATTTATTTTAGACACGCATTCTACAACCTTCCCAAGCGGGATGCCGCGTCCATAGTCTCTGATTCTGGCGCTGTGCTCTGCAATCTCAACTTCTATTCTTCTGCCGGCTCCCATGACAAATTCGTCTATGGAATTGTCGATAATCTCTTTTACAAGCACATAAATACCGTCGTCCGGGCTTTGCCCGTCTCCCAATTTGCCAATATACATACCAGGGCGCGTTCTTATATGCTCATGCCAATCCAGACTTTTTATGCTACTTTCGTCGTATTTTACTGCCATCGTGAAAGGTGACACCCGGATTCGAACCGGGGAATAACGGTTTTGCAGACCGCTCCCTTACCGCTTGGGTATGTCACCGAGGTAGTAAATATAGTAAATTTTACAAAGTTTGTCAAATTTTTAGGACTAGGGCCCCCTCGCTGCAACCTGCGTTTTCCTGCATTTTCCTTAAAAGCCCATCTACAAACGCTCTACCAATTGTGCAAGCATACTTATTTCCGCTACCCCCAATGCGCTTCCCTTTACCCACAATTATTATTGTTCTCTGAGAAGGGCTGGGT
>JAITUM010000081.1 GCA_031286305.1 Candidatus Fibrimonadaceae bacterium | reverse complement strand
TGTAGGCGGTGTGTTTTTTTTACCGCAGTCATATAAATACAACAACAAAAAGTTTAAGTTCATCCCATTGCCCCCCCCCCCCCCCCCCCCTTTTTTTTAGAGCCTTATCAGAAGGCTTAGTATAGCATTATAAATGTCGCAGAAACGACTTTCTTTGCCTAGGAATACATTTCTCGTCGAAAATTACTAAACGTACCTGCAAAGGTTTTATATGCAATTATACAGCAATTAACCATAAAGAATTTGGCATTGTCAAACTCCCAAGTTCTCAAAAAGAATTATCGCAAATCGCAATAATCCTGCAAGAGTTTTCTGTTTCTGGGACTTTTGCTTGCTTAACCAACAGAAATATAGATGAGGTATAAGATGAAGAAAATAATTGCAATAGCGGTTTTCGCAGTAGCAATGGCAGCAAATAGTGCATTTGCAGAAGTTTCTCATTCTGTAGATAGAAGTAGTGGCATCATTACAGTCTATTGCATAGGTAATTCGAATTGTAATAATGTTACCGCCAGCGTTAGCATTAAACTTCCGAATGGAAATGATTTTTGCTACAAATGGGATATTCCAACAATAGGACGTGGGCAATCAGTCACACTGAATATACTCAAAAAGTATCCGGGAGCAGAAATTCTAGGCGTTGATTGTGAATAAATGGTAGTGCCATAAATTGGTTGAGTTTCTTGCTATATGCGTTTTTTGATTATTTCTTTAATACTCATTTATACTTGTATAGCAAGTGACTCTTATGAACAATCTCTTGCCAAAAGCAAGAAAGATGGTAAATTATTGTTTGTTAACTTTACAGCTAAATGGTGTGGTAGTTGCAAGATTATGGAAAGAACAACATTGAAAGATTCTACGATTTTGGCAGAACTGGAAAAATATCATTTCGTAAATATTGATATAGACACAACGAAATATTTTTTTTGCAAAAATAAGAAGCAAACGCTTAAAAAATGTTTGGAAGACTGGGAAATCTATGGCTACCCTACTTATGCCATAATTGATGCAAAAGGACATTTGAAACATTTAATATTAGGTTCTATGCCACCAAATAAATTCTTAATTGAGCTAAAAAAGAATGGTCAAATACATTCCAAATAGGAGAAATACAATGAGAACAACAAAACTTTTATTCTTATTAATTGCAACAATTGCCATTTGCCATGCTTATGGAGATTCATGCGATACATATAGAGATTTTGTAGAAGGCTGGTGCAGGGAAGGCAATATGTCCGAGTATGTCTGCGGAGATTTTGTAGAAGGCTGGTGCAGGGAAGGCAATATGTCCGAATATGTCTGCGGAGATTTTATAGAAGGTTGGTGCAGGGAAGGCAATATGTCCGAATATGTCTGCGGAGATTTTATAGAAGGTTGGTGTAAGGAAAACTCCAGTAATATGTCTGAAAACGTATGTCAGAATTATATAGAGGATTGGTGCAAGGGAAATCAAGATAATATATTCGAAAGTGTATGTAAAGATTATGTGGACAGTTACTGTATGGAAAACGCGGCAGAAATATTTAACAATGGATGTAAGGACTATTACACTAGTTGGTAACGGAATTAAAACGATGTCAGGGCGTGATAAATCGCACTCCTGCGGTTGCCAATAAGAATTTGGTGGGATTATCAATAGTTATGCCTTAGGAACCGATAAATTAGTGGGAGTGGGAGCTGAGGCAATAGGAGGCGTAAGAGCTGCAGAGCAAATGCGATTGCAAAGCAATTACGATGGCTGGGATTTTAATAATATTTGGAGAATTGATGCGGGTAAAAATAACGGTTTCCCTTATTTGCTTAAAATAGCTCTTTGATATCCTGATGCTGCACAACGTTACTTTGCACATAAATAACGTTGTGAAGGAAAGAGAGAGCCCCCAAAGAGGAAAAAAAATACCAATTCCCATTTTTTCCCCTGCTTATGAACTGGGAATATTACTTTTAACGGCAATTATCTTTTGTCATTTCTTTCATACAAAGGGGAAAGCAGATAACCAGCCTTTGTCGGCAAGTCTTTTTGCGGCAAGCCTTATTTGCCGTTCAGAGAATTGCCTTTTGTGTTTGCTCCATTCATAAGTATATCTTATGGCATCTTCTAAATTGCGAGCATTATCTTTACTGATAACCCAATGCACCGTGGAAAGCAGTTCCAAACCAAAAGAAGTTTCAAACCCATTTACCAAATCGGAAATCTGTTCAAAACGCCTACTTGTTTCCGGGCTGGTTTGCAAAAAAGATTTGGCTTCCTGAATAGCTCCGGGCACTAATTCTAGATGTTTGTTAGGGTCATCGCCGCCATCTGCATAGCCGGAAATGTAATATCCTTCTACGGCGTTTAACACATGGCGCAGATTGTTAGCGTACGGACCGTATAGAGCTTTGCCATACGACAAGTTTAACGGTTCCCCGCTTTCTTGTAAAAAATACATCAATTTATGTATTTCCAGCAAAGTCAAAAATGGATCAAGCAACCCCTTAAGATAGCAGTGCATCAAGCCGATGAGAGCGGCTCTGCCTGCTGTCATGCTGGGGATTTTTTTTGCATGACTCATAACATCGTTTTGCGGTGCGCCTGAAGGCTCAAACACTAGCACTTGCGCACTGCTGAAACTTAGCGCATTTTCAATACGACTTCGCACTTCATGCCAGTCAAGCCCTCCAAGACCGCTTCCCAATGGAGGCAAGGCAATCGACTTAATATGTTTTTCTTCTATTACACGCGCCAAATCCTCAAGCCCGGAATCTATATCTTCCATACGACTTTTGCCTTTCCAATGGCGTTTGGTGGGAAAATTTATAATATAACGAGGAAAAACCAATGCGCCAGTATCAAATACAAACATTTTACCTGGCAAAACTTCTTGCCTTTTACAAGCAGCCACGTAAGCCTTGAAATTATTGGGGAATTTATTTTTGAACTGGAGAGCTATGCCGCGCCCCATAATGCCTACGCAATTTACCGTGTTAACCAATGCTTCCGCATCTGCCGTAAGAATATTGCCGTTGGTAAATTTTATCATAAAATCACTCCTTAATAATACCAGTTTGGCATAACCTTGACTTTAGGCACATGCTATTTTGTCTAATTGTTTCAAATCGGCATAATCATCAAAATAATTGCTGCCGGCATTGGATGTAGTAAATGCCCATCGCTGTTCGTTTTTTTCTGCCCAATCAATAGTCTCGCATAAATCTGCAACTAAATGCACTATAGGTTCTTGTCCGCCTTTGTAAGCTAATTCATTATTATTTTTATGGATAAAATATAGCATTACTGACCGATAGCAAAAATAAAAAGGCACGCAGTCTCCCACGTACAGGTCTTCATGGCTTGCCAAAGCCGATTCAAGCCGGCGTTGTTTAATATGGTTCAAACCTATGCAAGTTCCTTTTCGTCCTTTTTTAATGACTTCAGCATCACACAATAAACCTGAATCTGCCAAAATAGAAGGCAGTTTGTCTATATGGACTATATGATATATTCGTATTTCAGGAGGCTGACCCATATGATTAAAATAGAAATTTAAAAGTGGCAGCCATGAGACATCACTTTGCACATAAATAACGTTGTGAGGGAAAGAAAGGGTAGCGTCCTAGCGTCTCACCCCTATTTTACCCCCTATATATAGCGATAATAAGGGGAAGCCTCCCCTTCGCTCCAACCGCCGTTGGCGTTTTTCGCTAACCCCTCTGCGGGGACACCCCGCAACGCCCCGGGCAAATGCACGTTGTTTTCGCAGAAAGTCCCGGTTACTATTTGCAAAAAGAGCAGATTCTCAAAAACGATCGTTTTTGAGACAGCCACAAATTTAGAAAAAAAAGGCGTTTTTGTCAAGGTTTTTGCGTTTTTAAATTGTCTCAAAAACGATGGTTTTTGAGACAGTTGCAAAACGCAAAAACCTTATTAAAGCTGTGTTCCCTGAGCTTTGGTAAGGTTAACAAAGACGGGAAAAAGGAGTTTTCTTATGAAAAACAGGTTTATGGTTGCGTTAGTCGTTTTGGCTATGGCAGGAGTTCTTTTTGCTGAAGAAGAGAAAAAAGATGACAGAGGCATAGGGGTTAGAGGTGCATTCGGCTTTTCTGGCGTTAATGGTGGTGAGTGGAGGGAATTAACATACGACTATACCGGTGACTACAAAAATCCGGATGCAGGGTTTACTTTTGGCGGTGGATTATTTAAGATAGTATCGTTAGACGCGATTAATTTAAATCTCGGCGCAAATTTTATGTATAGAAATACAGTAAGCGTTTCAGCGCAGGGAATGTCAATAGACGTCACTGAAATGGCTATAGAGGTCCCTATTTTGACCAGATTTTCGCTTACCGACCAAGTATATTTGGAAGCAGGCCCTCAGGTCAACATAATTCTTGGCGATCCTAAAATATCCGTGTTCGGCTCGGGTCAAAGCTATGAAGGCACATTTGAGGATGATGGTCTAGAAAGGAGTTCTCCTGAATTTGGCATAACAGTAGGGGCAGGTTTCGTTATAAACGAAAAAATATCTGCAGATGTTCGTTATTTTTACGGACTAAGCGACTACGAAAAGAAGTATGCCAAAGGAACTGCATATACCATACAATTGGGCATAAATTATAATCTTTGACCAGTTAATAGCTATTTGAGCGGAACCGGCAGGTTTTTGGGCTTAAATGCTCAGCAGAAAGGTGTTGCATATTTTATTTTTAAAACAACATTTTTGCAAATAGTGGATACCACTTTTTGTAAAAAATATCTTATTCCTGCCGAACATTTCGCTGGTGAATCGCCGAAGGTAAGTTATTTTGAGCTAATCAAGTAATATTTGTCTGCGATATCTGCCCAACAAAGACAGCCCCATTTACGGTAACACACCTCATTTACGGTTATTCTAAAAAAAA
>JAITUM010000191.1 GCA_031286305.1 Candidatus Fibrimonadaceae bacterium | reverse complement strand
GAGATTATTATGCCATTAGTATCTAGTTTTTTGGGTATATTGATTTATATGTTCAAAGAAAGAAATAGCCCGCATCATAAACCGCATGTTCATGCTGTTTACAGTGGTAAAAAGATGTCTATTGCTGCTGATGGCGAGATTTTAGCAGGGAAGTTGCCTAGAAAACAACAAAAATACGTAGAAGCTTGGGTTGCCCTTAGAGAAGATGAAATCAAAGCTTCGTGGATTGCTATGAATGCAGATAATAGCGAAGTGATAAAAATTAAAGGTTTGGAGTCATAATATGGAAACCTACTCTCCGAAAAAGATTAAAGTTTTTCCAGATTATAAATTGTGTATTACTTTTGAAAACAAAGAAAAGCGGATTTTCGATATGAAACCTTACTTAGAAGATAAATATTTTGCTCCTTTAAAAAAGGTATCAAAATTCAAAACTGCAAGAATAAATCCTATTACGATAGAATGGGATGATAACATTGATATTTGTCCAGATGAACTATACCATAATAGCATTCCCGTTTGATGCTCGTAGCCTTCACCGAAAGCATTTTTTCTAAATTATAAACACCATGAATATAATGATAAACGGATTGCCGGGAAAGATGGCGCAAATAGTTGCTGAGGTTTGCGCAAAAAGAAAATTTAATATTATTCCGTTTTCACTGACAGGTGAAGATATGGCGGAATTCAACGGTTTTACTTTGCTTAAGCCCTCGGAAAGAGAAGGTAAAATCGCAGATATTCTAAAGGAGTATCCGAATTTAATTGCAGTTGATTACACGCATCCAAATGCGGTGAATGGCAATGCCGAGTTTTATGTAAAGCACAAAATCCCCTTTGTTATGGGAACCACAGGCGGCGACAGGGATGCTCTAATGGCTTTGGTAAAAAATGCAAATCACCCTTGCGTAATAGCTCCGAACATGGCAAAACAGATAGTCGCTCTGCAAGCCATGCTGGAATGGACTGCAAAAACATTTCCCGGCGTGTTCAACGATTATGCTTTGAAGGTTGTTGAGAGCCATCAAAAAACAAAAGCCGACACAAGTGGCACGGCAAAAGCTTTGGTGAAAAGTTTTTTAGAAATGGGTGCAAAAGGCGAAGAACCCATAATAGAAATGGTGCGAAACGAAGATGCTCAGGTCTCTAAAATGTCTGTTCCTCGCGAGCATCTCGGTGGTCATGCTTTTCACACATACTCGCTTGACAGTGCAGACAAAACCGTGCATTTTGAATTTCGTCACAATGTTTGTGGTCGTGAAATCTATGCAGAAGGCACCGCCGACGCTGTAGAATTTCTAGCAAAGAAAATCAAAGACCAAAGCGGCGTTTTCAACATGATAGATGTTTTGAGTGCCAATTAAATATGTTTGTACACTGCTTCTGAAAATTTGTATCTTATTCTAATCTTGAAAAAGCGTCTGAAAATAATAGCGGTCATTGTGCCTTTGCTCCTTGTAGCTTTATGGTTTATTTTTTCCGGTAAATCCATAATTGTTGCACCTGTGCCTTTTGGGTTGCAAAAAACCAAGATAGCTATTGGCGAAAAAGCGGTATTTCCTTCTGCGCCGGCTTCTGCTGAAGTTGATTTGCAACGTGCAAATGATTTGCGAATTGCCGGAGCACTTGATGCTGCACAAGGTCATTACGAAACTATTCTATTGAAATATCCAAATTTGCAAGCAGCGCTTTTTGGCAGTGCTTATTCCATTATAGCAGAAGAATTCGTTTCTCCAGAAGATATCAATAGAACCAAAAATTTAATTGAACATCTCGCTCAGCAAATGCCCGGCTCCGTTTGGGTTAGGTTGCTTGTGACTTTTACCAGAGAACGCGAAGGAAGTTTGAATCAAGCGCTGGATATGGCGGCTGACCTTGCTGCAAAATCTCCCGCTTTTGCCGAAGCAAGGTTAAGGCATGCAGACTTGATACTCAAAACGGAGCAACCTGCAAAAGCAGCAGCAGAAGCTAGAGCTGCAGTTTCAATATCCAAAGGAGCAGATGCTAGAGCTTATGTGATTCTTGCTCTTGCTCTGCACAAAATGGGCAGTTTGGAAGAGTGCTCCGAGCTTGTAAATTATGCCTTGCCAAGATTTCCTTCGCAAACAAAGTTATTGCTTTTAAATGGATACCTAAGCGAATATTCAGGGGATTTTGAAAAGGCTCAAAACTCTTACAGAAGAATTTTGGCTTTAAAACCCGGCGATATAAACGCACAAAATGCCATAGCTACCCTCGGTGAAAAAACACCTCCTACAGCAAGCACGCCGGCAAGTTCCGGAAGCCTTATGATTCTAAGGGAGCAGGCAAAAGAAGCAGAAAAAATACTTTTGCCACTGATTAAAGAATATCCCGAAAACTTGCCGCTTCGCGAATCTCTCGGAAGAACTTATCTCAAAGCCAGAATGATGAAAGAAGCACGCCAACAATTTTCAGAAATTTACGCACAAGATTTTGACTACCCAAACATAAAAAGACTTTTAGAGGAGTCTGTAGAAGAACAAATAAAAGTTGTGCCGCAACCGCAAAACACCAAACAGCTAACCGATTCACTCGCTAGAACCTATGCCACTTTACGCGGCAACGAGAATATTGACTACGATGAGCTGGGTCGTTACTTGGTGCATTACGAAGCAACATTCAAAGATTTTTTCTCAAGATATTCTGCTAACAGGTTTAAACAATTGGATGATGAAACATTTTCCGAAACCTATAACATAGGCTCCTTCACTTATGATAACACAATCTTTTTCGATTCAAGTAAGAGATTTTATGCAGTGCGCGTTATTGTTACAGATACCCTGAAAAGTGATTCTCCTGGTTATATCCAAGATTTATTCAGGCATTTTTTGAAAAAAGGAACCGGAACCTTGGGTGAAAGCATTGCCGTAGACACAACTGCGTGCCATGGAGCTACGTGGGAAGGCGTTGTTTGGGCAGCAAAAGATAATTTTGAAGTTTTGCTCCAAAATTTCCAAACTCCGCGCAAAATTTTCATAATAAGACTGAACGCAAATCGTTTCCCCGATACAGGAAATTTATGTTCCTATGTCAGCATGGCATTGGACAGGTCAAGAGTGCCAAGGCGCTAATCACCTCAGCATTCTATACGCAGATTCGGCTTGCAAAGTATCGCCAAGATTATAGAAGGCATTGCCCACGTTCTCTATGCCTGTTCGCGCTGCGGCACTGCCGGCTCTCAATGCTTTTTGATAATGCGTTAGCGCTTCGCCAAGCCTTTTTTGCTTAAAATAAATTTCTGCCAAGTCCATTTCAAGCTCCCTAACACCGCTCCCCGTGGCAATCCCCTGCTCCAAAGTCCAAATAGCCATCCATGGCGAATTGGCATTTTCGTAAAGTCCGGCCAAATATCTGCGGGCATTATAATTTTTGCTATCCAGATACAAACCGTTTTCCATAGAGCGAATAGCGGCTTTAAGTGAGTCTTGCTGCAAATAATAATAAGACAATGTGTAATATAAATCCGGTGAAACATTAACGCTTTTTTGCAAAGCCTTTTGCAAAACTTCCACCGCTAATTCAAAATCACCTGTTTGTCGAGCGCACTCTGCAAGCCCTAACCAAGCTTCCAGTTTATCCGGATTTTCGTTTAACGCTTGCTCAAAATACCTCTCTGCCAAAACATAGGCTTTTAAGTTCAAATACGCAGAAGCCATTGCATAACTCAAGTGCTCGCTTTTTTCACCAAGCTCCTCTGCCCTGCGATAATATACCATTGCCTGCCCATAACTCCCGTATGAATACGAAATATCACCCAAAAGCACCCATGGCTTTGCAAAATTCGGCGCCAGCTCTGCCGCCCTTTTATAAGCGAACATCGCTCTATTATTTGCCTCCAAGTGCACATAGGTATTCCCCAAATTGAACCATGCATAAGGCTCAAGCTGATCGTGTTTTATTGCCGCTAAATACATTGGAATAGCCTCTCTATACTTGCCGGCATCGTAAAACTCATTCGCTTTTTTAAAAAAATCCTGAGCAGAAAAAGCAAGAACCGCAGAAAACAATGCAAATACTAAAACACGTTGAGCAGACAACCATTCAACTTTCTCGTATTTATGCGGTGCAGGAACCCCCATACCGCGTAAGATAGAAAACTGCGCCATTCCTCACAGAACCTCACGGCATTGATTTGCGGGCTTCTTCAATTTTTTGCCTTATTTCGATGGCATCCATTTCAACGGCATCCGAATCAATCTGTAAAATAGCTTCCCAGTCTGCAATTGCTCTGTGAAAATCGCCTCTTTGAGCATACGTAGAGCCGCGATTGTCCAAAGCAGTAAGATAATCAGGTTTAACATCAAGCGCTGCAGAAAAATACGCAATAGCTTCATCAAAATCACCCTTAGCGTGATGTATAACACCGAAAGTGTTAAGCGCATCGTAATCATTAGGATTTATTTTGAGAACCTCAGTAAAATCAGCAATGGCCAAATCAAAGTCACCCTTGTAGTAATATGCATCACCACGACCGGACAAAGCTTCTAGATTATCAGGCTTAGTCTTAAGCGTCTCGGTATAAGCCTTAATGGCTGAGTCAAAGTCACCTTTATGGAGATAATCTTTGCCACGGTTACTAAGTTTGTCAGCCGCCAATTGTTGACCTACTTCCGTTTGCATAACGTAATAGGTTAAGCCTATAGCACCTATACTTGAGACTAAGGTAATCCCAGCCAAAAAAACAATTATTATGATATTCAAAGTTTCATCAGAATTTTTAGCCGATATATTTTCAATTCGATTTGGCAAATACGGGTGCGATCTAAATAAATTAACAAAATTCACAATAAAACTTCGATTTCTTCTTGCCGTTTTAATATAATCGTTTATATTGACTTCTTTGTAAATACCTTTGCCGCCGGCAAGCAAAAGAAGTCCATTAAGCTGCGAACTTTCATTGGAAATAAAACTGGCACCTATATTATCACAAGTATATTCACAAGCCCGTGAATACGCACTATTTAAAAAAGGAATTATAAACGATGGAAATGTCCAAAAACTTTTTTGCATATGTTTTCTTTTTACATGGCCAAGCTCATGCGCCAAAACAAATTTCACACTTTCCATATCAGTTTTATATAATGCAAATATGTCGGAATATATTGCAATATAATTTTTTCCTCCGAATCTGGTGGCAAAGGCATTGAGTATTCCACCGCTTTGAAGAATAAATAACGGCGGAGTTTTTTCCAATTCCAAATGTTTTGCCATATCACAGTATAGGGCAAAAACTTCCGGAAATTGCTCTTCAGATACAAGAATTCCTTCGCCCTTCACATAAGCAATTAAGAAAATTTTATGAAACCAAAAGAATAAGAAAAAAAATGCTGCATATATAGACAGCGCAGCAACTATCGCAATTCCTTCGCCGTCTAAGCTACCTAAAAAGAAGGCTATTCCAATCCAAAATAGAACTGTAACGATAACTTTTATCGTGAACAAAATGTTTTCAGACTTTCTAACTGAATAATTAAGGGTTTGCTGCATAAGTGTAATATAGTAAACGCTGATTTACTCGCTTGGGTATGGGGAGTGGGGAGTGGAAATTTCAAAAACCGCTGTTTTTTAGTAAATTTAGCCGTTTTTTAGTAAATCCACTCCCTACTCCCCACTCCCTACTCCCAAACAAAAAAGTCTGAATTATTATTTTCTATATTACTTATAAATTTTTTCGGAGAAAAACTGATGTTAAAACGCATTTCTTTTTTGGCGGCAATATTCGTAGTCTGTGCTTTTGCCGAAGCCCCTGCACCTGAAGCTCCTGCAGCAGCAGTTGTTGCTGCGCCGGCCGCAGAAGCTGAGGCACAACCTGCAGTTCCTGAAGCTCCAGCGCCTGCAGCAGAACCGGCTCCGGCTCCAGTTGCCGAAGCACCTGCCGTTGAACCTGCGCCTATAGCAGAAACGCCAGCACCCGCGGCAGAACCTGTAGCAGAAGCACCCACAGCAGAACCGGTTGCAGAGCCTGCACCCGTAGCAGAAACACCTGCGCCTGTAGCGGAAACGCCTGTAGTTCAAGCTCTGTCAGATGCTGTAGCGGATGCAGAAAAAATCAACAAAATTAAAGCTCAGATAGTTGAGTTGCAACAAGCAAATGTAAAATTGGGCAACGATATAAAAGCAACTAAATTAACTGATGTAAAAAAAATTAATGAACTCAAAGGTGAAGTAGACAAAAACACAAACCAATTGAAGAGTTTAGAAAACGAACTTAAGGCGTTATCAGGCGAATCCGTAGCTGCAACACCTGAAGCTCCGGCTACCCCGGCAAAAGAAGCGATTATAGAGAACCCTGTAGAGTTCATAATTGTTTCCGTTATTTTCGTAGCAACGGTTTTGTTGATCGCATTAACAGGGAACTAAAATATGGCTTTACAGTATAAAATTGCCGATATTTCCCTTGCTGAATGGGGAAGAAAGGAAATTGAACTTGCAGAAACAGAAATGCCGGGACTAATGGCCCTGCGAAAAGAATATAAAGGCAAAGCCCCGTTGAAAGGCGCTCGCATAATGGGCAGCCTGCACATGACAATCCAAACAGCGGTTTTAATTGAAACGCTTGTAGAGCTTGGTGCCGAGGTTCAATGGGTGAGCTGCAATATATTCAGCACCCAAGACCACGCTGCTGCAGCCACTGTGGTTGGCAAAAACGGCACGGCAAAAAATCCCAAAGGGGTTAGTGTTTTTGCATGGAAAGGCGAAACCTTGGAAGAGTATTGGGAATGCACCAAAAAAGCAATGGAGTTTCCAAACGGCAAAGTTCCGAACTTGATTTTGGACGATGGCGGCGATGCCACAATGTTGGTAATTCGCGGTGCTCAGTTTGAAGCAGCCGGAAAAGTTCCTGCTTATAATCCCAAAACCGATAGCGAAGAATGGGGCGTTTTCCTTGCGCTTTGCAAAAAAACTCTCGCAAAAAATCCAAAATACTGGACAAGAATTCGCAACGAAATAAAAGGAGTTTCGGAAGAAACAACCACGGGCGTTCTTCGTCTTTACGAAATGGCAAAAAAGAAGGAACTCCCCTTCCCCGCCATAAATGTGAACGATTCCGTGACAAAATCCAAATTCGATAATCTCTACGGTTGCCGTCATTCTTTGATTGATGGTTTTAATCGTGCCACTGATGTTATGATTGCCGGTAAAATAGCCGTTGTGTGCGGTTATGGCGATGTTGGCAAGGGTTGCGCCCAAAGCTTAAAAGGGCAAGGCGCAAGAGTTATAGTGACCGAGATAGATCCTATTTGCGCTTTGCAAGCAAGCATGGAAGGCTACGAGGTTTGCAGTTTGGAAAGTGTTGTTGGCATTGCAGATTTCTTTGTGACCACCACGGGCAACAAAGATATCATCACCGCTAAGCACATGGAAAAAATGAAGCATCGCGCTGTGGTCGGCAACATTGGGCATTTCGACAATGAGATTGACATGGCTGGTCTAAAGAAGGTCAAGGGCGTCAAAAAGAGGAATATAAAACCTCAATATGATGAGTGGATTTTCAAAGACGGTCATAGCGTTTTGATTTTGGCTGAAGGTCGTTTGTTGAACTTGGGCTGTGCAACCGGTCATCCCAGTTTTGTTATGAGTGCGAGTTTCACAAACCAGACAATCGCTCAAATAGATTTGTGGTTAAACGCTCAGGGCAAAAAAACTGTTAGCGGCACAAAGTATGAAAGCGGAAAAGTTTACACTCTGCCAAAAATCCTTGACGAAAAGGTAGCTCGTTTGCATTTGGATAAATTGGGCGTTGAATTGACCAAGCTAACCAAAGAACAAGCCGACTACATTGGCGTTAACATAAACGGCCCTTACAAAGCGGATAATTACAGGTATTAAAACGTCCAGCGGAAAGGGAGTCTCTCCCTCGCCGCAACCGCTTCGCGTTTTTCTGCATTTTCCTTAAAAGCCCATCTACAAACGCCTATTCTATCTCAAGCTGCTGTGTATGGGTACGGGGTATAGGCAATGCAAAAAACATTGTTTTTAAGCAACTTTAGTCGTTATTTTTAAATAAACCCACTCCCCATTCCCTACTCCCAAAGCCATGAAACCTGAGTAAATCATTATTTACTATAAAAAATAGCGCTTAGCTCTCACATTCTTATTCGCTTTACATTCAAATTGTCAATGTCCATGGTTCCGACTTTTAGCGTTTGACCGTGCTCAAGGTGCTTTACATGCTCCAAGGGCATTTCGCGAATTTGACTGAAAAACTTTGTGGCTGCTGTATCTACGGCTACCATATCTTGCGAAATAAATAAACCTTTAGCAAGAGTTACATCTTCCAGCGTTCTTCCTCGCGGCCCGTTTGTTTTGAGAACTCGATAAGCATCAACTACATTCAAAACCGGTTTTTGTTTTAGCGTGCATATATCCGCAATACATTGTTGAAGGTTTGAACTGTGAAAAATTCTCCTATCCCAAACAATACCCATTAAATTTTTCATGGAAATGGTCAAATTTGCACCCGAGTGATGCTTGAGCACCGGAACATTAATCCAAACATCGGAATCTAAAATTGCTTTGTGTATTTTTGCATTTTTCAACGATTTGCCCTGCAACAAGGAAATTGGGACATAATGGGTTTCTAAGTTAGCAGGCAGAATTTTTGCGCCCGCCGCTTTTGCCGCCTCTTCAATGCCGCTATTTGCGTAGCATTTTCTCCATTCATCGCAGGTATTGTCAAAAACCATCACCTCTTTCGCACCAGCCGCTATGCACTGGCGAACAATTTCTCCTACCAGCAGCGGATTGGTATTTGCCGCCAACTCAGGCACTTTATCCCACCCGATATTAGGTTTCACAACCACTCTCTGCCCGCGTTTCACAAACCTGCCCATTCCACCCATTTCTGCAATAGCTTTTTGGAACATGGCGGCAGGCTCGCCGCCCATCACTGCCACTAAGTCTACAGGCGTTTCTGCATTTATTGTTTGAGCAAAAACATTCATTCCGCCTTTCATTTTAAGGGTAAAAGCGGCACCCACAACTGCTAGGCTTTTCAAAAAACCACGTCTATCCATGCTGTTTTCCATCTTAATAATGTAGAAAAACTTTTAGAGTTTTCTATAGTAAGCGATGATTAACTCAATGTTTGGGTATAGGGTATGGGGTATAGGGTATAGGCAATGCAAAAAAAACATTGTTTTTAAGCAGATTTAGTCGTTTATTTGTGCAGTTCCCTATACCCCACACCCCATACCCCATACCCTATACCCAAGCGAGTAAATCAGCGTTTACTATATTATTTAGTGTGGCTAACTATATAAGATTGGTGAGAATAGTAATTTGTTTCGGGCTTGCATTGCTAGCCCTCTCTTGCTCAATACCCAAAAAAGCAAAAGCAGTAAGCATATTGAAGCAGTGTGAATTTTCATTTGAAAGCGCGAGTATAGATGGTTTTAAGGGCGATTCGTTAAAATTCAAAGTTTTTTTGAATGTTCATAATAAGGGTAAAGATTCGCTTTTTGCCCAAAGCTTGAGCGGAGCTTTTCGTTTGGACTCGCTTTTTTCGGTCCCCTTTAGCTTGCAAAATCCTATATGGCTTTCTCCCGGAGATAACCAGCTAGGTTTTTCCGTAGCCATCCAGTTTGACTTGTTTAAGCTTTTGTCTCTGCCAAAGGTAAAAACCTTCTCTTTAGAAGGAAATGCCCTTATCGCTTTAAAACCCAAACAAAAAGCCATGGACATAAATTTCAGCCAAACTCATGATATCCCCTATGATTTAGTGGAAAAACAAATAAAAAAACTATTGAAGTTTGATTAGCCCAACATTTACTATATTTCCTCCTATATGTCCCCTTTCATAGTTTTGGATTGTGTTTTTATATCAATGCCTTTTATGGTTTTGGCTTTTGGGTTGTTTTCGCAAAGGGGCGCTATCGCTTTGGCTAATATCGGTTCGGCAACCTTATTTTTGCTTTATTTAGGGTTTTCACTTTTTGGGCTTGAAAATGCAAGCTTAAACACGAGCATATTAACCTGGCATGTGGATGGTTTCGGAATTTTGATAAGAGAGCTTCTACTGCTATCCTTCTTTTTTGCTTCTCTTTTGAGCGGTAGCTATAACTTGAGGAGTAAATCGGATTTCTTGGGAGCAATGCTGTTTGTTGCTGTTGGTGGAATGCTTGTGGTTTCGGCTGGGGAGCTTATATCTTTGTTTTTGGGTTTAGAGCTTGCAACCATGCCTATGTATTTTTTGGTTGCCTGGAACAGACTCTCCTCTAAAGGCTCCGAAGCCGCTTTAAAATATGTTATGATAGGCTCAATAGCAACCGCAGTGCTAATGTTTGGCATGGGTTATCTATACGGTTTTGCCGGCTCGCTTTCTTATGCAGATATTTCTGATGCCGTGCGCAACATTACCGAGGCCGATTTTAATTTACTGTTAATAGCAATTCTTTTCATTGTGGTTGGCGTGGGCTTTAAACTTTCATTATTCCCGTTTCACACTTGGGCGCCGGATGTTTATGAGGGAGCACCAACCCCAATAACAGCATATCTCTCCGTGACCTCAAAAGCCACTGCGCTTGTGTTTTTGAGCGTTCTAGTTTATGGACCTCTGGTAGAGCTGGGTTCCGTGTTCCAATTTATATTCTCAACGCTTGCAATGGTGACTATATTCATTGGCAACTTAGGTGCATTAAAACAAAGCCGGTTGCGCAGGTTTATGGCATATAGCTCAATTGCACAAGCGGGATACATTTTAATAGGCTTGTGCGGCGATGTTCGCCTTGGAGCCTCGTCTTTTATTTATTACCTGTTCCTTTACGCTTTTTCAAATTACCTGATGTTCTTTTTAATCAGCATAATCGGCAAAACCCGCACGGAAAGTTTTGATTCTCTCAGAGGGCTTTCAAAGCAAAGTCCCCTGCTTGCTGTTTTATTTGCACTCAGCGCATTTAGTTTAGCGGGCATTCCTCCGCTTGCCGGCTTTATAGGCAAATGGATGGTGTTTGCCAGCGCGGCTTCACAAGGGCATTATATACTTATCAGTTTTGCAGCCATAAATAGCGTTATAGCTTTGTATTATTATTTGCAAATTGTGAAAGCAGCATGGGTCAGTGAGGGTGGCGAGCATCTGCCACCGGTGCCCGTTTATATGTGGCAAAAAATAACGCTTGTTCTTTTGGGCATGGCAGTTTTATTCTTTGGCGTTGCCCCCTTGCTGCATTCGTATATTTATAGCTTGGCTTGGTAAGAATGGTAAAAATTAAGGAATTGTTATTCAGGCGTTTTAGTTTGCCTGCCGGGTTGCTGGCTTTGGCTTCGGTCTTTGTTCTTTCTTACTTCTACTATCGTTTGCAAGCAGACACGCCCTTTTCTTATGAGCATATTATTTATAATATCTCCGAATATAGAGTGCTCGATTCCAGAATATATCTTTTTAGCGAACCCGGGCAAATCAATTATGCTGCAGCTAGAGATAATTTGATTTTTCAGCAATCTCTTATTGCATCTATAGAGGAATTATTTTACAATTTAAATAACCGAAACATTAAGGTTCCAAGTCCGGAATCCATTTTCGAAATTAAAGCGAGCGTTAATTTAAGAACGCGCTGGCTTGAGTCGTGTTTGGAAGGAGGAACTTGCAACATTGAAGATTGGCATAAGAACCAAGACAGAGCGTGGGTAGCCAGTGAACTTTTGCTCACTTCTTTTTACAATCTGTTATGGGACCAAGAAGACACACGTTCTAAAAACCTGAGAATATTTTACATACTCTCAGTTATGCTCTTGCTCTCTACCCTTTTCTTTGCCGCAAAAAAGAAATAATGTAAGTAATGATTACTTGGGATTAATCATTAATCACTAAATCTACAATTTTAGCGAATACATTGTTTGTTAGAGCGTAGATTTCCAAACCTTCAAAGTTGAGAGTGCTGAAAATAATTTTACCTTTTCCAAATGGCAAAATCTGTAAATCAACGCCAGTTTGCAGTTTGCCGTTTTTAAAAGCAACAGAGTACACTAAGCTTTTTGCTTCTTTAATTTCTTGCATTGAAAGGCTTGGCATAATTGCCGAACATGTTTTATCCAAAACAAATTTCCCAAAAAATTCATTTTTGAGCGGAGAATTTTTTGGAATGTAGTGCGCTGCAATCCCGCCCGCTCCGGAAGAATAAAAATATTCCAAAGCGCAATTAAACGAAGAACAGCTGTTGAACAGTTTAATATCTTCCGGAACTATATCTGAAATAAAGAGAATTTTTCCGTTTTTAACAGCCTCTGCAACGGATTCTAAAATGGAATTATCGGCCCAAGAACTGAGGGCAGCCGTAAATAGCATAGGCTTTTTGCTCTTTATCATTTTTTTAATTTCTGTTGAGTTTTCTGCTGCATCTAAAAACTCGGATTTTGAAAGCACGCTTTTAATGTTCAGCGTTTCAGTCACCTCTATAGGTTCTTCCATAGTGTGGATTTCTTTTCCTGCATTTGCAAGCGTTAATTTTAAACGATAGGAACCTGTTTTTTGCGGAGCTTTTATGCTCAGGTCACCAAGCTGCACAAGCGCATGTTCCGGCGTGGGGAAATTTTTACTCTGAGAAACAACGGATTTTCCTTTGTCAAAAAGCTGTGCCGTCACATTTACCTCGCTAAATCTTTTTCCATTTAACATGCTAAGCTGAAACGAAATGCTTTCATTTTTTGCAACCACTCTTTCCAAACCGCTCATCAATAACTTGGTAGATGCGGTTATGTTTTTTATGCTCTCTTCAATGCCCTTGCTTTCCCTTGCTTCATCAACTATCCCGTTAAAATCGTTTTGAAAATCCGCCCATTCCTCAATAAAATAACCACTCACAACAGGGCTGCTCTGCAATCCTTGAATGTTTTGCTCAAGCCCTGAGAGGGCAAGCTCGTTTATTTCTTTTATGGTTTTGTCTAGGATTTTTTCCATTCCTTGTATGTTGTTTTGCATTTTTGCGTTGTTTTTTGCAGAGCCAAATAAATTGTGATTTTTTACGGAAAGCAAAACTTTTCCGTTCTTTTTTATATCATCTGCAAACTGTTTATAGTTATCTTGCAACCATGCATCGCCAAAGAATGGATCCGGTATAATAAAATCTTCGTCTTCTGCAAGCCCGTAGCGAGATAAAAACAATGAAAACGGAACACCGCCAAAAATTCTGAGAGCAAGACGATGTGAAGAATACGCAACAATATTCCCGTCTGTCACTCCCATAATTTTTCCTGTTGCGCTGAAAGTTCTTTCGTGCCCGTGCTTAAAGTTTTGGTCGTTGTCTATTGAAACATTGTTTATGTTGCTTATTGCCGGGTGGCAACTTTCAAGAGTATCTATGCGGCTCAAAAGTTTTGCGCCATTTTCCAAAATCAATCTGCCGTTATCGGAACCCAAAATCCACGCAGCCAAAGAAGGATGGCTTGCGCTTGAGCACACAATTTCCGGAGCGATTGCCTTTACGGCCTCCAAGCCCATTTTTCCGGAGTGTTCATCGCATATCGGAAACTCTTGGAATACCAGCAGTCCCAGCTTGTCGCATACGCTAAGAGCTTCTTTGCTAAACGGTGCGCCTCCGGTGCGAACGGCGTTAAAGCCTAATTTTTTGATAGCTTCCAAATCACTCTCAATGCAAGCCTTTCTGTGCCAGCTATATACTATGCCATGTATTTTTATTATTGAATCGTTCAAAAAGAAACTGCCTTGTTTGCAATCAAACTTTTTAAAACCAAAATTTGACGATATATAGTTTGAACCTTCTAAGCGAACCTCCACCATATATGTGCTAGGTTCTTCTACAGACCACAACTTTACATCTTTAATCCCAAGCTGCAAAGTTGTGCTTGCATTTTCTTTTTCCAACTTGAGTTCTTTTTGCAAAAGCGAAACTTCTTGTTTTGGATTGCGAATGAAAACCTTTATCTTCGCTGAATAATTGCGTGGATTATTAAAGGCTAATTTTAAATTTATTTGCCCCTGGTCAGCATCCGTAGCTACTTCCATAGCGGTGAGCAAAGCCTTCTCTCCGCTGAGCATGGTTATTTTGCCTGTAATTCCGGTAAAAGGATAACGCTTCCATGGGAGGCCTAGTGGCATGGTTTCTGCAGGTATAGGGTCTCCGCCTGCCATAAGTTCAAAATTGCCAGCGCTTGAGGGCATAGCTACTTTAACGCAAATCAAATTTTCACCGCTAGCCCTTGCAAAATGCGAAATATCAAATTCAAAAGAGGTACCTGCGCCAAAATGGTCGCCTGCCAATTTTCCATTCACCCAAACAACTGCATAGACCGATACTTGCTCAAAACGCAGAATAAATCTTTTGTCTTTGCCTGCAGGTGAAAAGTTTTTATAATAAAATGCCGCCGTAGCCGTATTTCCGCTCCAGAGATGCGGAATTTTTACGCTTTTAGCGTCATCGGGCATTTCCATAAACCAACGGCTTGACACTCCCTTATTTTCTGGGTCCCAAACCATTTTCCAGCCATCATTGAAATTTATTTCGCTCATGGAAAAGGAATTTAGAAAAATATATTTTCTACATTACCACCATGAAAATAATCTCTTTAGTTTTTTTACTGGCTTTCTCAGCCTCTGCCCAGCTCCTTTCGGGCGGTAATTTTGATGTAATCAAGGTTAACAACGTTGGTATAAGCCAGGGAAAAGTGGATAGCTTGGTGAGGCAGCTCGCTATAGCCCAAGGGCAAGGGCAAAATGTTCCGCCAGAAGCCATGACTCAGCTCCGCTGGCTTGTTATAAATCAGCTTGTTGGGCAAGAGCTTGTAAAGGCAGAAATTGCAAAGCAAGGGTTAAAGGTTAATGCAAAAAGGGTAGATAGCCTTGTTGCTGTGCTCAAAAAGCAGTTTCCAAGCGAAGCCGCATTCAGGCAGGAATTGCAAAAAAACGGTTCCACAGAAGCGGATTTTAAAAAGCATGTGGAGAACCAGCTCTTGGCGGATATGCTTTTGGAAAAGGTAATCCCCGAACCAAAAGAACCCACAGACAAACAGAAAAAAGATTACTGGGAAAAGCATAAACACGAAGCCATTATCAGTGATACCATAGGTGGCATTAGAATTGTTTTGAATGTTGCAAAAGGAGAGAACGCCCAAGCAATTCAGAATAAAAAAGACCTCCTAAAAGGTTATGCTGCGCAAGCCCGCATGGCAAAGGCTAACCTTGTGGTGCTTATGGAGCAGTTTGCAATAACAGCTGCCAGGGTTAGTGAAGATGCGAATGCAAAAAGAGATGGTGGAATTATGAAGAAAT
The DNA here is from genome assembly GCA_031286305.1 of Candidatus Fibrimonadaceae bacterium. Classification (GTDB taxonomy): domain Bacteria; phylum Fibrobacterota; class Fibrobacteria; order Fibrobacterales; family Fibrobacteraceae; genus Fibrimonas. The sequence goes on along the minus strand of JAITUM010000191.1, from coordinate 1,552 downwards.
TTTTGCCGGATTCTCAAGGAAAGGAATTTGCAAATGCAGTTAAAAATTTGAAAGTCGGCGAAATCAGCGAGCCTTTTGTGCAAGATGGAAACAAGGTTGTGATATTTATGATGACCGAAAAAAACGATGGAAAATTTGAAAGCTACGAGCACGAAATAGACTACATCTTGAGGCTTGAAGCAGAGCGCAACAGGCAATTATCCACTATGAATTACCTAACCCAGCTGGCTAAAACTTACAAGGTTCAATATTTAAACAAAGATTACACTCCGCCGGAGGCAATCGGCAAATAAATGGCTGGCATGCAGACTAGTAATGTTAATTTGAATTTACTCCGTGAGCGTATTGATAGGCTCAGGGGGTATCTTTGACTTGGATGTTCGGGCAGAGGAGCTTGCTGTTTTGGAAAAACAGACAAGTGATCCGGAGTTGTGGAACGATGCTAGCAAAGCGCAGTCTTTGCTGAAAAGAGCCGCTTCTATTCGAGATTTAATTTCAAATTGGGAAAGTGTTTCAAAGCAGTGCGATGATTTGAGCGAGCTTTATGAGCTTTCAAAGTCAGAAGATGACAATGAGTTTTCAGCGGGTATAGAGAAAGATATTTCTGCATTGGATGCAAAACTTTCCGAGATGGAATTGCGAAAAATGCTAAAGGGTCCGGACGATGCTGCTCCAGCTTTGTTTTCCATAAATTCCGGTGCAGGCGGAACGGAGTCTCAAGACTGGACTCAGATGCTGCTCAGAATGTATTCCATGTATTTTGAGCAGGAAAAAATACCTTTCAAAGTGCTGGATGTTCAAGAGGGCGACACGGCAGGCATAAAGGGTTGTACATTGGAATTGCCCGAACCTTATAGCTATGGAATGCTTCGCTCGGAAATTGGCGTTCATCGTTTGGTGCGCATAAGCCCTTTTGATGCAAACGCTCGCCGCCACACAAGTTTTGCCGCTGTTTATATGACTCCTATTTACGAAGATGCAGAGGTGGAAATAAATCCTGTTGATTTGCGGGTGGACACCTATCGTTCCAGCGGAGCGGGCGGTCAATATGTAAACAAAACCGATTCAGCGGTGCGCATAACCCACATGCCAACAAACATAGTTGTTAGTTGCCAAACTGAGCGCAGTCAAATTCAAAACCGTGAAACAGCCATGAAAATGCTCAAGGTTTTGCTTGTTCAGCATTACAAAGACGAAGAAGAGGCAAAGCGTAATGAGCGCGCCGCAGAAAAGCGCAAAATAGAATGGGGTAGCCAAATCCGTTCTTACGTTTTAGACGACCGCCGCGTTAAAGATACTCGTACCGGTCATGAGACTTCAAACACAGAAGCAGTGTTAAACGGGGATATTAAGCAATTTGTAAAAGCATATTTGTTAGCGGAGCCTCAATAGCTGTGATTAATGGAGAATTGAGAGTTGAGAATTGAGAATAATAATGTAGCACTAAATGCTTTTGCTTCTGCGGATAGCTCCGCACCAATTACCAGCCTGCGGCTGTTTACCAGCGAAATGCAAAGCGGAAAGGGTATTCTCCATTCTCAACTCTATAACT
>JAITUM010000033.1 GCA_031286305.1 Candidatus Fibrimonadaceae bacterium | reverse complement strand
TATTTGCGCTGGAGCATACCCGATATCGCTTGGTTTGATGATTCTAAGTCTGAATTTCTTATAACCGAACCTCAGCAGCTGGCGGGTTTTGCAACATTAGTAAACGCAGGGCATAACTTTAGCGGCAAAACCGTTACGCTTGGGCGAGACATTATGATTAGCGACACAACGGGCTGGCAAAGCTGGGCAAGCAATCCGCCTGTTAACAGGTGGGTGCCTATAGGAACGCCTACTAATTCATTCGCCGGAACTTTTGACGGCAATGGCAATGCTGTAGGCGGAATTTACATAAATGACTTGCATGGCTTTTTTCAGGGTTTATTTGGGGTTACCAGTGGAACTTCAACAATAAAAAATGTTGGCGTAATAGCTTCATATATCAAGGGCATAAACAATGTTGGCGGGCTTGCAGGAAGGAGTGCAGGCACTGTAGAAAACAGTTATTCTGCCGCCGTAGTGGTTGGAGAAAACAATATAGGTGGGCTTGTAGGAAATGGTTTTACTGGGTCCATAATCAAAAGTTATTCCATTGGCACAGTCACAGGAGCATTCTCTGTAGGTGGATTAGTAGGAATTATCGCAAATACAATAAGCGATAATTATTCCACAGCTAAAGTATCCGGGCAAAGCAATGTTGGCGGCTTAGTAGGAAACAATGATGGTGGCATGATATTTAGCAGTTATTCCGCTGGAGCAGTTGCGGGAACATCTTCTGTTGGCGGGCTAGTGGGAGCTAATTCCTCCGGCACAGTAAATACCAGTTATTACGACAGGCAAACAAGCAACCAAAGCGACAATGCAGGTAAAGGCATGGGTAGAACCACGGAGCAAATGAAGCAAGTAGAAACTTATGGCAATGATTGGTATTTTGTCGATATTTGGGGAATTAACGGCAATATAAACGAAGGCTACCCCCATTTGCTGTGGAGTTCCAAGCAGCTCTGCGAAGAGGCCGGTCACACTTACCAAAACAATGTTTGCAAAAACGCTGAAGAAATAGAGAAAGAAACCTGCGAGGCAACTGAGGGCATGGTTTGGAGTGACGGTCAATGCACCGCTCCCTCTATTAGCTTGCCAAAAATCGCTATTAGTCAAATAAGAGTAAGAGTAATGGGTAACGCCATTGTGCTGGAAAACATGCCACAAGGTGCAAAGGCAGAAGTGTATAACCTTCGTGGCGAGCAAGTGCATTCAGCCACTCCCCACTCCCTACCCCCCACTCCCCTAAAAATAACCGTTCAAACGAAAGGAATGTATATCGTCAAGGTGGGAGCAGAAAGTTTCAGGGTGGCGGTTAGGTAAACAGAGGAGCGGGTTATTCCGCTCCAAATTTTTCTGAGCCTGCTTATCCTTGCTACAACATAGCAAGGGTAATATAAGCAGAATAAGCAGTACCCTCATTTCCGCTCCGCTTTTTCTCTTGCTCTTTGCCCAAAGTCATCTATTACTTTCACAAACTCATCCCAATTGGGTGGAGAATTATAACCATTAGAGATAAGCATATCTTTATCTAAAAAATGGATACGAAGATTCCACGGACCGATATCTTCTATGTTTTTCCTATGGGGATATCTTTTTTCCCATTTACTGATATTGTTTTTGCTTAAAGCATTTACAAAATCAAGCCATTCGCCAATATCAAGCTCTAGCTCAACATCAAAGCCGAAGCGAAATTCTTGATATAAGCCAGTTGTATTTCTTATCTCTCTATCTAAATAATAGTTTACACGCGCCCCTTTTACTGTTCTAGTAACAGACATGTAAATAACTAGAGGTGGTGTTTTAGCATCTGGAAGTCGTTTTCTATAATGTTGAAAATACACATAGTTTATTGAAAGTTCAAAATCACTTATAGGAACTCCAAATCTCTTTTCATATTCTGATTTTAACTTGGCTTCTAACTTAGCCCATCCTTCATTTTTTACCCTTGCTGCTATGGCATCCATTATATTTGTAATCTCAGCCCAATCTGAGTTATATAAGTTATACCATTGATTAAAAATAAGTTCAGATTTTTCCGAAGATGAAAGCTGTACTGTTAATCCTCGATCGTCTCGATTCGTAAAAGTAAAGGTTCCAAAGTATTTTTCTTCTTCGAAATTGTATTTGTTCAAAGCATTCACAAAAGTATTACTCTTGTTCAAAGCATTTATAAAACTCAGCCATTCGTCAATATCAAGTTCTATTTCCAATTGATTATTCCCGTATTTTGCTAGTGCACCAGTCGTTGTTCTAGTTATTGATATTGGTATATGTGAGTAGCGATGCGCTACCCTTGTTATATATGTTACACTAGTTATTGAAAGTTCAAGGTCGCTTATGGGAACTCCAAATTTCTTTTCGTATTCTGATTTTAACCTAACCTCAAGTTTAGCTTTCAAATCTTTCGTATTTTCTTCTACCAGCTCTTCTTGCTTCATCTTTTTTTCAGCAATGTACTTTGTTTGCTTGGTTTCATTACAGCAAAGTAACGTTAACGCAAATAAAATAGTTAGTATCCTTGCCATAAGCATATTTTATATTCCTACCATTTGCTTGAGAATTTCCACAAACATTCTATAAGAGTTAGGAAGGTATTCTTTCATTGCATTAAAGGCATTACGGTTAACTATCGCTGTAGCGGCCATATGAGCGAAAGTTTCTACGGCTAAAAGTTTGGGGAAATCATTTCTACTAACTTTCGCCCAATATTCCGGATCATGGCCAAAAGATTCTCCATTATCATCAGTATGTTTTTCTTGATTATTTGCTCCGCCTATAATATCATAAAGAGGTGCTTTATCATGCTTCGACAATTTTTCAATAGTTTTGATTTTATTTTCTATTTGGGCTATATCTGTTTTAATAATTTCTCCGAATTGACATTCCTTATCGCGAGCAAATCCTCGATCATTTTTTGCACCGGGAACGATAAATTCAAAAAACCTACTCTTACAAGTATATGTAAAAAATGAGTCATCTGTAGAGTTGGCAAGATAATCAATATTATGGAAAAATTCATGAAAAGTATATTGATAAGCCTTGGTCCAATCTTTCTTATAAGTGTCATAAAAAAGGTCAGTATATACTCCCCAGATGTTGCCGTCTTTATCAAAGCCGATTTCCTTTTTTTTGAAATTCTTTTCAAACTCAGCTTTACTTGCCTTCTGCCTCTGTTCATGCCACTCGCTATACACATCTGCTTTATGCACCGTCAAACGGCTTTCATATTTCTTCCAAAGCCTTCTCAAGAAATATCCCACAGAGCCAACTATACCTTTATCTACATTGTTAAGTCTCTTGATCATTTCCTCATAGTAATAACCTTTAATACCACTAATTTTGCTTTTGTTTTGCCCGCTTACAGGCAATTCAGGGTCTGGATCTGAATACAAATGATGCCATATAGTTTCGTAAGCCATTTTCAAGCCTCTCCTTCCCAAATGTTTTCTGTACCTAATGAATAAAAAATACCCTGCCTCTGTTCATAGCTCAAACTAGAGACATTAACCATAAATCTTTGCTCTTTGCCTTTGGAATCAGAAGTGACAAAATCGGCAAACTCAAAATCTGATTTAAATAAACCCGCACTTGAGTATTCCATAAACCAATACGCAAAGGTCCGACCTGCTATCTTTGGGTTACTTACAACTTTACCTGTTTTGCTTTGCAAAACATAACCCAAAAAATGACCGTATTCAAGAAGCATTGTTAAAAGCAGAATAAAACCGTCTTTCGGATTCTTCGATGAAATAGCATCCAATACTAATCGCTGGTTTATGAAAATTGTATCGCCCTCATGGTCGCCCAATGCATCCTCATCCTCCATAGCATCTATCTTAATTTCAGGGCGGGGAATGGAACCGTTAGCAACATCATTATAAAACCAGTCCAAATCTCCGCAAACTCCTTCACCGTAAACCTCTTTCATAAACTCCGCGAGTTCTTCCTTGCTATCCTTGAATGGAAAATTTTCACCTAAAAACTCATAAAATAATTCACCCGCCTTGACCTTATCGCTTGAATCTTCCAAGCCATTTCTAGCCATAGGTGCCAAAGCAGCTTCTGCTATATCTCCTTCACTTGCACTCTGTGAAACTGCGATAATCTCCATCTTCTCTGTAGCATCATCATTTTCCTTGCATTCAAAAACACTTATTTTCGGTAGCTCACATTTTGTAGCAAGGTATTCTCCGGTTAAAAGCAAAACTATTTCATACAAATCAAGCCATGAGTTTTTGTCCACTTTCTTGTCTTTATCAATAACAAAATCCAGTTTGTCAAGCTCTTCAGCACATTCCCTAAAATATTTCTCATCCTTATACTTCCCGCAAGCCTCAGCAAAAAGATTTCCATTCTGCTCAAAAATAGCCTTCGTAATTTTAGCAAGAAACATATTCCCTCGCAAAAACAGCTTCTCGCTTTTGTCTTCTAAAATTCGGGAATACGCAATTGCCAAAGCTTCGCAGAAAGCCAAATCCTTGTCTATGCAATGTTGGGTTGTGATTCTTGAGTAATAAAAAATCGACTGTTTTTTCTCAGGCTCAGCCGCCTTGCTCTCCTCTGCCTTTAGCTCCTCGGGTACTAAGTCCCAAGAAAAATCGGGAGGGAGGTCAATGAAAAAATCATCAGTGATTAACTCCGACCACCGCCACATGGGGAGGTCATCCCTTGATAAATTGCCACGCACACAGATAAAATAGAAAACCCAGCACCCTTCCCGCTGAATTATTTTTCTATATTTATAGTGTTCAAACAATCAAAACAGGAGATTTTCATGAAAAAGACTTCTACCTTAAAGGTAATTCTAATGCTTATGCTTGGGGTCCAAGCTATTTTTGCCCAAACCAACTGGATAGACTTTGCAGATACCGACTGGTATAACGCATCTGAAACCGAATTTACCATAAATACTGCAGCGCAATTGGCTGGGCTTGCAAAGTTGGTAACCGAAGGATCAGGAAATAATTTTTTTGGCAAAACAATTAGACTTGGGCAAAACATTGTGCTAAATGATACAACAGGCTGGGCTAATTGGGAAGATGACCCGCCTGCAAGAGCTTGGAGACCGATAGGAGGATTAGGACAGTACCAGGGGTTAATATACCAATTTAGCGGAACCTTTGACGGCAACGGTTTTGTAATTAGCGGTGTTTACATGGATAATACTTACGGCTATTACCGAGGATTGTTTGGGTATACAAACTCTGCCGCAATAATCAAAAATCTTGGAGTAGTCGCCTCGTACATCAAAGCTAATAATCAGACTGGTGGGCTGGTAGGGTACAACAATGGTTTGGTAAACAATAGTTATTTCATAGGCACAATTGTGGGGGCAGGTTACAGCATAGGAGGACTGGTCGGTTATAACTCTGGCATAATAAACAACAGTTACTCCGTCGGTAAAGTTATTGGAGGAGATAACCCAGGAGTAGGAGGACTGGTTGGAAGCAATACAAGCCAATCCATTGAAATCAATAGTTATTACAACAAAGAAATAAGCGGTCAAAGCGATGAAGGCAAAGGCGTTGGCAAAACCACGGAAGAAATGCAAAGCAAAGCTTTTTCAGATTCTCTAAATTTTTTCGCTGGCATTTTATCAGCTAATGCCTGGGTTTATTCCGCCGGCAAATATCCTGCTTTAAGCCAAGCTTTTGCTCATACAAATATAAGCGGCTTTTTTGATGACGGAAACGGAACGGAAACGCGCCCCTACATAATAAGCACAAAAAAGCAATTGGAGGATTTTAGCTGGCTTGTAAACTCAGGTGCACATTTTTCGGGTGAATTTCTTAAACTAGGGCGAGATATTGTGCTAAACGATACGGCAAACTGGCAAAATTGGGCAACTCCACCCGCCAATAAATGGACATCCATAGGAACTTTCATTTCTTCTGGAATCGGCAATATATTCAACGGAACTTTTGATGGTGATGGTTTTGTAGTTAGCGGTGTTTACATAAATGATAGTAATTCTTACCAAGGATTGTTTGGGTATTTAAATTCTAGCGGCACAATAAAAAACATAGGTGTAGCAGCCTCTTATATTAAAGGAGACCAACAAATAGGTGGCTTGGTGGGGAGCAGCTTAGGCGCTATAAGCAATAGTTATTTTATGGGTACAGTTACGGGTGAATCCAATGTGGGCGGTCTTGTGGGAAGCAATTATCTTTTAATAAGTGGTACTGATATAAGCACAAGCTCAATAAGCAACAGTTATTTTATGGGTATGGGTACAGTTACGGGTGGAAGCTATGTGGGTGGGCTTGTGGGAAGCAACAAAGGCGGCACTATAAGCAACAGCTATTCTTTTGGCGGAGTGATTGGAAGTGGTATTGGTGTGGGCGGTCTTGTGGGGGAAAATGCTGCTAGTACTATTATTGGAAATCATATTGGTGGCACCATAAGCAACAGTTACTCTGTCGGCAAAGTGGGGGGCACATCTGTATCTGTAGGAGGACTTGTTGGTTCTAACAGCAACGGCACTATAAACGGTTATTACAATACAGATTTAACCAGCCATAACAATGGCCTAGGCACAGGAAAAACCACGGCAGAAATGAAGCAAAGAACGACTTTTTCCAACTGGAATTTTAACGCAACTTGGGGAATAGACAGCAAAATAAACAATGGCTACCCATATTTGCGCTGGAGCATACCCGATATCGCTTGGTTTGATGATTCTAAGTCTGAATTTCTTATAACCGAATCTCAGCAGCTGGCGGGTTTTGCAACATTAGTAAACGCAGGGCATAGCTTTAGCGGCAAAACCGTTACGCTTGGGCAAGACATTAAGATTAGCGACACAACGGGATGGCAAAGCTGGGCAAGCAATCCGCCTGCTAACAGGTGGGTACCTATAGGAACGCTTACTAATTCATTCGCCGGAACTTTTGACGGCAATGGCAATGTTGTTTACGGAATTTACATAAATGATTCGCATGGTTCTTTTCAGGGTTTATTTGGAGTTGCCAATGGCGCAACAATAAAAAATGTTGGCGTAATAGCTTCG
>JAITUM010000031.1 GCA_031286305.1 Candidatus Fibrimonadaceae bacterium | reverse complement strand
CAACTTCTCCATAAACTGACTCATTATTTCCATCATCACTTTTCTAGTCTTGTAAGTAGCTCTGTATTGATTTAACTTGCCGCAATAAAATCACTTGAACCAACCATAGCAGACAAATTTGTGAACAGCTCATTAAAACCATCATCCATATCCAAATTTTCATATTTTGGTTTTGACATGTCCGATTTGAAGTAATCAAACAATTCCTTAGAATCTATTCCCTGCATGTAGATGGCCTGATTTAAAACATTGAAAGGTTTTTCCTGATAGCTTCTATTTAAATATTCAATCTCAAGATAATCATCGTATCCTATATCTTCATAGTCAAAGTGATACTTATTTAACGCACTTTGCAATAACGATGTATAACAGTTAAAATCTTTTTTGTTTATTTTATTTGCAAATTCTAATCTCCTTTTGAGTTGCTTTTTCCAGTAGCTGTTCAATTGTTATTTTGGATTTTTTGTCATTTTTTGCGTTCTCAGTTATAGCTTGTTTAATAGCATTTTCAACCATGGATAGAATTCTCAAGTAGGGAGAAGCCTCTCCCTCGCCGCTACTTCGTGCGCGGCTACCCTCTCTTACCCTGGATTTCGTGGCTATTGTCTGAATCACGATTTACCCATTGTTGTCCCATTATTTTTTTTTGTTTCAGAGAATTCCAAACACAATCCTGGGCAGGCGTGCCTTGAAAGAATGGCTTTCAATACCCCCCTTCTTGATATATGTAAAGCTCAGAGTCCTCATAAGATATTTCTGAATTGCACAGAAGTTGGCTAAAGCCTCACAACAGCCTAAGGCGTAGTATTTTTAAGCAAATTTAGCAGTTTTTTGAGCAGATCTACTCCCCACTCCCAAACATGGAGCAAATCAGCAAGTATTTACTATATTATAAGCTAAAAGAGAACTGGAGGTCTTTATATGTCAGCAGAGCTAGAAGCTAAAATGGAAAAAGCAGTTGATGCTACGCAACGGGAATTTGCTAGATTACGCACAGGGCAGGCATCGCCAGCCATTTTAAATGATGTAAAAGTGGATTACTATGGCTCACAAACCCCTATTTCGCAGGTAGCTACCATAAAAAGCCCCGAACCGAGAATGCTCTTTGTGACCCCCTGGGAAAAACAACTCATAGACCCTATATGCAAGGCTATTTTAGCCGCAAACTTAGGACTCAACCCATCAAAAGAAGGTGATGGCGTTAGAGTCGCAATGCCTGTTCTAACTGCTGAACGCAGACAAGAATTGGTGAAAATGGCAAAAAAACATGCAGAAGACGGGCGCACTGCCATAAGAAACCTGCGCAGAGAAGCAAACGATGCCATTAAAAAGAACAAGGAATTGCCCGAAGATGAATCTAAAAAAGAAATAGATAATATTCAAAAAATCACCGATAAGTTTATTGGCATAGTAGATGCGGCTTTGGCAGAAAAAGAATCTGATATTTTGAAGGTTTAGGCTATGGATAAAGAAACGCAGTTAGAAGAAGCTGCAAAGGTATATTTTGGCAGAGCAAAAAAAGCCTTTGTGGCAGCGCGTCAAAAAATTAAAAAAACAGCTTTACGCGAGGCAACGGAGCTAGACTTGTCTGACATGGGGCTTTGCGAACTTCCGCAAGAGCTTTTTGCACTCAAAAAACTTGAAAAGCTTATTTTAGACGGCAATAAGATAGCTTATATTCCGGAAGAAATATCCGAGTTAAAAAATCTGCGTCACTTGTCAATCAAGGGTAATGGGATTATGCTTTTGCCAAAAAATCTGAACAAGCTAAAAAAGCTTGAAAGGTTATATGTTGGCTACAACACCATATCCAAGCTCCCCGATTCAATATGCGAACTGCGAAAATTAAAAATGCTAAATGCCGCCAGCAACCTGCTAACCACTTTGCCCAAGGAAATAGGCAATTTAAAATCCCTTTTAAAACTGAGCCTGCACGACAACATGATTGCTTCTATTCCCAAGTCCATTGGAGATTTGAAACTGCTGAAGGAACTCTTTTTAGACAACAACAATTTAAGTTCTGTTCCTGTAGCGCTTGCAAACTTGCGTGATTTGGAAGAGTTGGTGCTTTCCGGGAATGAGCTAAAACGCATTCCAAAGGAATTTTCAGGGTTAAAAAAGCTCAACGAGCTTCTTTTAGATGAGAATCAGTTAAAAACCTTGCCGGCAAGTTTGGCAATGTGTAAGTCTTTGAGCATAATAGGTCTTTTTGGCAATCCCATAAAAAACATTCCAAAAGAGCTGACAAATAAACCTGGCTTGACTGTAGATAGGAATTAATTTCCTATATTACACCCATGTCTGCGGTTCTTAATTTAATTTGGCTTATGCCCGTTTTAACGGTCTTTGTGAGTATGGTTATACCCAGGCAACAAACTCAGACTATAAAGATGTTCCATGCTATCTCCGCGCTTGCCAACTTGATGCTTTGCGTGTTTTTCACGGTTAAAATTTACGGCTTGGCGCTTTCGTCTGAAATGCCTATGGGCAATGCCCTGCAGCTCCAGTACTTAACCGACTTTTCTTGGCTACCGGTTTTGAATATAAGGTTTATAATAGGCGCAGATGCCCTTTCGATTTTGATGTGCGTTTTGGCTTCGATAATAGTTTTCACAGGCATTCTGATGAGTTGGGATGTTGAGCGGCCAAAAGAATTTTTTGCGATGATTCAAGTTTTGGGTGCCGGCGTGTTTGGTGTGTTCCTGAGTTTTGATTTGTTCTTGTTCATGATATTTTATGAGGTTGAGGCTTTGGCAATGTACCTTATGATTGCAGGTTGGGGAACAGGGCGCAAAGACTATGCCGGAAAAAAATTGACCTTGACACTTGCGCTTGGTGCCGCCTTTGCACTCGTGGCTATTATTGCCATGTATTTTGAAGGCGGAATTGGCAGTTGGGATATTCGAAAACTTGCCGAAGTGCAATTTTCAAATCAATTCCAAATGTGGGTCTTTCCGCTTTTGTTTATAGGTTTTGCAATTTCCGGTTCTCTATTCCCATTCCACAACTGGAGCCCCGATGGTCACAGCGCAGCCCCGACTGCAGTGTCTATGTTTGCTGCAGGCGTTATGATGAAAATGGGCACTTATGGTTGTTTGAGAGTTGCCATGTATCTAATGCCTGAGGGTGCAAAGTTTTGGTTGCCTTATATAGTTTGGCTGGTTTTATTTAATGTAGCAGTCGCAGGTTTTATAGCCATTAAGCATAAAGATTTGAAATATATTATAGCTTATTCTTCTATTGCTCATTTAGGGCTTATATTCCTAGGTTTGTGCGCTGCAAATTTACTTTCCATAAAAGGCGCAAGTTTGCAAATGCTTTCACATGGTCTTTTGACCGGTTTATTCTTTGCATGTATAGGCATGATTTATAGCAGAACCCATACTAGAATGGTAGATGAGATGGGTGGTTTGATGAAAGTTATTCCGCTTATCGGAGTTGGTTTTGTGATTGCGGGCTTTACCGGTCTTGGCTTGCCCGGGCTTAGCGGTTTTGCGGCGGAGCTGCCTATTTTCATGGGTTCTTTGACTGCAGGCAGCACTATGGTTCAAGTGGTTGCAGTGCTTGCTATTCTTTCCATAACCACAACCGCTGTTTATGTTTTGCAGGCAACAAATAAAATGCTTTCCGGTCCTTTAAATCCGAAATTCGGAAATTTACCTAAAACCACCACGCCGGAAAAAATAGTTTTGTCTATTTATTTCATTTGCATTTTTGGAATGGGTCTTTTCCCGGGCTGGATTTCCAATTTCTTGGATACGAGTTTAATTCCTATTTTTGCCGGCATGGGTAGGTGATGTGTTTATTCTGTAAAATTGCAAGCCATGAAATTCCTGCGGAAGTTCTTTATGAAGATGAACATGTGATGGCTTTTAAGGATATTGCGCCTCAAGCCCCTGTGCATTTTTTGGTTGTTCCTAAAAAACATATAGAGACAATAATGGATGCAGAGGAAAATGACAAGGAATTGCTTGGGCATTTGCTTTTTTACGGGCAAAAAATTGCAAAAGAACAAGGTTGCGAAGAAAAAGGTGCAAGATTCGTTATAAACTGCAAAACAGATGGCGGGCAAACAGTTGGGCATCTGCACTTGCATGTCTTGGGCAAAAAACAACTCTACTGGCCACCCGGGTAAGAATGTGGATTTGATGGCTAGTTGAGAATTGAGAATTGAGAATTGAGAGTTCTAAGTGTTTATTTAGGGATATGTGATAAATGAAAACTCAAATTATAGTTTTACATCGTTATGCTTATGGTGATAGCTCTTGGATAGTCAAAGCGCTTAGCCCGGATGTTGGCATTCTCTCGCTATTGGTGAAAGGAGCAAAGTCAAAAAAGTCGCAGTTCAAAGCCGGTATAGACCCTCTTGCGCACAGCGAAATTGAAATTCGCTACAACCGACACAAAAATCCATCCTTAATCATTCCAAAAGAAGCCGCTTTGCAAAATTATTTTCCCAAAATGCGCTCCAATTTGCAAAGCTTAGCCTCTGCGCAACTCATGGCAGAAATTTTACTCAAGCTCGGAAAAGAAAAATCTCATGCGACGGAAGAATTCAAATGGTTACTTAACAACTTGAAATTCCTAGAGTTAAATGCAGTGAAAGAAAATTCTCTCTCAATTTGGTTGCATGAATTGTGCAACATTCTAGGTTATGCGCCGGCACTTTCCAAATGCGGGCGATGCGGACAAGAACTTTTGCAACCGGCAGATTTGTGGCCGGCCTTAGGCGGAGCGGTGTGCGAAACCTGCCTCGGAACACGAAAATCAGGCTACGACCCTATTTTTCTGCAAGAACTCGGCAACTTTGCAAACGGAAAAAACCACGAAAAGCAAATTTCATGGCCACGCATAGAAAATTATTTTCTAGGGCACCTAAAAACCCACACCGGCGCATTGGAAAACCTGCGCTCATGGGAATGGCTAACCGAAACAAGGAGATTGCCTTGACAAGGTTCAGACAGATGAAGAAAGAGGGGAAACCTATTTCCATGATTACCGTTTACGATGCTGCTTTTGCAAGAATGGCTGAGGCGGCTGAAATTGATATGCTGCTTGTTGGAGACTCCGCTGCCAATGTTATGTTGGGAATGGACAGAACCGCAGGCATTTCAATGGAAGCGATGTGCCTGTTCACCAGTGCCGTAAAACGTGGTGCGCCAAACAGTTACATTATTAGCGACATGCCTTTTGGCTCTGATTCAACTCCAAAGAGTGCGGCTTGCAATGCAAAAAAATTTATAGAAGCCGGAGCAAACGCAGTAAAGGTAGAAGGGCTTCCTTTAGATTCGTTAAGAGCCATAATAGAAGAAGGAATAGATTTAGTTGGGCACTTAGGCTTGCTTCCTCAAACTGCAAAAAATTTTAAACAAACAGGCGGCAATGAAGAAGAAGCGGAGGAAATTTTTGAACAAGCAAAAGTTTTAGATAGCCTAAACCCTTGCGCAATAGTTCTGGAACACATTCCAAACACGCTCGGAAAAAAAATCACACAGGCTACGGATGCGCCTACAATCGGCATTGGCGCAGGTAAGGAAACCGATGGGCAAGTTCTGGTTATGCATGATCTTTTGTGCATGCACCCATTTAAACTCCCGCCCTTTGCAAAAAAATTTGCAAACTTTTGGGAAGCCGGAGTGAACGCTTTTAGCGATTATAAAAAATGGGTGAACGAAAAATAATTTTTTATTTAAAGAAAAAATGAAAAAAATCACTTTTTTGTTGCCAATTGCAAAAAAAAAATCTATATTTGTATTTGACATTAACAAACAAAAAGGAGTATTCCTCATGGCAACAAAAACCGTTATTAAAAAACCTGTAGCAGCAGCTAAGCCCGCAGCTAAAAAAGCAGCAGCGAAGCCCGCAGCCAAAAAGCCAGTTGCTAAAAAAGCAGCAGCGAAGCCCGCAGCTAAAAAAGTTGTAGCTAAGCCCGCAGCTAAAAAGCCAGTTGCTAAAAAAGCAGCAGCGAAGCCCGCAGTAAAAAAAGCTGTGGTCAAAAAAGTTGTAGCTAAGAAAGTTGTGGCTAAGAAGCCGGTTGCAAAAAAAGCGCCAGCTAAAAAAGCTCCTGCTAAGAAGAAATAACGTGATGTTCATGAGCTCCCAACTGTTTCGGTTGGGGGCTCTTATTATTTAAGCGAGCAAAAACAATCATAAACAAAGAAAAAGCAAATAAAACCCACTCAACATAATCACCAATCACAGAATAAGGCGTAAAACGAGTTTTCAAAGGCATATCTTGAACTATTATCCTTTGTTCAAACAACTCAGTTCTCTCAATTACCCTTCCGTTTGGCTTTATAAACGCGCTAATCCCGGTATTTGCAGACCTAACAACCCCTATTCCGTTTTCCACAGCATGGGAACGAACCAAATTAAAATGCTGATATGGCGCAATGCTTCTCTTAAACCAGCCATCATTTGTGAGGTTGGCTATGAATTTTGCCCCTTTTCGCTTTGCATCCCTCAAAATGCTGCCATAAATAGCCTCGTAACATATAAACGGGCTGAAACTTCCGGGTTGCCATACGGTAAGGCTGTCTCCGGGAGTGAAATCTCCGCCGCCCAAGTCTACATAGTTGATTGCCGGAACAACATTATCAAAAGGCAATTTTTCGCTAAAAGGCACAAGGCGAGTCTTTCTGTATTCCTTTGGCTCATCCGGGCCAAACAAAAAAGCCGAGTTATATATATTAGGCTTCTTTTTCTCTTCCCTTTTATGCCTGTCTCTGTTCAGCGCACCTATAACAATAGCGACATCGTTTTCCGCAGCATATTTTTTTAGGTAAGAATATTCTCTTCTGCGGTAGTTTATATAGTCAGGGATTGCGGTTTCCGGAAATAAAATTAGAGCCACGTCTAGAGGGTCTAGAGTTTCAAACAAATCCCAAGTTTGCTTCATAACGGAATCATAATATTCTTGGTTCCACTTTCTTGTTTGAGGAATGCTTGGCTGCATCACCGCTACAGTCAATGTTTCAACTTCGTCTTTAACATTATCTTCGAAGCTCATTACTGCATAGCCGCCAATATAAAAGCATACCGCTAAAATTAATGGAACAAAAGCGAGTTTCTTTTTCTTTTTTAAAAAGGCTGTTACCAAACACATATTTGAAGCTATGATAATCGCAGAGCATCCAAAAACTCCAAAGAGCGCAAATGTTTGCATAAGTTCAATGCTGCCGCCAAATACAAGCCCAAAGGAAAGCCAAGGGAAACTCATATCTCCTTTGGCTCGCAAGGTTTCAATGCCAGCCCAAAAAAGCGGGAAAATAACAATCAGCAGAACCTCACCAAAGCGGTCTCTAATCTTGACAAAAACCCATGCACACAAAAGCGCATACAAGCTCAGATAAGCAATGCCCAAAAGAAGCCCGGAATATATAAGAGCTTGTGGTGCTACATCTCCAACATGGTAGAGCCAGTACATGCTAATAGCGTGAAAGAAAAAAGAGCCAAGGTAGCTGGAGATCAAGGCTACTTTTTTGCTTGCCATTCTCAAAACATAAAACCAGGGAGCTAGCACTGCTAGGGCTACAGGCCCAAGCAGGTAAGGTGGAAAACATAAAGCCAAAAGCCCCCAACTGGCAAGAGAAAGCAAAATGGCTCTTTTAGCACTCATCGTGTTGTCACTTTTCCGGAGACATCCAGTCGGTACTGTTTTTCATTTTCTCTTCTACCACTTGCAGAATTCTTTCTTCTGCAAGAGAGTCTCCACCCAAGGCTAGTTCCAAGTGTTCTTTATAGGAATGTAACTCTTCCGGAATTTTGCGAGGTTTGGCATCTGCTGAAAATTTTTCCAAAGTGCTATTGCATACGTCCAAAGCCTTTTGAAAAAGTTTTTGCATAATCAAACAATTCACGTAAGTCTTCCATGTTATAAAGTAATAGGAACCCTCCATTGCAACCTCGTATATTTTGCAAGCCTTGGCATACTCACCTTTATCTGCATAAAGTTCTGCCATAAGAGAATCTATTCTTGCGCAATGTTTCGGGTTGTCTTTTTCTCTTTCCTTTATTGTTTCATAAAGCTTCAAAGCCTTTGTGAAATAATTGGTGCCGCGCCGCGCTGCCACGCCTGCATTTTTTTGCTTGTTTGCAAGAGCCGCATAACAAAGGGCTACGTTTCGCCACGAAGAAAAGAAGTAGTCTTGCTCCCAGTTTATTTCGTCGTAAATCTCAAGAGCCTTTAAATAGTCTTGCTTTAAGCGATAAATAAAGGCTATGGATTTTTTTGCAGAAACGGAATATGTATTTTCCTTTTCCATCTCCGCTATCTTCTCGTAATAAACCAAAGCTTCGTCCAGTCTTCTCATTTGACATATGCAATCCGCAAGACCTTCATAAACTTCTCTATTATAATTCTGAGAACACTTTCTATAATAACCTTCCGCATAGTTAAACTTTTTATGGAAACGCAAAATATTTGCCATAGTCAAGTTTAAAGAAAATGACAAAGGGTTTCTATTCAAATATGTTTTTGTGAAATTAACAGCCTGCTTCAAATCTCCGGCTCTGCTGTAATTTATGGCTATGGACATTACCGCTCTTTCATTTTCCGGTTCTTTTGAAAGCAGCTGCACAAAGCATTCATGAGCTTTTAAATAGTCACCTTTCTCTTGCCAAACTCTACCCATGGATATTAGCGAGTTAGCATCCCTAGGTTCTTTTTCAAGCAACTCATTCAAGCATTCAACCGAATCGGAATATTTGCCGAGCTTGCCCAAAATAACAGCACGCATCTTTTTTGCAGACTGAGATTCAGGTTGTATTTCCAACAAACGGTCTATCACTTCAAGCGCTCTTTCCTGTTCGTTATTTCTGGTTAAAGCAGAAGCTAAATTATGCAGAACACTAATGGAATTATTTGACTTTTCCACAGCTTGTTCAAAATAAGGAATGCTTGCCGTAAATTTCCGCATTTTATAATGTATGCGTCCTATGGCATTCTCTATTTCCCAAACTCTATCTGCACCTTCAAGCTCTCCAACTTCTTGCAGCATCTCAAGAGCCTTTTCTAACTCTCCGTTTTCCAAAACTTTTGATGCTTCTTTAAAAGCCTGGTAAGCCGGCAGGATAAGCCTTGTTTCATCTTTTTGATTTGCTGCATCCATGCTTTCCAAAAGTTTGCGAGCGGCCATGCTTTCAAAAAAGTTTATGGATTTTCGAGCAGAATTTCTGTGTGCAGGATTTTGGTCTATGGATAAAATATAACGATATACCTTTAACGCAATAGCAAATTTTTGCAGCTTGGAAAGAGCTGTTGCTATTGAATTGAAAAGCGTAAAGCTATAGATCCGTCCTATTTTTCTGGCTTTGTTATAATGCGTAAAAGCCTTGCGAAAATTCTTTTCAGAAGAAGCTAATGAACCGGCCAACAAGTGCCCTTCCGAAGAATCTCCGGACTGTTCAAAAAGTATATCGCAACAGTTCCATGCCTCTTTAAAATTGCCTTGAGCGTGAAAGATGGTGCCTTTTAGCTTCAAAGCTTTTTCGCTTTTGCTATTCACCTGTTGCAGAATTTTATCTGCACATTCCATTGCCTCTGTTAATTTTTTTGAATGGAAAAGCGTATAACCAAGCGATATGAAAACCTTTTCTATATCTGAATTTTGCGGGTTCTCATACTTCAACACATCGCAAAGAATCTCGTAAGATTTTTTGAAATCGCGTTGCATTTGTTTAACCACCGCCATGGAGGTAAAACATTTTATGTTATGAGGCCTTAGCGCCAGCGAAGATTGAAAGCAATTATAGGCGTCATCAAACAGGTTTAGTTCCATATAGGCAATGCCCATATTATACCAAACTCCGGCAACATCATTGTTGGTGCCTCCATTTGCCTCGGCTGCTTTTAACGAAATCTGCAATTCTGTAATTGCGGCTTTCTGCTGGTCCGTTCTCAGATACATCAAACCCAAAAGCGAATGAAGTTCAAAAACCTCATTGTTCGGATCTTTGTGTCTCAGCTCCAAAATCTCATTTAAGAGCCTTTGGTATTCCTTTGCTCGTTTTTCTCCGGATAGGCGAGATGCTTCCGTGATATCTAAAGATATACGTGCGCACTCGTCTCTAAGCGCAGAAAAAGAATCGAAGTCGTAGCTTGCATTGTCCATATTCGTCACCATTTTTTAGTCCCTCCTAATGTTAAAACTAACAATTACTAGTTAATTTAATAATCAAATATTAATTCATTCTTAAATACTAACCAATTTTTGCTCCCTTTTAATTTTATTTTTGGCATTAACCTTAACGACCTTAGGTTGCCAGCTTTTTGCCTCCTCAGGGGTCATTGAGGCATAAGATACTATTATTACTAAATCATTTTTTTGCACTAAACGGGCAGCAGCTCCGTTTAGGCATATGGTACCATTTCCGCCTTCTATTACGTATGTTTCGAATCGTTCTCCGTTATTTATATTCAGCACATGCACTTTTTCGTGCAAAAAAAGCCCTGCCGCCTTCATAAGCTCTTTATCTATCGTTATTGAACCCTCATAATCCAAGCAGGCATCGGTCACCGTTGCCCTATGGATTTTGCTCTTTAATAATTCTACCTGCATAACATAATTAATCTAGTAAAAAACGAGGTGCAATATATTCATTCTGTACACCGGCTACTGCAATTATTTTTTCGTTATTTGATACGAATATTGGAGTATTAATAGGGGATTGGGGATTGGGGATTGGGGATTGGGGATTGGGGATTGGTAGGCCGTTTAGGATTTTTCGGGCTTCTTCGCTGTTAATTTCTATAACCGGCCAATTTAAGAGCTCTTGAGGCGGAATTATTTTGTCTGAGGCTCGTTCTACGGAAATATCTCCTATGGCAAGCCTCCTAATGCAGCTCGCAACACCATAAGTCCCCAATTTTTCTGCAATATCCCTAGCTAAAGAACGAATATAGGTTCCCTTGGAGCATTTGCAGTAGATATTAGTTGAGAGTTGAGAGCTCCCTTCCTGCTTTGCATCTCGCTGGTGAACAGCCGAAGGCTGGTAGTTGAGAATTGAGAGTTGAAAAATGCGTATATTTCGCGGTTTTAATTCTATGTCTAGACCTTTTAATGCTAGGTCGCTGGCTCGGGTGCCGTTTATTTTTATTGCACTGAACGCAGGTGGAATTTGTTCTATTTCGCCAATGAATGTTTGTAAAGCGGCGTTTATTTCTTCTGCGGTTCTTGCGGCATTGTTATCTTGTTTTAAAATGTTTCCTGTGGGTTCCAAGGTATCGGTTAGAATTCCTAAATGTAAATTGAATGTATAAACTTTATCTTGAGCCTCAATATAAGACAATAGTCTTGTGCACTTTCCCAGAGCAGCCACTATTAATCCACTTGCTGCCATGTCTAAGGTGCCGGCATGACCAACACGCTTTATGCCGAATTGCTTTTTTACGGCACCCAAAGCCTTGAAAGACGTTATGCCAACAGGCTTGTCTATGAGAATAAAACCACTGCACATTATTTCAACTTAGAAAAATAAACATAATTCATCAAATTATATGCAAAATCAAATGATATTCTCTTCCTATCGTTATCTCTGTAATTTGTCATAAATAAGGAATGATAACGAGTTCGTTTTGCTTCTATTTCTTTGTTGAACAGCTCTATGATTTTTTCCTGCTCTTTTATACCAACACTTTCAGGGAATAACAATTGTATTTGATGCCGAGATGTTTTTTTGCCTACTAAAGCATCTAAGTTATATTTCCTTATATCTTCCAAACAAATTTTGCCTTTCTCTGTGCCGGAATCTATTGCCTTAAGCACGATTATGTTTTTTCTAAGCTTTGCTAAAAAATCGACACTCACGTTAAACTCTTTTATTATGTTCAAATTGTTGTAAGCCGCTTTTATTTTATGCTTACCGGGCTGCAAATCTTCTTCTCTCAAACGTTTAATGCGAAGTTTGTTGGCAAAAGAATTTATTTTTGCCAAAAATTCCCCGCCAATTTGCCAATTGTATTTTTGCTGCAAAATTATTTTAGAATGCTTTTTTTGTGGGTAAATTATGAAATCAAAACTCATTTTATTTGTCAAAATTTTCTTCTTTCTATAATAAAAAGAAATTACGTTATAAGTTGTATCTTCAAAAACCGGTTCTGAAAAATAATTTGCTTTTACAATCTCAAATTTTGCTAAAAATAACTCTCTTATATATTTTGAATTTTCAGCAGATAAAAAATTCACGGGAACTATAACAATTCCCTCATCGCTATCCATAATTTTTTCAAGTGAAAGTTGGTAAAGGTCTGTGTGTTTGCTATTTTGCAGCAAACTTTTATCGCGCATTTTATTTTGGTAAAGATATGGCGGGTTTGTTAAAACAAATTCATATTTTTTGGGATTCTTCAAACTGTCATTGTAAAGAAACAATGAGTTATCTATATCATAACCTGTGACCGATTTTGCCTTATTTTTTGCCCAATTTAATAAATCCCCCGCTCCTGCAAAAGGGTCTGTTATATTCTTGTTTTGAATATATTTTTCAAAACCTTGCAATACTAAATCTGTGTTTTTTGTAAAAAACTGGCCAAGTTGCTGTTTTGAGGTTAACATTATGTGTTAAAGTTGTACCGTCTAATTCCAGTTTCTCATGGTAAAAGCCAGCAGGAAGTCAGGACCTTTGTAACTCTCGCACTCTTCAACGCTTGGTTCCCTGCCAAACAATATATTCCCGTCTTTGTCTTTAAGAGCAATGCCGCAAACAATTTTGTCGAAAGTACTCCAATCCGTTAAATTCAAGCCAATATTACCCTCGCTAACAGAAGCGTCTGGATACAATATATGCTTGTTGAAGTGCATATCCAGCATCCAAACCCTGCCTCCTACGTTCCTTGCAGAAGTTTGTGATTCCGGAGTGTACCAAGCGTTGGGTGCCGGAATGTGAAGATTCTTGCCTTGAGGAACGCGGAACCAAAGCTGGGCGTGGTAATCGGAAAGAGCAATGCTGCCAATGTTCTTTACTGTTACTCTAGGCTTAAAAGTGTTCGTTTCCCAAGGAGCATCGTCTTGCCATGCCAGCGTACCTTTTGGTGCTGGAATTATTCCATTGTCTTCGTTCTCAAAGCCAGGTGCTTCATTACCCCAGATTATTTTATCGTTTCTATCGTAAATTACGATTTTACGATTGAGTTGAACCTGCCCCAAGCTATAATCTGCAGACCAATCATCAAGATGTTTATACTCAAACCAGTCGGAATAGTGTACCCTTATCTGCCAACCATCCGCTGATGGATAGAATGTTTTGGGAGCTATTTTTTGGTTGCCTACATCAAGCACAAAACGCCACTGGTCACCGCCAAGGTTTTCAACAGAAACAGGAACTTGTGGATAATCCACCACAACTTTAGGCATTCTAGCTGGATCTGCGGTAAAGTAATAAGCTACTTTTGAAAACTCAAGGGTATCGCTTGCATTATTATAAACCAAGAAACGCGGTCTAGATGTGTTGGTTTCATGTTCTCCTCTAGCCTCGCGATGCAAAGCAGCAAGAGTAATAGGGGCGAGATGATGGCTGGGAGGAGGAGTTGGAGGTTTTTGCGTTTCCAAATTTGCAGCTGTTGCGTTGCCTACTATAACCGGAGACATTACCGCATTGCTTTCTGCTATAACGCTTATAGTCAAATTATTGGGAAGCCCGGGCAAAAAATAATCTTTCTTGAATGCCTTGCCGGAGTAGTTCATAAAAGAAATAGAAATGGAATCACCTTTGCGAGATATGGCAGGTTGCGTTGCTATTTCCGGACCTACCACAACAGATTGCTCAACTAGAGTGGCGGGAGCGTTCATTGCCAAAGGCATTATATCTTGCGAAGCAGGTTGAGCTATTGGCTGGGTAAATTCCAAATCAATGGAAGAACCTTTTCCTGGCTCATATTGGGCGGTTAATATAGTTTCGCCATTCGCTGAAACGGAAAGTCCCTGAAGACCTTCGGATGTGTAAATTGGAGCCACGTCCAAATCGCCGGCAATTTCAACTGATCTTTCCTTGTATGTTCCCTTGGCCAGTTCATCAGAAAGCCTTATAACTGCGCGACGACGACCGCTTTGCATAGCTCTGACATAAGCATTGTCGCAAGCAGGAGACAAAGCGCAGAGAAGGTCGTGACCCTGTTGAGGTGCATTTCGGTATTTGCTGATAGGGGGCTTGCCAAAAGGTCCGTGAACCACAATAGGATCGTATGAGGTGGCGGAGCGTATGGCGTAAGGGCGTGGTTCAAGAAAATTGACGTTATCAGGCAAATTATTGCTGCTGACAAATTTTTGGCTGCTTGATTCTACAACCATATCGCTTTGCGTGAGCCAATCGCTATAAAGGCTTTGAAGCACCTTCCAAAATTCATTGTCAAATTCAGGTTCGGAAAACTTAAAGCCGGCTCCTTTTTCTTTAACGCTCATATTATAAATGTACTCTTTTAGAATTAATCCTATAGCAAAACAGTTGGGGTTGTTTTCTCCTCTAGAGCATAATCTGTCTGCCTCTTCGCTGGCCTCACCAAGAAGTTCAGGAAGAACTCTGTGTGTGGAATCCGAATACATGGGAAGCATGGTTATTTTGCTGCCATCCGGGCGAAGGGGGAAAAAATTATTGTAATTATTATTCAGCCTAGTCATAAAAGGGCCTTTTTTGTATAAATGTTCAGCCTTGCGAGAGTCTTTAAGCATTTCTGAAAACTCAGATAAAGCTTCTATAAGCCCGGGCTTTATTGTCTTTTTAACAATGCTGCGAATTTCCAATATAGGTTCGTAAGGGCCTATATAAGGGCCTTTCAATGTCAAATAGGCATCGGTTTCTGATACAATCTCTGTGTAAATAACACAAAGAACAACAGAATATATGCATCCTAAAATTGTGGTAGAGGTAGCAGGAAGTCCTATGCCGGCGTAATTATACAGTGCCCTGTTTTTTTCCCAAAAGTTCATGCTAAGCTTGGCTTTTATCAAATCATGGCTAGTATCTTTCGGATTATCAATGTCTTCTATCAATCTGGCTATTCCATAAAAATCTTGTTCTATTTCATTTAACTTATCCAACGGAGTTGCGAGTACACTGCCAAAGTGAGGAGTGTTTACGGTTATAACGCGATTTATGTGGTTAGCAGCGTTTGCAACACCAGTCTCTATAACACTTCCTGGGTTGTCTCGCAAACCTCTAAGCATTTCCCTAATGACCAAACCACCTTGGCTATGACCAACCAAGTCTATTTGGTACGCATTACTTGAACGCCAATCTATATTTTGCTTCTGGTAGAAATCATCCATAACAGAAGCTATTTTATTATAAAGATCTCTGGATTGGGATATAGGACTGGGCAGAGGTACATTCATGTTCATTTGCAACAAAGCGGCCGATTCAGGCGGAAGGTTCAGGCTGGATAAAAGGGAGGTATCAGACGGACTGATGCTCCAGTGAGGAAAACTAATATCAGCTGCTTGGAAAAAATAGATGCCATTGCTGTTTATGCTGGCACTATCTGCTGTGTTTAGATTGTTGCTACGAGCCAATAAATCAGGAAGGCTGCCATTTTCATACCCATTCTTCTGCACTTGGCCGTTTTTAAATTCAGAACGATTTTTGATTTTATCATAAGTTTTAACCCCCCATTGTCCGTAATTACCCCCTAATCCATGCACAAGCAAAACGGGGCGAGGAAGTTTACCCGGAGTACCTGTAAATGTATACTCAGGGTAAGAAACTATCTGCTGTAACCAACGAGCTAAAATTTCACGCTTTCTATTCTCATCTAACTTTTCAATTGGATTATTATAGCTTCTTCCGTTTTCATTAACTATTGTTCCATCCGGAAGCAACGATTCCAATGGATGTTTTTGCCAATCATGCGCTTCCGCTTTAAATGCGTTGCTTTGGCTATTAGTACTCCAAGCCTCATTTCGTTTTTTAGTAGTGCCTAATAAATATTCTTTTCCTTCGTAATACAAACCGTTTTGGCATTTCACTTCGTAAGTGACCTCAACTATGCGAAAAAGGCAGTGGAAATGGTCAATAAGAGAGCCGGTTTCAGATTTGCTTTGCCAATAGTATTCATTTTTTATTCTAAGATTTGTAACTGTAAAGTTGCTAGTACTAACCTGACCGCAAGTACTATTTGGGGTATAAAAGGAAGTGTCTCTTGCAATAAAATGAACAGTGTCTTTGCTGTTCAATGGAGCATGCATTGTTTTGTATTTGTCTCTTGCAGCTTCTAAAGTGGCAAAAGCATTGCTGCACAAAAAACATGCCGCAAAAAAAACGAGGTAAAGATTCCTTTTCATTTTGTTCCTCCTTTGGAAATAAAGTCTATCAAATCTTGTCCGGAATAGCTGACAAAATTATTGGGGTTGT
>JAITUM010000251.1 GCA_031286305.1 Candidatus Fibrimonadaceae bacterium | reverse complement strand
ATGATTAACTCAATGTAGTGGTTAGTGACTAGTGGTTAGTGACTAGTTAAAATACTTAAATCATGGTTTTTGAGCAAATTTAGCTGTTTTTTTTGCAAAATGCTAGCCACTAGCCACTGCCGAGTAAATCAGCATTTACTATAGAAAACCAACCCCACTCAACAGGAGTTTTTTAAATCTATACTTTAAATGCCCCAACCAACCATTACCTTTTATTAAATTTATTTTTCAATTTGTTTTTTGTATAATTCGTTATATACTCTTCCAAGTCAATGACTATTTCTTCTTTTTCATCTTGTGATATGAACTTTGAGTTTTTAATCATATTCAATATTTTAACCATGTCGTCATAGTTGAGTGTTTCTAATTTTTTAATTATTTCATCTTCTTTTAAAACAAATGTTCTAAAACTGGCAATGTAGCTATCATGTCTTAAAAAACTATATGTAGCTGATTCTATTTTGATACTTCCTTCACTTTCACGAGAATTGATAATTAAAAATTTTTCATTAGTAACAGATATTCGGACAAAAAGTTTTTTATCTCTATCTTGTATAATTTTTGTTGTATTTGCTAGAACTACTTCTGATATTTCAAACATCATATTACCGTTAGTCTGGCAGTTTCTTTTAAGTCTTCCCGCAATAGAGCATCTTCTACAATATCCTCAAAAGGTATATCAACGCATTTTAAAATTCCTCTTTTAGCCCAGTTTTTTTGCCAAGCTGGTTCTTCATGATTTATATCTCTAACGCTATTGAAGTCTAAATTTGCATATTTTTTATACCCCATTTCCAAAGCTTCTATGTCCGACTCGGAGAAAAACTTTCCTATATAATTACGTTCCGCAAACAACGACTTTCCAGCTTTATAAAAACCAATACCAATTTGTTTACAAGCTTTACCATAAAGCCAGTTCGGAACAGTTCCATATTCCATAGCCACGTAAGTATCACCTGTGACAGGTCTTTCGTATTTATTTAAATGATATTTATCGGCTTCAAACAGCATTTTCCAAATATGATACATATTGGCCTCTCCCTTTTGAATTAACCAAAGAACAGCTTCAACAGCCTTACGCTCGTTCAATTTAAATTCAATAACCATATCATCCCCTAGATTATTTGTGTAATATAGAAAACCAACCCCACTCAACAGGAGTTTTTTAAATCCATACTTTGAATAGCGGCTCCGCTGGCGCCTTTGCCTAGATTATCCAAAACCACAGTTACCTGCCCATGCTCCTCGTGCCCAAACACAAAGATTTTTGCATTGTTGGTTCCGTTGCAAATAGTAGGGTCCAAGGTTAGAGGATTTTCGTTTGCAGCAACAACGCTGACAAATTCGCTGCCATTATAATAATCGCTCAAAAAAACTCTCAGCTCGTCAAAAGACATACCGCTGAGCATATTAGGGAACAAACTAACAGTGACTGCCATGCCTTGACTGTAAGGACCAAGAATAGGATTAAACAAAGGCGGTTTTGCGAGTTTTGCTATGAGTTGCATTTCAGGCAAATGCTTGTGGCGAAGACCAAGAGCATAGGGCTTTGAAGCAAGCACGGATTCTGATTCAAATTTTACTTGACTAAGAGCTTCTTTATAATCCGCAATCATTTTTTTGCCGCCGCCGCTATAACCGGTCAAACTGTAGCAAACCAAATTTTCATCCGTTTTCATTATACCCTTTGTTATGAGCGGATAAATTGCAAGCAAAAAACCAGTTGAATGACAACCGGGATTTGCTATCCGATTTGAATTTTTGATTTTTTCCCTGTGTTCGGGAGAAAGCTCTGGCAAACCATAAGCCCAGGCATCATTTGTGCGATGCGCTGTGCTCGTGTCTATTACAACAGTGCTCTGATTTGTCACAAGCGATGCAGACTCTTTTGCAGCATCGTCCGGCAGGCATAAAAAAGCAAAGTCGGCTGAATTTAAAAGTTCCGCTCGACGGGCAGGCTCTTTGCGAAGCTCAGGTTCAATCTCCAAAAGCTCCACATCTTTGCGGGCCAGCAGTTTTTCTCTTATCTGCAAACCCGTTGTGCCTTCTTGCCCATCAACGAAAACTTTCTTCAAGCTTTGCCTTCTTTTTTGTTTGTGACCCAAACGGAAAGCGTAGCTTCCACGCCGGAGAACACTTTAACAGGAACGGAGTAATTGCCAAGCTGTTTTATAGGCTCAGCCAAAACAATCTGCCTCTTTGCAATGTTAAAACCTAAGGCTTTGAGAGATGCCGCAATATCAGAAGAGGAAACCGAGCCGTAAAGCCTTTCATTTTCCACAACGCTACGCTCTATGGTAATCTGCGTTGCGGAAATTTTTGTGGCAATATCTTCGGAGGCTGCAAGTTCCTTGCGGAACAAGGCTTCCATAGCTTCGCGGTTTTTCTCCAGAGTGCGCTTTGCTTCTCTAGTAGCCGGCATTGCAAGGTTGCGGGGGAACAAGAAATTGCGGGCATAACCGCTTTTAACCTGAACCACATCAAGTAGTTTTCCCAAGTGCTGGACATCTGCTTTAAGAATAATTTCCATGGTTCCTCCTACCTCAAAGAATCTGCTACGAATGGAAGCAGTGCCACATGACGGGCGCGTTTAATGGCCTCAATGAGCGCACGCTGATGTTTCGCGCAATTTCCGGACAAACGGCGGGGCAAAATTTTGCCACGGTCAGAAAGGAAGCGGCGAAGCATGGCTTCATCCTTGTAATCTATGAAATGGATTTTGCTTTCACAAAACCAGCAGTTTTTTTTGCGCGGAACGTTGTTGCGTTCGTTCTTTTTTTCTTCGAAAGTCATTAGTCTGCATCTCCATAGTCTATATCAAAACCAACAGTATCTTCCGAGCTGCTGATATGATCTTGGTTGTAAATTATCTCTGTTAGCGGATAATCGGTAAGGGTTAAGTAGCGCAGGATATTTGTGTTAATATTGAAACCACGCTCCAAATCTAAAACAATGCTTTTGCTTGCTTTGTAATAGAATATCACATAAAAGCCGTGCGTTTGTTTGTTGATTGTATAAGCGAGTTTGCGCTTTCCCCACTTGTCGCATCTCTTGACTTCTCCTGAGTGCGTCAGTATTTTCTTTTCAACAGAGGCTATTTCATTCTCTATTGCTTCATCAGAAATCATAGCGTCTATAACCACCATGGTTTCGTAGTCTTTTACCATAAATGTTCTCCCTACGGTCTTTAGCCCGCCCCCAACATTAGAGGCGGGAGGCACCTGCTTTTTTTGCAGATAACACAAATATAGCAAAATTTAGCGGGTTTGTCAACTTTTTGCGCGTTTTTTCACCAACAGTCCCGCATCTTGCATGCGATAGCCCATCAAATCGTCTTTTGCTACAAGCAAAATATCTCGCTCCAAACCCAAAGCAAAAAGTGTTTTGATTAGCGTAGAAAGAGCGGCTCCGCCATCTCCATGCTCCAGCCTTAAAAGCGTGGTGCGTGCAATTCCAGCTCGCTCCGCAAGCTGCTCTGCAGATAAATTTCTTCGCAAGCGAGCAAGCTTTATTTGCTCGCCTAATGTACGTAGCAGAACTTCCTGCTTTGGTAATAAAATTATTTTACTCGGTTTTGGCATAAAACGCTCGCTCCATTTTTTGAATTTCTTTTTTGGGAATTTTAAACTCAGCGGCAACTTGTTGCCATTTTCCAACAGTTTTTTTTATTAATTGCAAAGTCTCCTTTGCCTCCTTTGCCTGAACACGGAAAAAAGGAGCAACATCCAATGCCAAATCAAAATCCAGTGAGTTATTATTTTCATTTACGTTCAGTGCCAACCCCGTTGCATAAGGGTCTGGATTCATATCGTAAGCAGGCGTTAAACTCCAGGTTTTGTTTTCATTTAAAATAAATGCATGGTTTCGCAAATGACAATCGCTGTTAGAAATCGCAATACTAAAAACAAGTCTCCGCCATAATTCCTCTAAATCTGCTTTAACACTGCCGCCATGCTTAATTATAAACTCTGCAATTTCAAGCCAATTTGCATCTTCTGTGTTGCCATCCGAATAACCAAGCATGGTCATTGCACTTGCAATGTGTATTCTTCTTTTGCCTTTTCTATCAAAGCGCAGTGTTAAAAAAGTGTGGTATTTTGAAGTGCATTTTTTTATAAAAAAATCGCTAACGGTAATTTTGCACATCCTTGCCAATTTGCAAGTAACTGCCTCCCAAGCTCCTTTGTCAAAGTCATCTAATTTGCTGGGAAATTTTGCAATCCATAAATTTCCTTTTTTATCTACAACATTTGCTTTTGGTCTTGAGCCACCTAAAGAAGATCCCGGCGCAACAAGCATTTGCAACCATTTTTCATTTACATTTTTTTCACTTTCCAGCATTAAGCTAGACTCTTCTAACATTTTTAAACTGGTTATAGGTGGAGCTGCCAAATCTGCATTATTATCTAAAAAAGCACCGTTTGGCTGTGCTTTAAACCTCAATGCTCCCATTCTGTTTCCATCAAAAATTCCCAGCAAGTAATCGCTTTCAAGCAAAGTTTTTTCTCGGCGCTTTTCTTTTTTCGCAATTATTGCCTCTCTCCTTCTCAAGAGCAACCTGCCCCATCTATCCGGGGCGGAATCCATAAATATTCCAAAATTCGGCTTTTCAGAACGCAAATATTGAGAGCCGCTAAATTGCCCTAAGTCCGGGTCTAAAAAACGAAAAGCTTCGTTTTTAATATATTCGTTAGAAGCGTTAAAGCTAAAAACCTCTTTGCCGCGAACAATAGCGGAGCGCAGCAGACCTATGAAGGCAAGGTCGGTGCTGTCGAAATAAACAAAAATTTCTTTATTTTGCATCTTTAATCCTAGCGAAAGTCCTTTATACGCTATAATATAGTAAATTTTAGTATCGTATATGGGACTCCCTATTTTCCGCACTTTTGTTTTTTTTCAAATTGTTTCCCAATAGAATAGGGGGAACTCCCTTCCCGCTTTGCATTTCGCTGGTGAACCGTGCGAAGCGCGGGTAGTTCCCCCTCGCTTCAACCGCCTACGGCGTTTTCCGCTACCTAGGAAGCGAGCCGGCGAGCTTCTGGAGAACCTTCATATTTGCCGTGAAGTTAATAGCCATTAATTACTCGCCAATGCGGCTTCCCTTTACCCACAAATAATACCAAGCGGAAAGGTGTTATAATAACCCAAACTTTTGCTTAGCTTCGGTCAAAGAAACACCGCTCTCCAAAAGAGCAAACAACTCTTCACGACCCTCGTTGCGGCCTTCTTCACGACCACGACCAAAACCAGCCTTGTCGCCTTCTTCCCAACCCTCGTTGCGACCTTCTTCCTTGGCATACTTCAACGCAGCATACCTGTCACGCTCATTCTTCATAGCAGCCTCATAACTATCTCTCTCAATAAGAGTAAAATTAGAAATTCGAGCAATGTCAAAAATCTTGTCAAACACTTCTTCACTGAACTCAGAGGGTTTTTCCCTAAGCTTATGAGCATTACGCAAAGAAAACATTAGCCTGTCCTGCAAGGTCTTACATTCACTCTTAGATTTCTTGAACTTGCCAAGCCGAACAAATACCAAATTTATGTAACCATACCTGATTTCTGGGTAATTGTCATTGGAAAGAGAAAGATATTGAACAATATCATCGTTTCCAAAGTCAAGGTCAAAAT
>JAITUM010000024.1 GCA_031286305.1 Candidatus Fibrimonadaceae bacterium | reverse complement strand
TTCTTTAATGAGGCGGCGTAGTCTAGCATCTCCACTGTCCCTTGCCCTCTACACCGTAGTGTTGCACGCCCGTTCTCCCTTGTCCCGGACAACGTAGTTTTGCACGCCGCTTGTCCCTTGTCCCAAGCATGCCGATATGAAAAACTTATAGGGGTCAAATTCTACCTCACCGGCACTCGCAAAATTCGTTTTTCGCTGCCAAACGACACCTTCACAAGGTACATTCCATTTGGCAAATTCCCAAGCGATACCGTATAAACACCGCCGCCAAAATTCTGCCTGTTTACGAGATTTCCTTTCAAATTGTAAATCTCAACAACAGCGTTGTTTGTTGCTTGCAAATTTATGCCGTTGTAAATTTGCGAGGCTTGGTTGGCGGTGGCAATTTTAGACAATAAAATGGGAGTTGAACCGGAACTGCTTGAAGGGTCAACCGTACTGCTGCTTGAAGGGTCAACCGTGCTGCTGCTCGATGGATCAACCACGCCGCTACTTGACGAATCGCCGCCGGAACTGCTCGATGGGTCAACCGTGCTGCTGCTCGATGGATCAACCGCACCGCTACTTGACGAATTGCCGCCGGAACTGCTGCTTGAAGGAAGACGCGGATCCAGACAAAGAACATCTTTTACTTGCAGATCGCTTTGGTTTGCTCCTTCAATTGAAAGCCTCAAAATAAAAGAATTTATAAGCAACTTATCATCTTCATCTATATTAAAGTAAGCCCAAGAATGGTCCGCCCTTGTCCAATCATCTGTCTTTTCAAGAGATCTATCGCTGAGAAACTCATGTTCACCATCAGCAAGAAAAAAATCATGAGCTGCGCCTTTGTAAGAATAAGCAACTCCGTATTGGCAAATTTCCAATTTGCCAGCGCCAATCCACGTACCCAGCCCAGCATAAGAATTAGCTTCGGGAACTGTTAAACTGCCTCCATTAGCAATATCTTCAACTTGATGATTGTCTTTCTCAGACCAAGCGTAGTAATTTGAAGTTGCTATTGAGGATGTATTTCCTGTAAATTCCGGCCAGTCAATAATAAACGGATCTAAACAAAGAACATCTTTTATTTGCAAATTATCACTGATTTGGTCTGCTTTGAAAGTTTTAATCTTCCAAAAAAACTTATAAAAAAGCGACTTATCATCTTCATCTATATCAAAGTATAACCAGGAAACATCCACCCTTGTCCAGTCATCTGCCCTTTCAAGAGCTCTACCGCTGAGAAACTCCAATTCCCGCTCATCGGCGAGAGCAAAAGCGAGAGCAAAATAATGAGCTGCGCCTTTGTAAGAATAGGCAACTCCGTATTGGCATTTATCCAATTTGCCGGTGCCAATCCATGCACCCAACCCAGCATAAAAATTATCTCCGGGAACTGTTAAACTGCCTCCATTAGCAATATCTTCAACTTGATGATTGCCTTTCTCAGACCAAGCACCGTAATCTGAAGTTGCTATTGAGGATGTATTTCCGGTAAATTTCGGCCAATCAACATCTACTCCTGTTACTGTAGTATCTTTTCCTGTAAGCAAATGATAAATATAGCGACCATTTGTTATCATATAATTTGGATTTGTCCAGTGCAAAAGATTTTCACCGAAAATTTTGTCTAATGTTAAAGGATTATGATCCCAATACGACATAACTTCTATATAATGTGCAGACCAAGCAGCCCACGATATTTTATTTTCATCTAAAAATGCGTGCCATTTATCGGCTTCCACAAGGTTAGATGCGCCGCCAAAAGCGTCATTAGTTCCCCATTCGCTTGCAAATACGGGAATGCCTTTATTGAGTGCATCTCTAACAATGTCACCACGAGTCATACCTTCCGGTCTAATGGGCCAAGGCGCACTGTTTATTTTATGAGCATCGGCATAAAAATGGAAAACAAGCGCATAATTATTTTCCGAATCGGTTGGCGGGTCGTTGGCAGCAATATCCACTTCGCTACTATAAAAAGGCGTACCTACCAAAATTAAATTATTGCAACCCTTATCGCGAATCGCTTTTATAACATTATTAGAATACGCTTTAATTGCTTCCCAGCCATCTGTTCCGGATTCAACAGGCTCATTGTAAATTTCATAAATCGCATTGGGAACATTGCAGTATTTTCCTGCTTTGTTATCATCTGTGAAGAAACCTATGGCCCAATCTTCATGCGCATTATGAGCATGCCAATCTATAATAACATAAATATCTCTGTCTATGGCTGCCTCTGCAACAGTTTCAACAAGAGACCAGTTTTCTTCGGGCTTATCTTCATAACCCCAACCAGAACCAGGCTCAATGCTCAAGGGTGCACGGATAATTGAGGCATTCCAGCCATCAACAAAAGCATCTATGGCTTCTTTTTTAAAAAACACATGTCCGCCCCAGTCCTGATTGCTCCAATATAGGCTAGGGCCTTTAACCTGCACCGCTTCGCCGCCGGTTTTTTCGCCGCAAATTTTGTTACCGCAACTCACAAGCCTGCCATAGCGAGTTACAATATCTTTGTTGTCTATTATAACAGGCGTATACGCCATAGCTTCGCTTATCATCAAAGACAGCGAAAAAAGCAAAATTAACTTTGTTTTGTTCATGGTTTTTCTCCTAGTTGTCGCCGCAACCTGTTATCCATTCCAATGTGCCTTCTATTAGCTTTGGATCTGTGGAAGTTGATGTTTCGTAAAATCCTTCGCCGTTTTCATGAGTATATACACTAGTTAGATAAAACATATTCCAACCTTTTGAAAAATTCATATCATAAATTTGATATTCTGCATCAGAATAGTTATTGCTTTCAAGAGTAGTTCCCATTACCTGTCCGGATGCTGAAGCGTAAAGATGCCAAGCTCCTACTCCTTCCCTCCCTCGCACACCCATCGTAAGCATGCATTGCTCTCTGCCTGGAATAACAGCCACGAAAAACCCCCATGCCATAGAAATATTCTGCGTATAGGAAACATTGCTTTCACAGTCATTAAAACCATCGCAAGAAACAAAAAAGGAGTCTGTAATATCTCTTAAATACTTGCTATCTACATTTTGTGGAAAATCAAATGTTTCATCAAATACTATTTGCCCATTTTGAATTTTACCGGCGGGTATGGAATCAAACTGTGCAGTATACTTATCTTTTTCCACGTCATATGTCTCATAACCATAAAAGAATTTTATTTCTCCACTGCCTTTGTATTCTATACACTCACCTGGGCTATCACCTCGTACTCGTATACACAATTGGCTTGAGATGTCAGGCAACTCAAAGCTGCCTCCTGTGCCGGATGAGCTGCTTGAACCCGGACTGTCTCCGTTATCGTCGGAGCAGGAAAGGGTTAATGCCATGGCTATGAAAATAGCCGCCGCGAGAATAGGTTTTGTTCTATTCATGATTGATTCTCCTTGTTGGGGGGGATGTTGAAATGTAAATCCTTGTGCTTGGGACATGGGACAAGCGGAATGCTGAGCTTCGTTGTTTGGGAAGCGGTATGTAGAGCTACATTGGTTGGGAAATGATGTGCAAATTTCATGTCTTTTACCTTCAGTTTTTGAGACAGCGAACGCTAAACAGGTGTTTCTTGCTGTCATAGAATAGAAAGGCCATAGGGTGCTTGTACTCCATAATTAGGAAATAAGCACTGCCGAAATTATTGTTATTATCGTACTCAGTGGCGCTCCACCAGAAACCGTTGTTGACTTCATTTTCAGGGAAGTTGCCATCAAAACCAGTGCCGCCGCCGCCCGGAAGAGCAGCAAAACCAAAAACATCAGTGCCGTTGCCCTCATTGATCCAGCCGTTAGTTGCCTTTAATTTTTTTCCGGGTTCTGTGCCAACGAAATTCGTTAAGGTTGTCCATTCATCATTACTAGGCAAACTCCAGCCTTCCGGGCAAACTTTCGTAGCCGTTTCCCAATCGTAAAGACGACCGTAAATATCGCATTTGGCAGGAGCATTGCCGTGGCATACGCTGCCGCTCGCGTTGTAATTCAAATTCTCAGCCATCCAAATCTGCTCGCCAATCTTAACTTGCTTGTAAGTTTGATTATCACGAGAGTCAGTGAAAGTATCACCGCCACCGCCTGTGTCGGATGAGCTGCTTGAGCCCGGGCTGTCTCCGTTATCGTCGGAGCAGGAAAGGGTTAATGCCATGGCTATGAAAATAGCCGCGATTTTCGAGGAAAGAATAAGTGCTTTCATGAGTTTTCTCCTATTGTGGATGGTCAAGCGGTAGCAATAACCATTTTACATCTTCTTTTAAAACGCTCGGGTTTGAACTGGTGTTAATAAAAGTATTATAGCCGGATATCTCTTGATGTTGAGGCAACTTATTCCAGCCTGCCTTGAGATCTATATTCGTTGTTTCTTTTGTTAAATAATCGCCACATTTTTTTTCATATTCGCCGGTGACTTTAACTGCTTTTGTAGAATATATATTATGCACAAAACCCATTTCAGTGATAATACTATTGTCAGAGTTTATATATCCAACAACTAGCAGATATGTTAATCCATCTTCGGCATACAAACGAATTTCAAAAAGATTGATGAATCTTGCATCTTCCGAAGAGAATTGGATGGTATTTTTCGTTGTTTGGCAATCATCAGTATCTTTGAAGGGTTCATCTATATCAGACAAATATTTGTCGGATATACTGGACGGAAGTTGCAAGTAAATATCTCCGTTTTCTACTTTACCTACATCTATCTCTTCTTTGGCACAAGGTTCATTATCACATTGTTCTCGTAGCACTATCCTAATGGTTCCGCTGCCAGTATATGGCGGCGCCATGCTACAATTGCTGCCATAGCTGCAAAGATAAGCTTGTGAGTCTAGGGTGATATCGCCTACGCTAGACGAACTGCCACCCGGATCCGAATCACTGCCATCATCGTCGGAGCAGGAAAGGGTTAATGCCATGGCTATGAAAATAGCCGCCGCGAGAATAGGTTTTGTTCTATTCATAGTTTTCTCCTTGTTTAGGGGGGATG
>JAITUM010000174.1 GCA_031286305.1 Candidatus Fibrimonadaceae bacterium | reverse complement strand
GGAACTGCACAAATAAACGACTAAATTAACCATCCTGCGGATGTTCACCAGCGAAATGTTCAGCGGGAAGGGAGTTGCTTAAAAACAATGTTTTTTTGCATTGCCTATACCCTATACCCTATACCCCATACCCTATACCCAAACATTGAGTTAATCATTAATTACTATAGTAAATACTAAGAAAAAACCTAGTTTTTTTTAGCTTTTAATGCACCTGGCGCGATTCGAACGCGCGACCTTCGGCTTCGGAGGCCAACACTCTATCCAGCTGAGCTACAAGTGCAAGTGTCTTGAATATAGTAAAGTAAATCATTGATTACTAAATACCATTGCTAAACTATTCCACGTCGCTGAGAGCTTCGATTTGAGCGTCCACCCACTTGGAATCTACTTTGCGTAAATGGTCGTGCTTTAGGTTGTCGCTCAAAATCCAGCGAATCTCCTGGCTTGGAGAGCGCATCCATTCCTCAAAGAATTCCTTTCCTTTTTCTGGGCTTGCCGCAACAGCAACGCTTATGCAATAACCCATGGCTTTTTTAAACACCTTGTACTCTTCGCTTTTAACATTCTTAGACAACTCTATAATTTCCATGTAATCATTCAAAATACCGAGAATTTTTTCTGCTTTTTTTCCAATAAGAGCCGGTTCGCAAAGCGTTGCGGCAATGCATCTCTTTTCCAGCAAATTCGCATTATCCCACGACTCAAAAACAGAGTAAAGCAAATCCAAATCCTTTGCCCCCAGGTTCTGCAAACCAAAAACTGCAGAATCCCTTATTCGCCAATTATCGCTATTTGCTGCTTTTCTAAAAAGCTCCGGGCTTCCGGAAGCGGCTATTCCGCACATAGCGACAAATGTAGCCGGTGAATTTGGGTCTGGCTTTTGGTCTAGTGCGTTTAGGCACAAAGCAATCTGTTCATCCGTGGCTTCCTTTATAAATCGCCTTAGCAGGCTCAGGTTTATGGAAGACCCCGGCAACTTGGACTCTTTTTCCAAAACTTGCAATAATTCCGCTCCTTGCGGGAAAGCTGTCATAAAATCCTCTTTTGTGTTATTGGTATGTAATATAGAAAATAATAAGTTAGCTAGTAAGGGCAGGAAGGGGTAGCGAAAAACGCGGAGCGGTTGCAGCGAGGGGAATGCTTTCCCCTTTTTCTAAATTAACTCTCAAATGAAGAGTCTATTTCTGATATTTTTAATTTGTTTTTTTGCAGTTGCTCAAGACGAAGAGCTTGAGTTGTTGCCTCCGGATGTGCTTAAAAGAAAGCTTCTGCACAGAGAGACAGATCCTGTTTCAGAAGAACTTTTAAAAGCGGCGGCGCTCTATAACGATAAAAAGTGGGACAGCGCCTACTCCATTTATATGGAGCTTTCGGAAAAAGTTCCGGAGCTTTTATATGGCCCGATTGCGATTAGAATTGCCAAGTGCGAACTGGAAAGAGGTTATATTGAGGAAAGCAGAAAGATTTTGCTGAGTATGAGAAGCATAAAAAATAACAAAAAATCATGGGAACATGCAGACCGCATTTTGGTGGAAGGAATTCTGCGCGACCCGGAAATTGAACAAGAAGCTAAAATGGATTCTCTGCAACAACGGCTCAAATTCAAGCCAAACACAAATCATGAAAATTTTTTGAGATTCAAACTGGCGGCAAAACAAGAAACAATAAAAGAAACGGAAAACGCAATTGCAAACTATTTTGCAATTTTTAGAGCCGGAGGCCAATATAGCGACTCCGCATTCCTTGCTTTGCGAAGGCTGGTTCCAAATTCAAAAGACCAAGATTTTATTGCAGCCATGTGCAGAAGAAGAAAAGAAAGATGCGCAGAAAGAACAGACAGAGTTGTTGTTGATGAAAACGCTCCCTTTGGCACTAAGAATGCAAATCGCCTGTGGGTAAAAGCTTTGGAATTTGAACAGGCAAAGGAACACAAAAACGCTATTGACACATACGAACAACTCTACGACTCAAACTTCGGAAGAAATCAGCGCAGGCAATGGGCAAAATTCAGAGTTGGTTTTATAAATTTTAAGGAAGAAAAATATGCGGAAGCGGCAAAAATATTCGCAGAGGCTGCAAGCGACAGCTTAGGATTAATGCCTAGAAGTGCTTCTCTCTATTTTTACGCGGAGTGCCAAAGACTGCTGGGAAATAAAGATTCTGCCGCAAATGCATACTTTGCCGTTATATCGGATTTTCCGCTTGGATATTATGCTTGGCGGGCAAAACAGAATTTGGAGGAATATAAATTTCCTGACAACATTCCAAAACTAAGTGTTAAAACAACGGATTCTGCCGCCATCGTTTGGTTGAGAGCTTTGCAAGAAGAGGGAACGGGAAGAGACTCGGTTGTTGGCACCTTGCATTTGGAGCAGGTAAGCATTTTGCTTCGCAGCGGCTTTGAACAAGAGGCTTTTGCTTTTTACAATGAAGCTCTGAAATTCCATAGAAATCGTCCTGAATTTTATTATAGATATGGCGTTATGTTTATACAAAACGGCGAATATGCTTTGGCGCAAAGATTGGCGCGCAATTTTTTGGAAATAGTTCCAAGACAAAAAATGGTTGATGTTCCAGCGCAGGTTCTTCAATTTCTTTTTCCGGTTCCGCATGAGGCAAAAGTTAAGCGGCATGCAACAATAGACCCGTTTTTTATATATTCCGTTATGCGGCAAGAAAGCATGTTCGATGCTCAAATTCAATCGCCCGCCGGTGCCAGAGGGCTTATGCAAGTTATGCCCACAACCGGAGATTTTTTGGCAAAGAGAGAGGGTATAGAAAATTTTGACAAAGACATGCTCTACAATGCATACTTAAATATTCGCTTGGGAGTTAGATTGCTAAATGACTTGACCACCGAGCACAAAGGCGACTACATAGGCATTTTAGGCGAATACAACGCAGGTCCCAGACCCACCAACCGCTGGCTTGCAAGTCACGGTTCCTTGCCGTGGGACATAAGAGTAGAAGAAGTGAGCTACTGGGAAACCAGAGACTACGTAAAACGCGTATTGGGAAACTATTGGGTTTACAAAGAAGTTTATAATTAATTGAGAATTGAGAATGGAGAATTATGAGTTGCTGTTTTTTTAATTTTGTAGGGGTAAGTTTCCCCCTCGCCGCTACTTCGTGCGCGGCTACCCCCTCAATCAACATTAATTCCTCTAGGGCACACCCCGCCCTTCGGGCACCCCTCTCTTACCGCTCAACCCACTTCTCAAGAGGGGAATATTCACCTCTCAACAACTTATTACCAGCGAAATGCAAAGCGGAAAGGGTATTACCATCCTGCGGCTGTTTACCAGCGAAATGCAAAGTGGAAAGGGTATTACCATCCTGCGGCTGTTTACCAGCGAAATGCAAAGCGGAAAGGGTATTCTCAATTCTCAATTCTCAATTCTCAATTCAGGATGCCGGTTAGCTATGTTCTTTATTCTAACATTAAGTTCTGCGGTTGGTTTGGCTTTTGGCAATATTTTGATGAGTATTGGGCTGAGGGCGGTTGACTCTGTTAAGTCTTTGACTAAAAATAGATTTTGGCTTGGCGGTTTATCTTTGAGCATAGTTGCAACCCTGCTTTATTATGTGGCAGTGGCAAAGTATAATATAAGCTTGGTTCAGCCGTTTATGGCTTTGAACCCTGCATTAACGGCCCTTTTGGGTTGGAGAATTTTGGGCGAAACAATGACTCGCAGAATTGCTTTTGCCATAACTTTGATTTTTTGCGGGCTTTTGCTAGAAGGTTTTTTTGCCGGCGAGGCTTCCGGCGAGTTGCATTCCCAAGAAATGCTCTGGTCTTATACCTGGGCAGCGCTTGCATTGCTCGCTACCATTTGCCTGATTTTTCGCAAAACAGAAATAATAGACTCCCTGTGTGCCGGCGTTGGTTTTGGGCTTTCTGCCATTTTTTACAAAAGCATTTCTTTAGACGGCTTGTTTCCGCCACCTGTTGACTTTCGTATTTTAGCCTTTGTTGTGTTTTACATAGCCGCTTTCATTTTTTCGCAACTTGGATTGCGCAGAGGCAGAGCTTTGTTTGTAATTCCGCTTTCCGCTGCTATCGGATTGATTGTACCTGTTCTCGGTGGCTTTGCAATTTTTGGCGAGCCGTTCCCGTTTCAAAAAATAATCGTTATATCTTTGGTTTTTGCCGGTTCAATTTTATTTGTGAGAGATTAATTTCTACATTACGCTTATGGATGAAGAGCTAGAAATGAAAGCCTCAATAGACTTTTTTTTGAAAGATATTGAAGCATTAAAATATTTCATAAAAAAGATGCAAGAAGATTTTGGGCAAACTGATTTGATATTTGCGCTGAAAATGTTTGTGCTAAACAGCAATAAAGTTTTCAATATGGCAGAATTTATGAAAGACCAAAGCAGGCTTGCAGAGGAATATGTAAAAAAAGAGAGTAAAAGTTTTAATTCCGAAGAACGTCGCCTTGCTTTAAATCGTTGGATAGAAGATAATGCCGCACTATACAGAAAAAATGCCATATTTAAACAACTTGATTGCATAGATAAAATGTCAGAAAAAATTATACCCGAAATAACACGAGTACTCGAAACATGAGAGACCTTCACCAACGATTTCTAAAAATGCACGGCAAACCCTATGGCGTGTATAAGAGCTTGCAGGGGCAGTATTTTGGCTTTGGCGATTTTACGCTAAAATGGACCCATATACAGGGCGACCCTCATGCGCAATCTTCCAGAATAATGCTCACCGCAAAAATGCTTTCACTCGGTTTTCCCGAAGATTTGTTTGATAATCAGGAAAAAGAAATTGCCCTTGCCGATTTTTTGCTGAGACAATTCACAGAAAATGCAGAGAACATAAGCATTGTTAAAGCACGTTCCCAAATTATGCAGCGAAACTCTCTGTATATTAAAAATGGAACTGTTCATATTTTGGCGAGCGTAAATTTACCCGGCGAAAACAGGCGGATTGAAGGCGATAAAGCTTCCGAACTTTTGATAGGAACTTTGTCTGACTGGGTGACCACAGTGATGTATTGGAATAATTTGCCCAAGGAAAAATGCAAAGCGCATATGGAGTGTTTGGCAAATAGAAATTTTTTGCTTTCACAGCTTTCGGAAAAAAATCTCGCAGCCTTTGTTCCGAACGGAGCTATTTTGCCAAGAGCAAGCGGCACATCAGAAATGCCTTTGCAAAATGCTGTTCCTTTTGTTTCTCCGCCGGAACTCTTGGTAAATTTGAATTTGCCAAATGGTCAGTCTATTGCCGGAATGGGAGTACCAAAAGGAATAACCATTATAGCGGGCGGCGGTTTTCATGGAAAATCTACTTTTTTGCACGCTTTGGAAGAAGCCGTTTACCCGCATATTCCGGATGATGGCAGGGAGTTTATTGTTATAGATAAAAGTGCAACTCCTGTTAAAACCGAAGAAGGCAGGGTGGTGAACGGAACAAATATTTCACAGCTTGTGAGAGAACTCCCGCTAAAAGGAAGCACGGAAAATTTTACCACAAAAAATGCAAGCGGCGCAACCAGCCAAGCGGCAAATTTGCTGGAAGCGTTGGAGTTGGGTGCTCGCACTGTTTTAATAGATGAGGATGCCTCTGCTGTAAATTTTTTAATCCGAGATTTGAGAATGCGCGAGCTTATAGGTTCAAATCGGGAGCCGCTCATCCCTTTAACGGACCGCATCAGAGAATTTGCGGAGCATGGAATAAATTTTATAATAGTGGTTGGAGCCTGCGGAGATTATTTGGGTTTAGCAGACACGGTGATTGCATTCACGGAATATAAGGCGGAGTGCTTAACGGAAAAGGCAAAAAATATTGCAACGGCAAGGTTGCCCCTGCAATCTCCACAAACCAATGCACCTCTACAATATCCGTTAACACCTCGCGCATTCAGTACCAAAATTTTGCAGCCCGGTTTGCAGCCCGGTTCTTCCGTTGAAAAAACCGTAAAAATAAGAGCGGTAGCCGGGCAATTATCAATAGGGAAATTAAAATCGGATTTGCGAAAGTTCCCAACTTTTTGCCATCAGGAGTTGCAGAGAGGCATTGCCGAAATTCTTCACAATTTCATTAAAGAAGGCAATGATGGTAATTTAAGAGATTTGGAACTTCTTTGCAAAGAACTGCCTGAAAATGAAACCACCGATTTGGCCTTGCCTCGCGTTATGGAACTGGGAGCGGCATTTTTGAGGGTTACTTCCTGACCGCGCCCTTGTTCGCATAGACGATGAAATCGTTACACTTTAAACTCAGCAACAACGGATTTTAATTCGCCGGCAAGCTTGGCTAACTCTTCGGCACTTTGCTTTACCTGCAAAGCACTCTGAGCACTTCCTTTAGCAGCTTGGCTAACACCTATCACATTGTGGCTAACATGCGTTGCGCCTTTGGCTGCCTCTGCTGCGTTACGAGCTATATCGTGGCCGCCTTTTGCTACCTCAGTAATGGCACTGGCCACACGCTTGGAACCTATATTGGCCTGCGAAACGTTGCTGGAAATTTCATTGCTGGCTTTTGTTTGCTGCTCCACGTGTCCGGCTATAGTCATCACGCTTTGGTCTATCCTGTCGATTATTTCAGCAACATCGCGAATAACAGTAATGGCATCACCCGTTTCTGCCTGTATGCTTTCTATTCTGCGCGCAATATCATCGGCACTTTGGGCAGATTGATTGGCCAGTTCTTTAATTTCACCAGCCACCACTGCAAACCCTTTGCCCGCTTCGCCTGCGCTCGCGGCTTCAATGGTTGCGTTAAGAGCAAGCAAATTGGTTTTGTCTGCTATCCTTTTGATTACATCGGTAACCTGCCCAATTTCTTTGGCCGCCGAACCTAATTTGTTCATTGCGGTAGATGCTTCACTGGACTTTGTAGATGCATTTTCAGA
Source organism: Candidatus Fibrimonadaceae bacterium (assembly GCA_031286305.1). GTDB lineage: Bacteria > Fibrobacterota > Fibrobacteria > Fibrobacterales > Fibrobacteraceae > Fibrimonas. Next base: position 1,237 of record JAITUM010000174.1, on the reverse strand, counting down.
AACCATTTTGGCCTCACTTGCATTGCTTGCTATTTCAGCAATGCTTGCACTCATTTCTTCGATGGCAGCAGCTATGGTGTTCATGTTGGTGGACATTTGCTCAGCAGCACCAGCCACCTCGTTAGCATTAACTGAAGCCTGTTCTGCGCCACTTGCCATTGCATTTATGTTGACAGCCATTTCTTCTGTGGTGCTGGCTACCGTTGTGCTTTGGTTTACGCTTTCTTCGGCACCGCTGGCTAATTCTCTGCTAATAGTAGATAACTCTTCGCTAGCACTTGCCATGGTCTCAGAATCGGTATTCAGCACTCTAAATACATCACGCAATTTTATGGTTAAACCATCCAAGGCTTGGCCAAGCATACCAAACTCATCTTTTCGAGTTAATTCGGTAAGTGTGGTCATATCGCCTTTTTCCATTTTGACAATTTCATCTACCACTATTTTCAATGGACCGGTGATAGAGATTGTAAGATATATGCCAAGCCCTACTGAAAGAAGAAACACGGCTGCTAAGATTATGATTGACATTCTTATTGCTTTAGAAGAAACACTGGTTGTATCTATTGATATTTGCTCTGTGTAACCAATTTTCTTATCTATCAACAAGTGTATATCGTCCATCATCTTATCGCTTGCTTCAACAAAGGCCGGCGGGAAATTAGTTAAAGTCATGCCTGAACTTGGGCAAAGTTCCAATTTGCCGTTTTTAAAGGTTGTAAGAATATTATGATAGTTGGTAGCAGCTCTTAACATTCCACTAATGTGGCTTTTTTGCTCTTCGTTTAATGCGAGCGGCATTTGTTGATTTAGGTACCCCTTTAGCTCTTCATACGCTGCATCGGCTACTCTTATTGCTGCTGCACGTTGCACATTATTTTCAGCTAAGCGAAAATCTCTGGCAGCAACTTGCATCTGAACGGTTTGCTCGGCTGTTTTTGTAAGTAAAGACATGGGAACCACTCCCTGCTTGTACAGTACATCTGCTTGCTTATCAACATCGATTATACCTGCAATCAAGTATATACCCATGGCTAAAGCTAATAAGGATAAGAATAAAAAGGCCATAGATAACTTTAGCCCAACTTTTATATTGTTCATAAATATTCTCCTTGCGGTTTATACTACTAATTTTTAATATAGTAAAGCATTATAAAAAAAATAAAAGAAGGTTTACCTCTCTCTCTTGTTCCTCCCCTTTTTTTTCTTTTGGGTTTTTTTTCTTTTTTTTTGTTTT
>JAITUM010000017.1 GCA_031286305.1 Candidatus Fibrimonadaceae bacterium | reverse complement strand
TCGCAGAAAACGTTGTTTTTGCAACAATTACCGCAGGGCGGCCACGGTGAGCCGCCCCTACATAGTCCGCATCGTCGCTGTTTTTTCGCATTTCTTTGCAACGAATGATTGAATTGTAGAGGCAACTCGCCGTGGTTGCCCTGCAACGTGGCTGTGCATTTTGTGCAACGGTGTTCTGAAACCGGGGCGTTGCGGGGTGTTACCCGCGCTTCGCACGGTTCACCAGCGAAATGTAAAGCGGGAAGGGTGTTCCCGCATTGGGGGAAGCGGAAAACGCCAAAGCGGTTGCAGCGAGGGGGAATTTTCCCCCCATATTCAAAAATTAAGATGCGTTAGCCCTGGCTGAGTCCCGTTGTTTGGGGCATGGGACGTGAACTTGTGCACAAATCATATCCCAGCCAATGTAACTCTGAACTCCGCTTGTCCCATGTCCCAAGCAATCTAGTCTGCGTTCTCAAGATTAGTTTGATGTTGTTTGAATTCGGAGAATTTTGGGTCTGATAGCAGCCTTTTCATTTTTAACAAGTTTCTTTCATCTTCCAAGTACTCTTCCGGGCGAGGCTTGGCTTGAAGAGCCGGTTTTAAAATAGCTTCAAATTCTTGGTTCCTTTTTCGGTCTTTGTAAAAATCAGCTAAAAAAAGACGGGTTGCAATGTCGTTTTGGTTCAAACTCAAAGCTTTTTTATAATGATGCTCCACAGAATCTCTATTAACCCAATTCAAAACAACAACCATGCGAGGCAGCACCTGGTGCGCTCTGCCCAAAATCTGATGACCACGTGCTACGGCTTCTTTATTGTGCCCTTGTGCAATCAGCATTCTCGCTATCTCCCTTGTATCCGAAACGCTTCCGGCATTCAAAGCTCTAAGAGGATTAACAGAACGAGCCCACAAGGCAAGGTTAACGGAATACCAATAAGCAACATCAAGATTTTTTGGAAACTCTTTCCAAAAAGCCTTGCCCTCTGCTCTTGCTTTTTCAAAAACATTATACCTTTCCTTATCGTTTGGGGTAGCAAAACAACCCAAAAAATAATAAGCTCTCAACAATTTCCAAGCAGCCTCTTCTCTTGCCTGCGGCTCCTTGAGCGCCAAGCTGTAATGCTTTATGGCTTCCTTTATATTCTTGTCTTTTACCATATTGCCATGCGCATTTTCAGCCCTAAGCGAGTAAAAAGAATCACCCGATTGCAAATTTGAACTGGCAAAAGAGACCCCGATTATCAGGATTATCAAGATTACCGGATTTTTTTTATTAAACGATAATGTCATCTTCGCTGCCACGGCCGCTTATTACTATTTCGTTGTCTGCTTCCAAGCGACGAACCACATCCACAATCTTCTGCTGGGCTTCTTCAACTTCGCGGAGACGCTTTGGCCCCATGTATTGAATTTCTTCCCTAATCATCTCTGCAGCACGGTTAGACATGTTGGAATAGAATTTGTTTGCAACCTGTTCATTTGCGCTCTTCAACGCAAGGGACAGGTCTTTGGTATCAACCTGCTTCAACACAGTTTGCATGGCTTTGTCGTCCAAGAGAAGCATATCTTCAAATACAAACATAAGAGCTTTGATTTCTGTTGCAAGCTCCGGATCGTCTCTTTCGAGAGTTCCCAAAATATTCTTTTCAGCACCTCTATCCACCATGTTAAGCATTTCTGCAACGCTCTTTACACCGCCAACTTCTGCGGTATCGCCTGTGAACATGGTTTTAAGGATTTGCGATAATTGCTGCTCAACCTGTTGCAAAACTTCCGGGCTTATGCTTTCCATAGTGGCTATGCGGGTTGCAACCTCTACCTGCATGTCCGGGTTCAAAGCGGAAATTGTTGCGGCAGCTTTTTCCGGCTTCATGTGAGCCAAGAGCAGAGCTACGGTCTGAGGGTGTTCCTTGCCCAAAAAAGATATTAGCTGAGCCGGATCTACATTGTCTAGCATGTTGAAGCCGGTGGTACGAATGTTATTCTGCACCTTTTCCAAAATTTCACGCGCACGACGAGAACCCAGCGATTGTTCTAAAATTTGCTGTGCAAACTCAATACCACCCTGGTTAACATATTCCTGAGCGCTGCTTATTTGCTGAAATTCTTGCAAAACAAATTCGCGCATCTCAGGGGTTACACCCTCCAATCGAGCAATTTGCGCAGTAAGGATTTCAATATCCTTTTCGCTTAGCGACTTAAATACGTGCGAACTAGCTTCCTGCCCAAGCGCCACCATCAAAATTGCAGCTTTTTTTGGACCAGGTATATCAAAAATCTTTACAGGTTTCTTACCTATTTCACCGGGTTTACCGCTATCTTTATAAAATTGTCTTGCAGCCACGTTTTGGAATATAGAAAATTCTTAAGCTTTACACACCGCTTCCCAAACGCTCTACCAGGGCAAACGCATCTAAATTTTCAAATATGGGGGAACACCCTTCCCGCTTTACATTTCGCTGGTGAACCGTGCAAAGCGCGGGTAACTCCCCCTCGCTGCAACCGCCTAGGCCGCCTTACCCCTACGGGTGCGGATACAAATTTTCCTGACTTTATCAATGCGCCTCCCTAAATGTTTTCTGGCAGCATTCATTGCTGGGCAGCCACGGCGAGCTGCCCCTACTGTCTCAAAACGGCTTTCAAATGTTCTTTCCCCCATA
>JAITUM010000163.1 GCA_031286305.1 Candidatus Fibrimonadaceae bacterium | reverse complement strand
TGGGGATTGGATTTTGCAAAAACCACTGTTTTTAAGCAGATTTAACCGTTTTTTCTGAGCCAATCTAATCCCTAATCCCCAATCCCTAATCCCAAGCGAGTAAATCAGCGTTTACTATATTTATTTTAGTTTAGTTTAACAAGGAGATAAACATGGTTAAAATGGACTCTAAAGAGGTGCGCAAGTTCGCCGGAGATATAGCAAAGAATCCTTTTGGGATCATTATATTGCTATTAGCATTTGTTTATTCAATAATGCCCTTTTTGAGGGAATTAATGCCTTATTTAGCAAGTATTTCAAGCACAAAACTAGCAATAATTATGTCTGTTCCTTTATTGTTTACTGGTATATTTGTATGGCTTGCCGCTTTTCGTGTTCCTAAATTCCAAGAATATATTGTAAGTTCATTAGATTTAGCAGCGGCTTCCATTGATGCAAAAAAAGATAATCCGGAAGTCCTTGAAGGACAAGATGTTAACTCCATTCTAAAAAACGTATCCGAAGCCATAACAAAAGCCATACCTAGTGGAATGATAACCCTTCAACACGGTAACAATGAAGTTTTGTGGGTTGATGATAACCCAGAAGATAACATTAAAGAACGAAGGATATTAGAAGAAAAGTTAGGGGTGAAGCTCTCTCTTGCCCGCTCAACCAGGGAAGCGCTTAAGTTCTTAAAGCGCAAAAAGTTTGTTGCAATTATATCTGATATGGGGAGAGGTGAGGATAAAGAAGCGGGTTATACTTTATTGGATGAACTGCGTAAAGAAGATGAAACAACGCCATTTTTCTTATACTCGTGGTCAAATAAACTTGAGCACATAAATGAAACCAAAAGAAGAAAAGGTGAACTCATAAACGAACCTCAGGCTTTATTTACCCGTATAATAGAGGTCTTACAGCTCCAAAAATAGCTGCCACTAACCGCTTCCACTCGTTTTTGATGCTAACGGATTTTTAGATTTTTTGCAGAAAATTTCCTTTTCTCTATTTTGATTTTGCTTTACTAAAACATCTTGAAACCATTCTATTTCGGTAGCTTCTGGACCAAAATAGATCTCCTCTAAATGTTCGTGAATTTTAGGCTCATATTCCACATATACTCGCTTGCCACGAATTATTACTTCTTCGTCTTTTAAGTGATGTATTTTTATAATTCTGCATTCCTGCTCTTCTTTGAAAGCAACATGTTTGGTGAGATAACGCAAATTAATAAGCAATCGCCCTACTATTACCGAATTTAAATCTCTAACCCTTTCTTTTAACTTTCTCATCTTTTCATCCACAAAATCAGTGATTTCAGCAATATAAATACGATACTGTTCTACTTCATCTTTTGTTACTGCCTCTTTCTCCCGAAAAAAAACATAACTTTCTTTGTGCCCTACTGTTTCTACCCGTTGTGCTATAGGATCAATATAGATACAACGGAAAAGGGCATGTTTCTCACTTTTTTGTATTGGTGATAAAGTTGTGCCCAAATAAGTTTCATCAAACTCTCCTCTATAAACCTGAATCTGCTCCAAAGGCATTTTCGCTTCTTTGCTAAAAAAACTCTCATTAAAAACGAGCGACAGACCCGTTCCTTCCTTTTCTTCTTCTTTGCCATAAAGCCTAAACTGATTTAAACTGTCGTAATCAAATGTAAAACAGCCGGCAAAAGCTCCGTATTCAATATTTAATCCTTCTCTTTCAGGGCATTTTTTCCCAAATAGATAATTGAGCAAAGTTTCTCCTTCTGTAGGGTCGTTCCCGTAATTTACAACACTTAACTGGAATTTCGAATGTTCTTTTTCAATCAGTATTTCTTGAGAAATTGCTTTTTTCGTATAATGCGCTATAAGCTTTTCCTTTTCAAAATTTATATATAATTTACTAATAATCAAAATGGAAGAAATATAAGCTTTTTTGTATTCATCTAAGTTTTCCAAATCTTCTTTTGCCAAATTTTTCGTAGTTTCCTGAAAAAACTTGCCATCAATCGTTTCTTCACATTTCAATAGTGGATCAAACACTACATAGAATTTTTTTCCCAAAACCTCTTTAACATTAATAATATCAACTTTAAAAAGAACAAGAATTTCTAAAATACTTTTTTTAAGTTTCTTTAGCTCATCCGATTTTTCATAGAATTTTTTAAATGGTCCCTCTAGGTTTTTCTCCCGCTTAATTTTGGCAAACTTGGCAAGTGCAGCTCCCCAGTTATTAAAAGCAACTGTATAATCTTGTTTCAATGTTACAGCTTTTTCATATTTTTCAAAAGCTTCATTGTATCTTTCAAGGGCTTCTTTTTCGTTATTTTCCTTATTAAGTTCAGCCAACTCAACAAGTGCATTTCCCCAATTGTTATAAACGTAAGCATATTTTTCATCATTTTTACTTTTCTTTTTTTGTTCAGGAGCAGTCTGCACGGCTGTTTCATATTCCTTAAAGGCTTTTTCAAACAAAGATTCACTCTTTTTAAGTTGTGCAAAACTAGCGTGTGCATTTCCTAAAGTATTTAAAGCTACAGTATAGTCTTCTTTTAATTCCACGGCTTTTTTGCATTTTTCAAAAGCTTTTTCAAATGATTCTTCGCATTTTTCTAAAGTCTCTTTAAACAAAGATTCGTTTGATTTGTTCAGTTCTTCCAACCTCTTTAGTTTGCTCAGTTTAATTCGCGCTAAATCAGTAAGTGCCCTTCCAAAATTATAAAAAATGACTGCATCGCTTTCATCCAAATCTTCGGCTCTTTGATATTTTTCGAAAGCTTCATTAAATTTAGATTCGTCTTGCTCTACTCTGGCTAAATCGGCAAGTGCACTTCCCCAATTATTAAAAGCGAGATAGTATCCTGGATCCAAATCTGCTGCTTTTTCATATTTTTCAATAGCTTTCTTGAATTTATCTTTATCTTGCTTGACTCGGGCTAAACTAGCAAGTACATCTCCCCAATTAAAAAATATCTTAGCATGTTTTGATTTCAATTTTTTTATTTCTCCATACTCTTCAAAGGTTTTTTCGAACAAAAGTTCGCCTTGCTCAACATTTTTAGAGAATTCCTTGGACAGAGACCCACTTTCTTTGAGTTGAGCTAAACTGGCAAGTGCATTTGCCCAATGCTCAAAAATTAAATTGTTATTTAGATCCAAATTCGCAGCTTTAGCATACTTCTCAAAAGCTTTCCAAAATAAAGATTCATCCTTTTTGATTTCAGCTAAAATATAAAGCACATTTCCTAAATTATAAAAAGTATTAGAACAGTCCGGTTTTGAAAGTGCATCTTTTTCGTATTTTTTTAAAATATTCTCAAATTCAGATTTGTCTTGTTCAATTTTATTCAAACTAGCAACACATCTTTGATAAAGACGCGCATTTTCGGTAAAAAATTTAATTCCTTCTTCAAGATTTTTAGATTTTTTGATTTCCCATTCGTTAGTCCAGTATTCTACACTTTCGTTTTTCATACCTGCTCCTTATATACAATTGCATATAATATAGTAAATTCCAAAAAAGACTTTCTCTTCTTTGCTGCTTTTCCAGGGTCAACGCATCTAAATTTTAAATATGGGGGAAAAATCCCCCTCGCTGCAACCGCCTTTGGCGTTTTACGTTACCCCCAATGCGGGGACACCGCTAACTCCATAACTCCTTATATTACAAAGACTTACGCTACTTTCATTTTCCCAAATAGTGAAAAAATGGTGAAAATTCAAAAGCGAAAACAAGTTGAACATGCGTAGAATATAGAGAATTCCGGAGGTTTATTTCCCTATCTCAACCTCACCGGCAGCAGCTCCCTCTTAGCTTGGTCAAGCCAGGTAAAGGTTTTGCCGTTATCCAAGCTATACCCCATGCCTCCCAAGCTCCTTTCCGAGCGTTGAGCCTTTTCCTCCGGCAATAGAAACGGATCGGGATGGTTGGCGATATGCACCCACATGGTCTTGTTCTTTTCCAAAAGCAGCTGCCCGGTTTGGATTTTACCCTCATAGCGCATTTTGGCAATGGTGTTGTAAAACTCCACGGCGGGCATTGAGGGGCATACTATATCAGCAGCTCCCAACGT
>JAITUM010000160.1 GCA_031286305.1 Candidatus Fibrimonadaceae bacterium | reverse complement strand
TCGGCTTATGCTTATTATCCTTATGGGACCGTTCAGGAGCTTAGCGCTGATGGCGATGCAGATCGTTCTCGTTGGCAGGCTAAGGAGTGGGACGAGGAGTATGGTAAGTATTATTTTGGCTCTAGGTTTTTTGATCCTTATTTCGGGCTATGGATAAGCCCCGACCCTGCCGGGCAGTTTGCCAATCCGTACACTTACGGTGGGGACCCGGTGAATTATGTGGACCCGGATGGGGAGTTTGCGCATATTATTTTCGGCGCTATTGTTGGTGCCGTTGGTGGTGCGGTTCATTGCGGCATTACGGAGGCAAATTGTACGAGGAGTATATTGGCGGGTACGGCGATTGGTGCAGCTGCAGCTGCAACTGGAGGTGCTGTTGGCGGCGCTGTTGGCGGTGCTATTGCTAAGGCAGGAGGGAGCGCAACGGCTGCAGCGATTGGCGGCGGCGCTGCAGGAGGTGCGGCTGGCGGTGCTGTAAGTGGTGTTGGGAATTATGCGACTCAAGGCGGCGATTTGTCATTAGGCGGTTTTGGGAAGGCGGCTGGGTTTGGGGCTTTGAGCGGCGGTATTGGAGGAGGTGTTGGGGGGGCTATTTCTTCACCAGGGTGGAGCCGTTTAGCATCTGGTTTTACTAGTGGTGCTGTAGGGAGCGCAATGGATGGGGGTGATTTTTGGGATATTGTTGCTGGTGGAGCAATAGGAGCAGGAACTGCATTTGCTTTTACAATGTTAGAAATTGCTTTAATTAGTGATTTGCAGTATTATGAACAACTGCAAGAAAAACAATTTACATATACAGATCCAATGGAACCCACGGAAGCAATGATAAATGCTTTTGAACATTTTAAGACATTTGATGCACAGGTAAGTGCACCAGAATCTTATGCTTTGTATAATTCTAAAGGAGAATATATAAAAGGAACTGGTGCAAGAGGGAAATACGTGAATAAAGATGACCAAATATATGCCGCAGTTAAGCCAACAAAAATAGCAAAATTTAGGATGAGTTTTAGTAGTGGTTATCATTCTATACATTCACACAATGTAAGTCATGAACCGAGTAGCCAAGATAGTGACCTTTCTCTACATAAAAGATACGTTAAAACAAATCATTATGTCTATTGGAGGAAAGGTAATAATTTTCATAAATATGAAGGTTACAAAGTCACACCGATGATAGGTTACTAATGACCAAGAAGAAAATTATTACATGTATTTTAGTAGCTATAGTAACCTTATTGCTCCTACTTTCGCACACAGTATATAAGTTTCTAAAAGCTAATAACGCCGAAGATGATAGGCTTCTTTATGATGAACCCTACTATTTCTTTTGGAGGTTTAACTCTTTTGGACGTGTGAATTATGGTGGATTTGATGAAGTGCGCAGTGGCTCTATTCCGGAGAAATCCTGCTACTTAGAAATACTAAACGAACTTTATGGAAAAAAGAAATGTGCCTATGCAGGAAATGTTAAAAAAGTAACTCTTTATTCTATTGGTACGCATATTGGAGATGCTAGGAGAGCTTTTCTTTATTCAAATGAAGGGGAACGAGATTCCAGTTGGCAAATAGAAGCTAACATTTTTTTTTCCGAGGCGAGTGATACTATTCGCATTGACTCTTATTATCAAGACGAAGCGTATGAACGGAAAATTATAATATACAATGGTAATCTGCTTGAAAAAGAGGTTGTTTATAATATAAATAAAAAATGGCATTACGGAAGGGATTATTATAATGACAAAGAAGAGTTGATAAAAATAATTGATTGGGATAGCTCTTTCATTGCTGCCGAAGTCCCAATCCCAATAAATTATCAAATAGTATCTTATACTAAAGATTTGAAACGTAAAGAATATAAGCAAACAGTGCATGGATATTTGGGCTTACATTCAATCGTCAGATATCCGCTTGTTTTGGTTCATCCGATAGAATTTATGAATCATCCGATGGAATTTTATACAAAAAAAAGAGAACAGCCAAAACCTTATGAACGACTAGAATCTTATGAAAGCCAGTGGATATGGAGTTATGATGACACCGGTCGGTTAATTGAAAAAAAATATGAAGGATTTATTTATGATTCTAATCAAGTAAAGGAAGTAATTTTTTCACCACAAAAATTCGCATATTTTTATGATACTGATTCATTAGCGAGAGTTGATGTTTTTGGAGAAAGAGGTAGTCGTATAGGAGTTTTGAAATTTAAAAACAGCAAAATGAAAAAGCAGTGGAGTTATAAATCATCAGAGAAAAAAATGCGTGAAAAAAGCATATATGATGATGAAAAACGACTTAGGCAAATTGTTACTAATGTAAATGAGTATTTTGTAGGCAAAGAATACAGAGCGATTTTGTTCGATACTCTTTCTAATGTAATATCTGACAGTTTATTTGATGAAGTAAGATTTCTTTTTTTGAGAAAGCCAATTTCTGCTAATGTAAAAAAGAAAAAATATACTTCGGAAGGGAAGCTAGAAAGAATTGAACATACAATAAAACAGTTTGACCAAAAAATACCATTAATTGGTTTTGGCTTTACAGCTTCAGTAGGTGCAGAAGAACGCTTTACATACGATATTGAATATGACAGTATAGGCAATCCTAATAGGATTATAAGAAAGTTTTTTCAAAATGACTCATTGAACAGGCATACAGAATTTAAGTTGAGTTATGAATATAGGTAGGCACTCCGTTCCCCTTTGGGAATGCTTACTTCACTCATTGCTGACCCGTGAGGGCAGCCCCATTTGGCAGCGCAAACAAGAGCCAGATACACACCATTTTTCTATATTTATGCTTATGCACTGCACAATCATGCAAGGAACTGTTAAAGAACAAAATGTTCATCCTTCTGATATTGGCGCTGTATTTTCTTACGATGATTTAGGTAATGTTGCTTCTCTCAAGGCTTGGTCTTACGACCGTTTGGGTCGCAAGAGATTCCAA
>JAITUM010000157.1 GCA_031286305.1 Candidatus Fibrimonadaceae bacterium | reverse complement strand
TCGGCTTATGCTTATTATCCTTATGGGACCGTTCAGGAGCTTAGCGCTGATGGCGATGCAGATCGTTCTCGTTGGCAGGCTAAGGAGTGGGACGAGGAGTATGGTAAGTATTATTTTGGTTCTAGATTTTTCGATCCTTATTTCGGGCTATGGATAAGCCCCGACCCTGCCGGGCAGTTTGCCAATCCCTACACTTACGGTGGAGACCCGGTGAATTATGTGGACCCGGATGGGGAGTTTGTGCATATTATTGTTGGCGCCGTTGTTGGCGCCGTTGGCGGTGCGGTTCACTGCGGCATGACGGAGGCAAATTGTACGAGGAGTATATTTGCGGGAGCTGTAATAGGAGCTGGTACTGCAGCTTTGGCAGCTCCGCTTGCTGCTGCCGCAGGTAAGGCAGCCACAGGGGCAGTAGGACTTGCAACTAAATCAGGGGCAGCCGCTGCCGTAGCTGGCGGTGCTGCGAGTGGAGCTGTAAGCGGAGCGGTTTCAGGCTTTGCGTCATCCGCTGCAAATAATGCGATTGACCGTGGCGGAGAGTGGTGGAAAATCAACCGAAGTTTTGGAGACGATTTAACTGCTGGTCTTTTGGGTGGCGTAGGCGGCGGCATTGTTGGCGGTGCTATTGGCGGGGTGCAGTATGGATTGAGTGAGGCTTATCAATGGCAAACACATGAAACGGTGTTGGAGTATGCTTATGACAAAAGTATCGCTACCGGGGATGATAAAAAATTATATTCAGCAATAGAATATGTAAAATCTATCGAAGGAGTAAATGAATCTACTTCGCTAAGTTTTGCTAGTGAAAAAGCTGGATTATCTAATTACAATTACAAAGAAAATCTTATAACAATTGATAGAAATGATTATTTACATGATGGAAATTTTTCTGCATCAAAATTTTACTCAACTGTAGTTCATGAAATGCAACACAAACCATTATTTTCTATTAAAACTCCCAACCAGTGGCATATAATGCAAAAATTTGAAGGTCATGCTTATGTGGAAGCTATTAATACGCAAGAAAAAATCATCAATCAACAGCTTCTTAAACATCGTTATTTCAATTATTGGGATAACCCTGCTAAAATGCGAACTCAAGAACTTTACATGAGGTACCAAAATTCTTCACATCCATTTTACCTCAAGTATTGACATGAAGTGCAAGTTTTTAATTCTTTTATATGCAATTGCTCTATGCTCATGCTTTAGCTCTAATAATAATTATCTGCGTAGAGGATGTTTTGGTGAATCGCTAGAAAAGCTCCATGAATACGAAAATTGCAAATTAGGGAATTTGAATGTCACTTATCCTTGCCCAATGGATACTTCCCTAGCCCATGAGCTTGTTGATTTATTTAGTTCGGATTATGAAATCGTAGAACGGATTGGAGGTGGCGGTATTTGTGATAGTCATTCAACCAGTAGGCAATCTTTTTGTAATTCTTCCAATCCTCAAAATGGCTGCGATACCCTTAAAGTTGGTACATTATATATTCGTTCTGATTTAACTATAAATGTTATGGCATACACTTATTTAGTCACTAGAGTTGAAGGTAAGTGGGATGTTTTAGGTCCAGAGATTAAATCGCATTGACGGTTCGCAATAATATTATGAATATTAATATGAAAATAGTGATAGTTGTTTGTTTTGCAGTGCAAATCATTTTTGCTGAATACATTTCGCCTGCTAGTTGTAGCATTACGTTTGAGCAATTAGATAGCATGAAACTCTCAAAGGGGCAGCAATTATGGCTTGAAGAAATTTTAAAAGATGAATCAAATTGTTTGTATTTGGAAGAAATTTTAAATAAAACAAGAGAGAATAGGATTTTTTTAAAAAATATAGAAGATGAGGGCTATTTGACATTTCGTAACATCGAAAAACCTGAGGCTATTGAAAAGGGAAGACGCTTATTGCTAAAGTATTTTTTAAAAAATGAATTAAATAAAGTAAAGGAAATAAAAGACTCTTTGAAAAATATAGAAGATAAAAATCATATAGCGTTTTACGATGTTGAATACTGGCTGATTTTATATTGGACAAATGAATATGAGGAATTATTGAACGATGTTAAAGCTTGGGATTCAATCGCTACAAAAAAATATGATATGCTTAACTGGCAGCTAAGAGAAAAATCAAGTTTGAATGCTCGAAATATTTCGGAGCAAATTCAAACGGCGGCTATTGATGCAGAGGCAAAAGATTTTCTTTGGTTGAATTTTAATGCGATTACAATTGGTTTTTATGGTATATCTCAAGATTCATTAAATATTTTGATAGATGATTTTCTCAAAACATATCCTGAAACCGAGTATAAAGATTATGTTAATTATATTAAACAAAGACCCATTAAACAAGAATATGTTAAACCTAAACAGGTTTTAAGTAATTGGAAAAAAGGTGTTGATTTTTTTATAGGATACGGAATATTTACAGAAGAATTAAGCAACAATTATACGAATGGAGTTCCGTTAGGATATGGATTTGATATATGCTATAAAAGACTTGAGCTTTATCTGCGGGGATATGTTGGATTCCATAAGACAAAAGAAGATTTTGAGTATTCAACTGGAGTTTATGAAAAAGGTCTAGCTATAAGCGTATTGCTTTTTGAATCTTCTTTGGGTTTTGCTGTTATAAATAATGATTATTTTAAAATATCGCCTTTTTTTGGCGTTGGATCAATATCTACTGATGTGCCAAGTGAGCCGTACACTAAAAAGCCAAAAGAGTTAGAAGAAATTTCAATGGAAACCTTTACTTATATAACAGGATTTAACTTAGATGTTGGAACGGATATTTTTTTAAGGCTCAGATATGGGTATGTTATGCCAAATTTTTCAAAAAAATATAATGTCTCAGGAAATATGCATTACATTACTATTGGACTTGGCTTAAAAGTTGATTAAAAAAGGCACTCCGTTGCCTTCCGGGAATGCTCACTAAACCTAATGCTGACCCGTGAGGGCAGCCCCATTTGGCAGCGCAAGCAAAAGCCAGATACACACCATTTTTCTATATTTATGCTTATGCACAACGCAACCATGCATACTCGATTCATCACTATCTTATTTGCCATCGCCTTCTTGGCGATTATTTGGAATTGCAAGAAAGAGTCAAAAGAGCAAGTTTGCAATGAAGTAATTCATTTCATCAAACCTCCTATATTTACGGCTGAGCAAGAGAAAATCATTGATAAATATCGTGATATTATATATTCCAAGTTATTGCAGCCACATAAATATTATATCGATTCTGTAAAAGAGCGACCGGATAAAACTTATGTAATTGAGCTTGCCGAACTTAGTTATTTGCGATCACATACTTCAACTTATAAATCGGACCCTTGCTTTTCTCTCTTGGGCGGTTTAGATGGCGATGTTTGGTTTATACTTAATGAATTTGGAGAGATTATAGAATCAAGGGCCTTTAAGAGAGGAGTATTTAAGTAGGTTATGAAAAAGTATATCATATTCTTCGTTATCCTATGTGCTGTTATGCTTTTAAAAGAAGTAATAGTGTATAAAAACGATCCGTTTGTCGATCCTTTGGTTTGCAAGTTTCTCCGAACTATTAAAGAAAAATCAACTTGCAAGGAAAAGACACAGTATATTCCTTCATTTACAAGGGAACAAAATTCTATTATAAATAAATATCACAATGTTATATTCTCCAAGCTGCGACATCCCGACGCGTATTTTTTTTACTGGGTAGAAGAACTTCCGGATAAAACTTATATGTTCAAGCTTTTACCTGTCGAACAGTTGCAGTCATGTATTGCTTCCATTGGCAGTTTGGATAACGAGGTTTGGTTTGTACTTAATGAATCTGGAGAGATTATAAGTTCAAACGAGCACAAGCATCCTTTTAGAAAAGAGGTATTTGAGTAGGTTTGCATGAAAAAGTATATCATATTCTTTGTTATCCTGTTTATTTTCATACATTTAAATGAAATAAGAGTGTCTAAAAGCGATCCGTTTGTCGATCCTTTGTTTTTTAGGTTTTTCCGACTTTTTAAGGAAGAGCCTATATGCAAAGAAGTGATTCATAATATTAAAATTCCTGTATTTACGGCGGAGCAGGATTCTATTATAAACAAACATCACAGCGTTATATTTTCCAAATTGCGGCATCCGGACACCTATTTTTTTTACTCGGCAGAAGAGCTTCCGGATACAACCTACATGCTCAGACTTTTGCCTCTTGAGCAATTGCAGTCATATTATCAAATTGGTAACTGCGGAAAAATCATAAATGTTGACTCGCTTGATTTTACATGGTTTTTATTCGACAGTTCAGGAAAAATTTTGAAATCGAAATATATAGGGCGTGACTCTTTACTATGATTTTTGGGTATTAACATGAAACATCACATCATTCTTTTATTTTCTATCCTTTGCCTTATTAGTTGCAACGCTAATAAAAACAAAAGATTTAGTTTGAAAAATAACGAAGATCAAATTACTTATGCTGATTCGGTGTATTGCCATTTAGAAAAATTAGGTTTAGGCGAAAAACTAGATTCTTTACTTTATTGTTCTTACTCGTTTTATTATAACTGGCTACCTCAGATACAATCAGTGTACTGCTCAGAAAAAAGGGGAGTATTTGAATTTGGGCCTTCTTGGAATGATCCGTGTTTATCGGAAGAAAAAAAGATTTGTTTAAGAAATGAGCGGATTGGGGCAGAAACAAATGGAATGATTGTTGTTTATACTTCTGCTAGCACTCTTGAGCCTAGCTTTTTTATTTCAAAGGCACCGCATGAGCTTGACTGTAAGAATTTTTATTGCTCTAAGGAATTTTCCATCCCAAAAGAAGTGTCTTCGGAATATTATTTGAAACCTTTTTGTGTTGATGTCAAATGTCCAAAGGAGTGGATTGCTCGACTTGATTCTTGTAGCAAAATATGGTTGCCAGAATGAAACTATTATTTTCCCTATCATTTTGCGTGTTTTTTTTGGCTTGTAGTCCTTTCAATGTTCAGCACAAATATCGCTTGGATACTATTTCAAACATACATCAGATTCCTACCGAATTGACAAGAGAATTAGAGACATCTTCTGATACTTTGCGTGTAGCATGGATTGATGGGCTTGGCTGGGAATGGCGTACGTTAATATATGATGTGAACGACAATGGAATTGTATTAGGAGCTTATTTAATCCGTTATAATGAAAAACTCAACTCCAGAGATACATTGCACATAGATAGCACGTCATCATTACGTGAATCGTACAATTTGCTCTCAAGAATTGTTAACCCGCCGCCAATTGTTTCAAATAGAATTTTAGGTTGGTATGATGGTCCTATGGTTTATATTGCCAAAAAGGGAGCTGCCGCAGGTTTAATTCAAACATGGTGTTGCCATCCGGAATTTCAAGAATGCGTAAAATTGGGTCTTTTACTGAATCAAATATATCTTCCTTATATGAATCAAATTCCAGCAGATTTTACGAAAGAATTAGAACTCTCTTCTGACAGTTTACGCATGACATGGGTTAGTGGTCCTTCTCGGGATTGGCGTATGCTAATATATGATATAGACGATAATGAAATTATATCTGGTGCTCGTTTGGTTCGTTACAATAGATGGATTGATTCCAAAGATACATTACACATTGATAGCATAGCACTTACATCTGAGGTGTACAATTTACTTGCAAAAATTAATGTATCCAATCTTTCTTCTGTTACATCTAATAAAATATATTGGGCTCGTGATGAAAATGACAATTATATCCCTATGATCTACATTGCCAAAAAGAAAGCGGATACGAGCGTTATTCAAACATGGCATTGTGATATTAAATTTCCAGAATGCACAAAATTGATACAATTGTTGGGTCGAATATATCCTCATTTTGCTCCCTGGCCGAAAAAGTAGGCACTCCGTTTCCCTCCGGGAATGCTCACTAAACCTAATGCTGACCCGTGAGGGCAGCCCCATTTGGCAGCGCAAGCAAAAGCCAGATACACGCCATAAACATTGCTTTGTCTGTAATAATTTGCAAGGTTCCGATAGAGTTTTGATTTACTTGGTTATGGTTGCGGTTTATGAGAGTTATCTAAAGGTGCGTTGTTTGTATATTAATAGGGGAGCTTGTTATGAAATCGTTTAAATTGCCTTTGATAATGCTTGCTGTTGCGGCAGTGGTTCTGTTTGCAGTGCTGGGTTTAACAATAACAGACAGCGCTGAAGAGCAAAGCACGCAAATGCCACCGGCGAAGTTGCCTATTTTAAAAATTGATGGCAAAGAAGACCCAAATGTTTACCTGCAATCGCTTGATATTCAAGTGGAAGTGACGGGGAACATTGCTTCTACACGCTACACAATGGTTTTCAAAAATAAAACCGATCGCGTTTTAGAAGGCGAACTAACTTTTCCTTTGCCCGATGGGCGCACGGTAACTCATTACGCCTTGGATATTAACGGCAAAATGCGTGAGGCGGTGCCGGTGGAAAAGGCAAGAGCAACGCAAGTTTTTGAGGAGATACAGCAGCGAGAGGTTGACCCAGGCATACTCGAAAGGGTGGAAGGCAATAATTTCCGCACACGAATCTACCCCTTCCCGCGGCAAGGGACACGCACAATCTCCATTGGTTATGAAGAAGAATTGTCGCTTGAAAAAGGATTGCTCTATTACCGCCTGCCAATGGCCTACCCCGATTCGCTCGAAAACTTCGCGACAAAGGCAACGGCTTGGCAAGACGGAAAACAGATTGTTGTCGCCGAGTCTTCCCAGCCTTCTAAAGCATTAGTTTTTGCTTTGCCCGCGCCTGCCAATATACCGCAGGTAATGATGCAGGCGGCGCAGGGCAGCTACTATTTCCTCGCCTCGGTTGTGCCGCAAGTGGAAGCTCGAAAAAAGCAATGGAGTGATGAATTGGCAATTATCTGGGACGTTTCTTTAAGCGGCTCGCAACGCGATATACAACGCGAAATAGAGATACTGGACATTATTTTTGCTGAAAAGAAAAACGCTAATATTCATCTTTATTTTTTGAATAACAAGTTGAAAAAAGTTACCAAAGGAAAGTGGCTTGAACTGAAAAAAGTTTTGGAAACAGCAGTTTTCGATGGCGGTACAGATTTTTCGCAAATCAACTTAAATGATATTGCCGGCGATGAGATTTTATTCTTCTCTGACGGCATTTCAACTTTAAGCGATGCCGATTTCTTTAAAAATACTAATGCAGAGAGTCGTCCCATACATTGTATTGTTTCTTCCTCAAAGGTCGATTACAGTACAATGAGATTGATTGCCGGCAAAACAAAGGGTAAATTTATAAACCTCAACGCCTTGTCTTCTGGAAATTTAAAAAATGAATTGCTAAACGAAACGCTGATGTTTTTGGGAGCGGAACATGGAAATGCCTTGCGTGAAGTATATCCCAGCATTGCTACACCTGTTTATGGTAATTTTTCTATAGCAGGCATTTCCGATAAAGATGTTGCCGAACTTACTTTGCTTTTTGGTTTTGGCGACAAAGTTGAGAAAAAGATAAATGTAAAATTAAATGCTAAGGATGCCGCCAGCCAAGGAAATACATATAGAATTTGGGCACAGAAAAAGATTGCCGAACTTGATTTGGAATATGAAAAGAATCGTGCCGAACTTACTGAGCTTGGGCAGCAATTTGGCATTGTTACTCGAAACACTTCGCTTATTGTGCTTGAATTGATTAGCGATTATATTCGCTATGGCATTGAACCTCCCGATACAGAACCTGAATTGCAGGCCGAATATAGGAGGCGCAAAGGAGGAGAGAGAAAGCTGCTTCCAAGAGGAATCCAAGGTGCTACAGATAGAAACCTTGACAGAGCTTTGCAGAATGTTCAAGGTTTGCAAACCAGTGGTAAAAGCGAACTTGGCGAGCGTAGAGGTTCTGCTACGGGCGGTTTCAACGAAGGTTATGCCGAAGGAGGTTCCGGCGGTATTGGCGATATGCTCGGTGGTTTGGCGGGTGGCAGCGGCGGTGCTATTGGCACAAAAGCTAGAGGTACCTTGCGTGCTCCGAGTGCACGTGATATTGATATGGGAAGCGGAGATGCTTCTCGTTCGAGACAAGAAGTCATGGCTGTTGTTAATGCTCGTATGCCGGGTTTAAGAAATATATACAATAGGTACTTAAAAATCAACCCCGGCTTTACCGGTAGAGTTACGCTCAAATTTACCATTGCTCCAAGCGGTGACATTACTAATATTACCATAGTTTCCAGCACAACGAGTTATCCGGAATTTGATAATGCCGTTAAAAACATGGTTGGCACTTGGAAGTGGAAAATTATAAAGAGCGGTAACACAACACCTACAATCCCATTTAACTTTAGTGAGCCGGATTTTAAAAGTTCAACACAATCTCCACCTCCACCTCCACCTCCACCTATTCGTCCGGAACCTGTAAAGCGTCCGGAACCTAAACCTAATCTGCTGAATCAGGCTGTACATGCCGCAGGAAATATAAAAAGATGGTGGAACATTGATTTTGCACCTCAAAAACCCAATGTGCCTCAAAAAACCAGGTATCCTATACCAGATGAAACAAAAAGAACCTTAAATGCAAATTCTTCAAAAGATGATTCTGCCAAAGCTAGCGGTTATTTAAGTAAATTGACAGGAAAAACAGCAGAGGATTATCAAATATATTTGGAATTGCGAAATGATTATGCCAGTTTACCAACTTTTTATTTTGATATGGCAGACTGGTTCTATAAACTCGGCGACAAAGAAACCGCGCTTCGCATACTTACATCCATTGCCGATTTGGAACTCGAAAATGCCTCGCTTTACCGGTTACTTGGCTACAAGTTTAAAGAATACGGTGAATACATGCTACAAAAATTTGTCACTCAAAAAGTAATTGAGTGGCGACCAATGGAACCGCAAAGTTACCGTGACTACGCTTTGGCCCTTGCCGACAATGGAGAAACACAGGCGGCACTTGATTCGCTTTATTCCCTGCTAACAAAAAGCTTTTCGCAAAATATCATTCGTCGCAGTCAAGGCATAGAAGAAGTTGTAGTTACAGAAATAAATCATTTGATTGCTAAAAATCCAAAATTAAATGTGTCACAAATTGACAAACGCCTGCTAATAAACATTCCTGTTGACATTCGCGTTGTTATAAACTGGAACATGAATAACGTCGATATAGACCTGCACGTAAAAGATCCAAGCGGCGAAGAGTGCTATTACAGCCGCCGCCAAACTAGTGCTGGTGGGCGCATAAGCGCAGACAATACAGGTGGCTACGGTCCGGAACAGTTTATGCTGAAAAGAGCGACAAAAGGAAAGTATCAGGTTTATGTAAATTATTTCCGTGCTCGTGAATTTGCTGCAGACGGTCCAGCCACCATTATGGCAGAAATCTTCACCAAATATGCCGACAAAACCGAAGAACGCCAAGTTGTAACTTTGCAATTGTCTAATGCAAAAAGCAGGGAAGACAGAAAGGTACAGGTAGCGGAGTTTGATTTTTGATTTTTTCTATTCTAATGAAGGGGTTTGTTTTGAAATCGTTTAAATTGCCTTTAATAACACTTGCTGCTGCAGTGGTTTTGTTTGTAATGTTGGGTTGCGCAAAGGACACTGAAAAACGATATCTGCAACGAGATGTTGTTGTTAGAACGTCAGCCATAGTTTCAACACATACACTACCTGACTATGCTGTTTCAGACACGGTTGCTGCCGTTTCAGATACAATTATGCCACCGGCGAAGTTGCCTGTTTTGAAAATTGATGGCAAAGAAGACCCAAATGTTTACCTGCAATCGCTTGATATTCAAGTGGAAGTAACAGGGAACATTGCTTCTACACGCTACACAATGGTTTTCAAAAATAAAACCAATCGCATTTTAGAAGGCGAGCTAACTTTTCCCTTGCCCGATGGGCGCACAGTAACTCATTACGCCTTGGATATAAACGGCAAAATGCGTGAAGCAGTGCCGGTGGAAAAAGCAAGGGCAACGCAAGTTTTTGAGGAGATACAGCAGCGAGAGGTTGACCCAGGCATACTCGAAAGGGTGGAAGGCAATAATTTCCGCACACGAATCTATCCCTTCCCACGGCAAGGAACACGCACAATCTCCATTGGTTACGAAGAAGAACTGTCACTCGAAAATAACTTGCTCTATTACCGCCTGCCAATGGCCTATCCGGATTCACTTGAAAAATTTGCGGTAAAGGCAACGGTTTGGCAAGGCAAAAAGCCGATAGTTTCCGAGTCCGAAAATGAAATTCGCTTTGACAAAGCTGATGAAAATTATGTTGCTTCCTTTGCCCGTGAAAATTATCAGCCTTCTCGCGCGTTAATTTTTGCTTTGCCCGCGCCTGCAAATATACCGCAGGTAATGATGCAAGCGGCGCAGGGCAGCTACTATTTCCTCGCCTCGGTTGTGCCGCAAGTGGAAGCGCGAAAAAAGCAATGGAGTGATGAATTGGCAATTATCTGGGATGTTTCTTTAAGCGGCTCGCAACGCGATATACAACGCGAAATACAGATGCTGGATATTATTTTTGCTGAAAAGAAAAACGCCAATATTCATCTTTATTTTTTGAATAACAGATTGAAAAAAGTTACTGAAGGAAAGTGGCTTGAGCTGAAAAAAGTTTTGGAAACAGCAGTTTTTGATGGCGGTACTGATTTTTCGCAAATCAACTTAAACGATATTGTCGGCAATGAAATTTTATTTTTCTCTGATGGCATTTCAACTTTAAGCGATGTTGGTTTCTTTAAAAATGCTAAAGTAAATCGCCCCATACATTGCATTGTTTCTTCCTCAAAAGCCGATTACAGCACAATGAGATTGATTGCCGGCAAAACAAAGGGTAAATTTATAAACCTCAATGCTTTGTCCTCTGAGAATTTGAAGAACGAACTGCTAAACGAAACGCTGATGTTTTTGGGAGCGGAACATGAAAATGCCTTGCGTGAAGTATATCCCAGCATTGCTGCACCTGTTTATGGTAATTTTTCTATAGCAGGTATTTCCGATAAAGATGTTGCCGAACTAACTTTGCTTTTTGGTTTTGGCGATAAAGTTGAGAAAAAGATAAATGTAAAATTAAATGCTAAGGATGCCGCCAGCCAAGGAAATACATATAGAATTTGGGCACAGAAAAAGATTGCGGAGCTTGATTTGGAATATGAAAAGAATCGTGCCGAACTTACTGAGCTTGGGCAGCAATTTGGCGTTGTTACTCGAAACACTTCGCTTATTGTGCTTGAACTGATTAGCGATTATATTCGCTATGGCATTGAGCCTCCTGATACAGAACCTGAATTGCAAGCCGAATATAGGAGGCGGCAAAAAGGGCGTGGAGAACAACAGCGCGATGTGGGACAGAATATGCTCAAAGAAGCAGTAGCTGCAGCCGAAGGTTTTAAAAAATGGTGGGGTACTGATTTTACACCTAAAAAAGCTAAATACCCTACACCAGACAAACCGGGCACTCGCATAGATTCCAGACAAGGAACTTCTGAAAGAGTTTTGCGGGAACCCGAGAATGTTGATGCTGCTGACGTTGTTGGATGGATGGATAATCCTAGTGCGGTGTTTGTTTTAGATTCTGAGCCAATAGGCGGCTTTAACGAAGGTTATGCCGAAGGTGGTGCCGGTGGTATTGGCAATATGCTCGGTGGTTTGATGGGTGGCAGCGCAGGCGGTATCAGTATGGAAGCTAGAGGTTCTTCTTCGGAAAAGAAAGAAGCTTCCCAGCCTACAATTGCAATTAAACTCATCAAAAAAGACAATGATTATTTAAGCAAATTGACAGGAAAAACAGCAGAGGATTATCAAATATATTTGAAATTGCGAAATGACTATGCCAGTTTACCAACTTTTTATTTTGATATGGCAGACTGGTTCTATAAACTCGGCGACAAAGAAACCGCGCTTCGCATACTTACATCCATTGCAGATTTGGAGCTTGAAAATGCTTCGCTTTACCGGTTACTTGGCTACAAGTTTAAAGAATACGGTGAATACGTGCTACAAAAATTTGTCACTCAAAAATTAATTGAATGGCGGCCAATGGAACCGCAAAGTTACCGCGACTACGCCTTGGCCCTTGCCGACAACGGAGAAACACAGGCGGCACTTGATTCGCTTTATTCCCTGCTAACAAAAAACTTTTCGCAAAATATCATTCGCCGCAGTCAAGGCATAGAAGAAGTTGTAGTTACAGAAATAAATCAATTAATTTCTAAAAACTCAAATCTAAACTCTTCACAAATTGATAAACGTCTGCTAATAAACATTCCTGTTGACATTCGCGTTGTTATAAACTGGAACATGAACAACACCGACATAGACTTGCATGTAAAAGATCCAAGCGGCGAAGAGTGCTATTACGGCTATCCCCAAACAAGTGCTGGTGGGCGCATAAGCGCAGACAATACAGGTGGCTACGGTCCGGAACAGTTTATGCTGAAAAGAGCGACAAAGGGAAAGTATCAGGTTTATGTAAATTATTTCCGTGCTCGTGAATTTGCTGCAGACGGTCCAGCCACTATTATGGCAGAAATCTTCATCAAATACGCCGACAAAACCGAAGAACGCCAGGTTGTGACTTTTCAACTGTCAAATGCAAAAAGCAAGGAAGACAGAAAGGTACAGGTGGCGGAGTTTGAGTTTTAGGCTTTGCCAACGCCGGCAAAGTCAATACCGCAATTGCAACGAGTGCAAATAAAAGCTATAAAGGAAAAACTTTTCAATCCCCAATAATTTTTATAAGCACGTGTTTTTCTCGCTTTCCGTCGAATTCACCGTAGAAAATTTGCTCCCAAGTTCCAAAATCCAACTTTCCTTCTGTGATTGCAACAACAACTTCACGACCCATAACGGAACGCTTTAAATGCGCATCTGCGTTGTCTTCGTAGCCGTTGTGCTCATATTGCTCATGAGGTTTTTCAGGAGCAAGCTTCTCCAGCCAACGCTCAAAATCTCGGTGCAACCCGCTTTCGTTATCGTTGATAAATACGCTTGCGGTGATGTTCATTGCATTCACAAGGCACAAGCCCTCACGAACGCCGCTTTCGTTAATCGCAGTTTGCACTTGCGAAGTGATGTTCACATAAGCCCGGCGGGTTTTGGTGTGAAAAGCGAGTTTTTTGCGAAAAGATTTCATGGAGTTAAGATAGTAAGTTCTTTACCCTCCCTGCTCATGTAGCAATTTCTTTGTGTTATTCGAAATTTCTATTATGATTTCGTTAGATGAATGCACTTTTTCGTTTATTTGCCGCACCGATTTATTCACCGTTTCCATTGCACTGTTCGCTTTTTGCGATGCCATTTTTGTTCTCGCAGCAGAATCTGCCGAACTTTGAGCAAGGTTTCTTATCTCCTTGGCAACCACATCAAAAGCAAGCCCATACCTTCCGGCTTTTGCCGCTTCCACAGAAGCATTGAGAGAAATTATATTAACCTTTTCAGATATGCGCTCAATATCGGTTATCATCTGGTTATACGAAGAAATAGCATCAGTAACTTCACCCATTTTTTCATTGATACCTTTTATCATACAGCCTATGTCGCTAGTCTCGTTCACAACAATTTCCGAGCTTTTCAAGAAATTATCTAAAATGACTTTTGCTTCTGCATGCTCTTTGTCAACATCGCTTTGCACTTTTTCCGGGCAACTTTTAGGAACATTTACACCTTTTGCTATTTTTGTAGCCATTTCAAGGCAAGTATCACAACCGCAAGCACCACAATCAAAAACCTTTTGAGCTTGAGAGAACTTGCTGAGCGAGACCCAGGCAGCGTCTATATCTTGCTGAGTGACATGAATGGCTTGCACAGGAGCCGGAGTATAATGTCTTATAAAATCTTCCAGCCGTAAAGTTTCATCAAACTTTTTAAACAGCTCATCCATATAGGCTACATTATCTTCCTTAATTGCCGCCTGCCGCAGAGCATCCATCTTTGAATTAACCTCAAAAATATCCGCATGTTCTCCGCAACCTGTTCCCACATTGCAACCCTCAAGGCAATTCAGCACATCAAACACCGCAGGGAGTTTTGATACCGGCTGTTTTGCGTATTCATCAAGTGCCTTATACACAATACCAACACCTTCTGATTTGTCTATGCGGAGTGATTTTCCAATATAGTGCTCAACGCACTCCTTTAGACCGCCCGGCATGGGATAAAGGGAACCGAGACCCGCTTCATAGTGATCGAATCCGCTTGAGTTCATCGGCATTGATATACGGTTGCGTTTAAGGTATTCTTGTATTTTTTTGAAAGTCACATTGTAATCAACAAAACCCGTAGCATCAAACTCATGATTTTTTGCTACGCATGGAGATAGAGCGGCAATTTTTGTTCCGACCTTCTCATATTTTTGCATAAATATCGCTGTGCAAAGCATGGGCGAGTGTATGGGAGACAAGTGCTTTAAAAGCTCATTTTTGTGCGTTAAAATATAATTCACAATTGCAGGGCAAGGTTGTGAAATAATGGGTTTTGGCCCGTTTTTCTGAATATAACGAATATGCGCCCATGTGCAAATATCCGCTCCCAGCGAAACATCGTATATTTTTTTCACTCCCATTGAACGCAACAGACTTAGGAGCTGACCATAGTCGTGAAAATTAGTTCTTATAGCGGGTGCAGCAAACACGCTTATTTGCGTTCCGATTCTCAAATCGTTGAAAAATTTTTCCGTATCATCTTGGTAATGCCTTGAATCATGATGGCAGGCTGTCAAGCACAGGCCACAAACAATGCACTTGGCATTGTCCACCCGAACTTTAACCTTACCATTTGGCTCGGCCCAAGCAACGTTTGCCTCTTCTATAGGGCAAACTCTAATACAACGATTACACCCGACACATAAGTCGAGATGATTGACTATAACACTGCGCATACCGCAACCTCCTGTGTTCGATTGATATTCCAAACTTCTTTTTCCCCTCTTTCTTTTTGAATGAATTTAAATTTTCCCTTCCGGGGGGGGGGGGGGGGGGGGGTCAAACGACTTGTAAGATTGTTTTTTTTTTTCCCCTAAAAAACTCTTGCCTTTTTCTTCGTCATTTTT
>JAITUM010000137.1 GCA_031286305.1 Candidatus Fibrimonadaceae bacterium | reverse complement strand
ATTTTTGCCTCAATGCCCCATGCTTCCAATAATTCTACCGTTGATACCATGTTGTCTAAATCACTAAGTATTCCGGTGATTACCCAAGTTGTTCTTGTAAGTTTTTCCGGATAACCGGGTAATTTTAAACGGATAAAACTTCCAATGTCTATAGATTCTTCCATAACAGGACTTTTCAATGTGCGCAAGACCGAAGTTATGCATTTTATTTGTGCTTTGCGCAAATGTGCGCAGTTCCAGCATAGGTAATTAAATGCAAAAAGTTCTGCGCCATCCCAATCCATTATCCATTCAGCATCTATGCTTTTTACAATTCCTACATTGGATTTAAAATTTTCCGTTAACCGGTCGCGAACTTCCTTCCATTTACCTGCGCCCATTTTTCCATCTTTCAGCATTTCATTCCACTTTTCCCCATCTCTGAGAATTCTTTGCCCGTCAATGTATAAAGAGTGTTCGTATTTGTCGGTTTCTATATTTTTGCCCCATGATATTAAAATGCCGTTTAGAATATCATCTCGGTGAGAGCTTTCCATTCTAAAATCGTACATGTTATTTTCTAAAACTATTACATCTAAAGGAATTGGTGTTATTTCCGGGTCAAATTGCCGTGATATTGATTTAACCAAGAATTCTTTTTCGGTTGGCGAGAATCTTACCAGCGTTGCCGATTCGGATGCTAAGTTTCTTAATTTATCCCGAAATGCAACTGCTTCGTTATTTATGATTGTTCCGTATTTATTGCCATCTAATTCACCAACTGCATTCACTTTGTACTCAGTGTTTTCTGTTAACTCTAATAATCCTAATAATCCGTACATAGCCGGAATCAATGATTCGCCTGAATTAGAGGAATTAGAATCAAGAAATTCCCCGCTGGCGTATAATTTACCCGCATCGTAGGGCATTCTGACTTTAAGATTAATTTTAAATCCTATTAATACAAAGTTATTCGTTTGGCGATATCCACCTCGAATTCTTACTGATTGTACTTCAGTTAATGATAAATTACGAGAAAGCGGAAATGAATGATTGCACCAACCATTATACGTTATAAAATTTTTTCTAATTCCTGTATTTCCAATTTCGATTGAAAGACCGTGAAGTGTAGGAGCAGGAAAGGAAAAATTACAAGCAAAAGAAAATTCAGAAACTTCAGCAAAAGATGATAAATTAAGTTCTGGAAATTTAATAATTAAATCTACCCCAGTAAACTGAGATTCTTCTTCATGAAAAAATACAACTTTAGGATAACTTTGTTTTAATGATTCCCCAGTTCTACTTGTTTCTAAAAAAGCAGCTGGATTTCCGGTTATAAACGGTACACCCGGAAGACCTTGGCTAGAGCCAAGCGCTGCTAGTGATATAGGGAAATTAGTGAGAGTTATCTCAATTATATTCGTTTTTAAATCGCTATTTCTCCTTATTGCCGAACCTTTAGGATGATAGTGTTGCTTTCCATGCATTGCCCGACCAAGCGAAAAATGCTTTTCACTTGAAGATCCATAAGGCGGAGCAGACCAGCGCCAGTGCCATGCTTGTAAAAATTCAATATTCCCACCTTCACCTATCACATAGTCATCGGGGGTATCTTTATTTGCTTCGGGGCGCAAGATATCACGCGCTGTACGGGCAATCTGAAAGCTTTCTCCCTTATAGACATCGTTTTCTAATATATATATCGCATTATTGTTAGAAATAAAGATAGCCTCATTGAGCCATTCGGAAAATTCAACTCTTTGTCCTTTAACACTAAAACTTACAGGAATAAATTTATCTTCTTCCATTTTCAAAAAGAACTGAGGTTTTTTCTTTAACCGCCTATCAGATATTTTTATTATATCCTGCCCCGTTTCATTTTTCTCAAACTTCACCGGCCAGTACAGCATTTCAGAGTTTCCCAAAGCTATAGGAAAATCGCTTTTTTTAATTTGCGGCGAACCAATGCTCTCACCAATGCTTATGGTAGTGCCACTGGTTCCATTTGCAACGGAATTAACAACGCCTCTGTAAATTACATTATCATTCTCAAGCAAAACCGCTTCACAGCCTATAAGATTAAATTTTTTTTTATTTTTCTCATTAATATCTTCCAGCCAATAAAACAGATCAACGGTTTGAAAACTCCCATCCTTTGAGCTGTACACCGATGGAATCCTTATATCCCAATCCGTAAGGCTTTGCAAGGGGCTTTCACGGAAATCGTCTATTGTCCGGTCAAGAGTGCCAAATGAATCTATGGGATAGTGACCGCGTTCATATTGCGCATGGTATTCTTTACTGAATATCAATCTACTAATAGGAGCTCCAAGATGATCCAGCCAGCCACGGCGAGAGCGAGAAAGAGAAAAAGGAGCGTTAATTACAATTTTATACATTTTAGCTTCCTCTCACAAACATGTAAGGTAATTCTATATCATAATACAACCCGGCATCGCCGCGCGGTGAAATAATATCTTTCAATGTCGTAGGCCCGGCGTAATATGCGTTATTGATTCGTCTGCCCATGCCGCGACCAAAATCAATGTATTCAGGGCATATTATGGTAAATGGATGGCGACTTAATTTAATATGGTTCAAAATAAAATGTTCAAATTCCCTCACTACATCGTAATGAATAGCATTCCAAATTATTGAGGCATTTACCCGTGTAGGTCCGAAATCAAAAGTATGCCGTTCGCCGGTTGCCGAGTCAAGAGATATATGATTTAACCGCTCTGCATATGGATACATAGGATATGGGTTTGCCGGTATTAAAAGCCTGTAGCTTTCGTAAATAAGTGTAACATGCAATGCCATTTACCGCCTCCGTGATGCTTTTTTCAAAACAGGTTCAACTTCTTCTCTGAAAGTTTTTTGTGTCATTACCGCTGCGTTTATAACGATTGTACTGTTGTTTGTTTTATTGCTGTTGTAGGTGTTGCTGTATGTGCCTCGATTAAGAGCCTCTACAACTGGAGGACCTCCTATGGCTCTAACCGCTTGAGTGTTAAAAATGGCTTCCTGGCCTTCTTCATTCACTTCTACATGCCGCCTGCCGGATGGTATCATGCCGCCGCGATACATTTTTGTTGTGGCTATTTTGCTAACCTTAGCCGCTGCCGCCGCTGCTTGTGCAGAGGCAAGCGGAATGTTAAATGGATAAGGAGCATTTGCCATGGTTTTCAAAACGCTTTGGGTTGCGTTTATAGTAGCTTCACCAATGGCGGAAACTTTGTATAGAGCAGCAAATTCTCTGTGTCCCTCAAATACTTGCTGCAAGGCTTGCAAAGTGCCGGCGGCTGCATCAAACTTTTGCTGCCTTAATTCTTCCTGCCTTGCTTTTTCCATCTCGGCAAATTGTTTTGCTATCTCATTGCTCTCATGATGATATTGCGCCGACATGTTCAAAAGACGGTTGTAATGTTCTGCTTGGAGTTCCTCTTTGTTTTCAGCGTGCAAAATTTGCGCTTCGTAAAGCGTGTTGATTTCATCTGCTTGTTTTTTGTAGTTAGCTAAAAGCTGCGCTTGGCTCTGCTTTTCACCTTCAAGCTTTGCTATCCTCATTTTATCATCAAATTCAGCAAGTTTATCAGCGAGTTTTTTGGCATCTTCCGTTTGTTTATCCGCAAATTCTTTTCGTATTTTTTCCTTATCTTTTTGATGCTGCGTTTCCAAGTTAATAAGCCTTGCATTATGCGCAACGGTAGCAGCCTCTTTATCTTTTGAATTGAAAATGCTTGCCTGGTAAAACTCTTCTAATTGCACTAATTGTTTTTTATGATTAGATTCCAATTGCGCCTGCTTTTGCTCTTCACCTTCAAGGCTCGCTATTCTTGCCCTTTCATCAAAGTCTACCAAGTTTTTTATTGCCGTTTCTTTTCTCTTCATGTTGTCTTCAAAATTCTTAGCGGCTTGTTTTGCGGCATCCTCTTGAGCTTTTTGATTTTTTTCAAAATCAGCAATAGCTTTGGCGGAGGCTATTCTTTCATTTTCAGCATTTTCTGCAGCAATGCGAGCGGCTTCTTCTTGAGCTGCTGTTTTGGCATTTATAGCTTCTACTTGCCCTTTGTAATTTTTAAGCAATTCTTGTTCTTTGCCGGTTAAATCTGCACCTGATTTCGCTTTTTGCTCCAAAGCTATTGCATTGGCTCTAGCGTGAATAAGCCAAATTTCCTCCTCGTCAAGTTTTAGTTTTTTTTGCTTTGAGGCTATTTCTTTAGCTATGCCCGCTATTTCTTTGTTCTTTTCTGCCTGGCTTTTTTCGCTATGCTGTATTTGAGCTTTTTTGAGTTCAAGTATTCTGAGGTCAGCTTTTTCACCGTCTGCATTCGATCGCGCTATCTCTTTTTTCTGCTCTTTTGCCGCCTTCATGTCTCTTGAAAATTGAATCCATTCCGCAGAGAGATTTTTTACATAATCTATTGCACCCCTGCCTAAATCAGAATCAACAAAGAGGGCAAGCATTCCTGTTATAACGGTTTTTGCCTCTGCACCGGCAGAAGTTAATTTGCTCATGCTTTCTGCAATGCCTTCTACATTACCGGCAGCCACTTCGCCATCATCCACCATTCCTTTCAAAGCATCGGAACCGTCTTTCAATACATTTACCATGTTTGCGCCGGCACGGCCAAACACTTCCATTGCAAGCGTTGCTCTTTGCGCGCCTGCCGGCATATCTTTGAAGGCATCTGCCATTTCCATTAAAACCTGCTTGGAATCTTTTACAGAGCCGTCTGCGTTCTTTACAGATATTCCCATTTTGGCAAAGGTGTTAGAAGCTTGTCTGCTTCCGCTGGCGGCCTCGGATATGCTCTTGGACAACCTTGTCATATTTTTGTCCATTTGCTCGGCACCTACATTTGTTAGTTCCGCTGCGTGCCTTAGCCCTATAATGCTGCTTGCAGAAATGCCCAAAGTATCCGATAATTTACCGGCGCTATCGTAGCTGGCAATCATTTCCTTGCCAAAATCTTTGAGCATTCCTACTGCTTTACCAATAGCTTGAGCCGCCAAATTACCTACCGCTATATTTGCTCTAGCTATGGATGATTTAAAATCGTTTGCTTGTTTTTCTGCTTTATTAAGATTATTTCGTAACTTGTCAGTATCTTGCCCGATCTTTTTTATGGTAGCAGAGCCATCATCTTTGATGATAAATTTATATTCAAGAGACATATGCGCCTCCTGAATGTGTCTGTTTTTTTATTTTCTGTTTTTTTGCAAATCCCTCATATATTCCTGATGAATCATGTGGACCAGCGTTTGAGTTGTTCTTGTGTCCCAGTAAGTAGTTATTTCGAACCATGCAAAAGCTTCTAAAGTGGGAACGCCATTTTGCCCGAGAGGAGAAAGCGCAATAGCGTTCCGCACAAGCTCCACGAACTCCAGCAGCAAAGGATCTTGCAGGAGCCAGGGGTTGCCCTGCAAACCCGCTTGCTTTGCCGCCTCGTGATCCAAGCATCTGCATATTCCCGCCTCGCATTCCGGCTTATTGCTCCACCGGCACACCTGGCACGCTTTCGGATCCCACCACTTCTCCAACAGGAACATCTTCCTTAGTTTTTTTTTCCGCCGGCTCACAGTGAGAAGCAAACCATTTGGAAAATTCTGAATCCGTTTTCTTTAATGCTCTGATTAAACCTACTTTGGCTTCTAAATCAAAGTCCCTGATGTTGCAAGGTTTTGAATTCTCGTCATGCACATTGAAAAAATCTTTCAGCAGCCAAGCAGCATAATAATCTTCTTTATTCGTTGCATAATCTGCAAGCAAGTTATTATTGTTTTTGTAGTCATTTTCAAATCGGATAAAATTTTCAAGGTCAGACTCTTTGCGCTCACTGCTTTGCCTAAATTTAAAAGTTGTTTCGGCTAATTGATAAACTGCCAGTTCCGGTTTCTTAAATACAAACATTTTATTCCTCCTCGTTTGTTGTTTCGGTCACTTCCATTCCCCGCATTGGGTTGCGGTTTTCCTTGCTTGTCACAAGCACGCCCATAAGGCTTGTGAGCGGCCAATCAACATTGCCGCGCTCCGTTGCGAACGAATTGCGAATAGCCTCTAATTCTGCTTCACTGTTTGGCCAAGAAGCTTCGAGCGAAAATTGAATACTGCCTGCGCCGTCAAAGTTGGGCGTTACCTGCGTGATGGCAAGGCGCGGAAACAAGATTGCGAATTTGTACTGGCCGCGAGTGGCTTCAAGTTTGCAGGTTAAAATAGTTTCGTTTTTTGCCCAGTCTTCGTAGATGGTTTTGTCATGCAGGTAAACGGTCAAGTCAAGCGTTACGCTGCTTTTGCCGCTTGGTAATGGTTCAGCGCGGGATAGGCCGTTGTTGCTGGTGCCGGTGGGCGTGTTGTCATCGGATAATCCGTGGCTTATTTTTGCGGAAAATTCGGTAATTGAACAAGCCGCTGCGTTTGTGCCTGCTGGCCCCAAAAAACATTGAAAGTCAGAAAGCTGAAACCAATCCTTAAATGCTCCGTCTGATATACTCCAATTCTTTGTGCTTTCCTTTGTATCTTCACGGTCTATGCGTTCCGCTGGGCCGCTCATGGTTAGCTGCAAGGAATCTTTTGCGGAGCAGGAAATTTCCGCTTCCTTGATAACCACGTTCCTAACGTGCTGCGCATAAGGGCCCAGCTTTTGGCTGATGCACAAATAAGTGTTAATTGTATCTTTTATATCATCATCATCTTCATAGCTATCACCAGCCAAAATAGATTCATCGTCTGTGTATTTCCTTTGATTTCTGCCCTGAGGCGGGATCACAAAAAAATGCCGGTAAAAACTTGGTGATGATGGAATGGACACAGGGCCTGCAACGGAGGCGTAACCCATGGCAGCGAGTAAAAGCCGCTCCAAGCCCTGCACCCACCCATCGGTTGTTATTGAGGCAGCGGATGGCATTTCTGCCGTTATGCGTTTGGCGCCGGTGAATTGCGTTCCGTTCGCGCTAACATCGGTGAAGTATTCCCGCCCTGTTTGCACTTCTACATTTGCTTTGACTTGCATTTTATCACCCGCTCCGGGCCAGTTGTTGGCACTGCCGCCGTAAAGGTCGTTTTGGGTTGCCTGCAGCTGCTTTTCAAAGCAGATTGCGTGCTCTATGCTAAAATCCTGTGTTGCTGTGTTCTCAAGCATTTTATTCCTCCTTGGGTTCTATGTGTCTGAGTGTAAATTTTGCAGTGGCTATGCCATTTGCTAAAGTTGTTTTTTTGTGGTCTATGCTGCGGTCATCGCTGGCTTGTATTTCTACGCTGCCACTTAAATACATTGAGGTAAGAGCTTCGCCGGTTTTTTGCCGCTCTAAAATCTTTTTTACAATTTGCTTTAAGCACTGGCGCCCACGCTCCAAGCCTTCGGGCTTTTTTTCTGTCCGTGGATTTATTTTGTAAATAATTGATACATTAACATTTACGGAAATTTCAAAACGGTCATTTGCTACAAGCTCTGAAACTTCGCCGTCTATATAAAGTAGCACAATAGGGAATTTTTTATTGTCTATGTCGGAGTATGCACTCAAGGGCATTTCTTGCTCGTATAATTTATTCGGATTGCTAATGTCTATGTAGGGACCGTCTATGGAGAGAATAGCCGCGGAAAGCTCGTTCATAGCATTGTCTTCAAAGTTCATTTGCTAAGGCTCCTTGCTCTTTTGTCAAGTTCTGTTTTCATTGTTTTCGGAAAAAAACGCGCTACTTTTCTACTTGCAAGTTCTATAGGTCGCCTGCGCCCTCGCTCGGTTTGCAGATGGACTTTACCTTCTTTATCTGTTATTTCAACGGTAGGTTTGCCACGGCCTGCCTTTGCGTCACCGCCTCTTAATATATCTGCAGTCCTTCCGGTGAAATGAAAACGAACAGCAGAAGGATCCCCGCCTTTAGTTTCAATCTTTACCGCGCTCATATTGAGCGATTTTGCGAGTTCGCCCGTTCTGCTTACAAATTTTGTTTGATGGAAAACTTTTCTAGGCTTTTTGCGCTTTTTAGTCCACCTGTTCATTTGCGATGTTTCTCTAAAGAGTAAAAAGGGTTTGCCGCTTTTACCTTGTATGCGGTGAGTTGCTGATGGGTCTTGGATTATGCCATCAGTTCGGGCAAGCTGGAGAATTTGCTCGGCGCATAGCTTGTAGGTAGCGGTTTTGCTATCCCGCACCATTTGCAAGGCCGCATCAAACGGCTTTTTCCAGTTGCCCACTGCTGGCATTAGGCCGCCGCTCCGGAAGTTAAACGGAGTATACCCTTTTCGTCTATTACAGCTATACCATAAAGAGCTTCAACGGTTGCAACATAGGACCTTGTATCCTTGTCATAATCTACGCTAAAGGTTAAAGGTATTTTGGTATGTTCTTCAACCGCAACTTCTACCTCACCATCAAACTGCGGAATCTGTTTAACAGCAGCAACAGACAAAGCTACGCCAGACATATTTGTTGCTAAGCCAATCAGTTGTCCATTACCCGTTGCAGACTCAATAGCAGATGTGCGTATTATGTTCGCAAACCCGCTCAAGCCCGGAATGGTGCCGTTGCGCAAAACTTCATTGTTCGTGGGAGTTGCGTATATTCCCGTAAGGCTATCCCTCAAAGCATCGTAGTAATCCATGTTAAGGATAAGGTTTCTATCACTGCCTTGTCCAACTAGTTTAGCGAGAGCGGTTTCGGCATTGCTCACTATAGTCTTGTTAAAGTCTTTCACAGGTCCTGCGTTTATGCTGCTTTTGAAAGCGGTAGCAGTAACTTTTGCAAAAGTGTCTTTAATAATTTTGCTAGCCACCTTACTCACATAAGGTTTGTAGAGAGCAGCCATGCTATCAGGAGTGAGTTTTTCGAATTTTTGCGGCGGGATGCGGAAAGTTAATTTCATGTGCTGACTTAAGGTTAGCGGCACCCATGCGTGTTCGCCGCCGTTATCAGTCATGTAGTTGTTGTCCTTTGCGTTAAATGCTTTTGCATCTGGCGCGCTCCCTGCCACAAATACCTGCGTTGAATCGCCTTCGCTCATGCCTGTACTCTCAACACCGAGAGCAAAAGCATTAGCGGCTAGCAAAATTTCGCCGATATTGGCAACTGCCTTGTTGGCGATTAGTTTTAGATCGCCGCCTGTGATTGTGGTTCCTGTGGTTGCTGGCATATTTTAGCCCTCCTTTTTTGTGGTTTTTTGACTGTTTGCAATTCTATCTATTTCCGCTTTGTGAGCTGCATAGAATTCTTGACTTGCCGTAGGATCTTCAATAGCTTTGAATTGCTCATAAACATCAGCTTCGCCGCTTTGCTCGCTTGTGCTTGGCATAGATGGAGTACCGGCACGAAGTTCTTTTAAAACCTCCGCTGCCACCTCTGCCGCTGAAATCACAGGCTTTGCTGCCTCTGCTTCTGCACTGCGTTTTTTGAGGTCATCGTATAATGCCTCAAAGATTTCTGTTTTGCTTTTGCCTGCTGCCAAAAGCTCCATAGCAAACTTTTCTTGACCATGCGCGACAGCTTTTACTATCTCGGCGGCCAATTGGTTAGTTTGCTGCTGCACAGGCGGAGCGGATGCAGTGACTTGCACGCCTTCAACTACCGTCTGTTCTTCATTTCCTTTTGTCGCTTGCAGTTTTACTCTTAGCGACTTCGGGAGTATACCCATTATATCCATTAGATTCCTCCTTGGTTAAGTGAGACAATGAGACTTTTAAGATCTTCGAGCGTATCTGCAAAACCGTCAATAAAGCCTTTTTCAAGAGCTTCAGATCCTTCATAAGTTTGGCCTTGCAGAAAATCTTTATTTATATTTCTATGCTTTTGTACTTGCTCAATAAATTCAGAATGTATTTTTTCAACGCCGGCTTGAATTTCGGTAATTTCCTGTTCATCCATTTGGCCATCTAAAAAACGGCCTTTGCGTTCGCCGCTACGAAACACTTTGTGTTCTATGTAATTGTCATCATAGTATTTCTGAAAGTCAAATGCTTCTACATACGCACCAACTGAACCAACTTCTGCACTTGGAGCTGCATAAATTGCATCGCAACTTGCAGCAAGCCAGTAGGCCGCACTAAATACAAATGTATCAGTATATGCAATAACAGGCTTTTCGCTTTTTTCTATAAGCCTGGATATTTCCGGAACTTTGAATGTATAACCGCCGGGCGAACGCATAAATAATATTATAGCATCACTGTTTGACTGTGCTGCATCACGAAGTTCGTATTCCAAATCATCCATGCTTCCGGGATAAACATAACCGCCAAAATATATTACGCTAAACTTCATTCTTCATCCTCCATATCATCATCACTTGCTTCATTGTTTTTTTCGCTTCCCACAACTTTCAAGCCATACTTTTCCAGCAAAGCGTTTTCCCTTGCAATCTGCTTGAACAATTCTTCGGTATCGTTGCCGTTGGAGCCTATCACGTCTCCACGCGCCTCAAATAAATTGTCAACATTTATTTTGTTGGCCTTCGCAGATTTAAGCGGATCGGGATCCGGGCGTTTGGGGCCAATCCAAGTACACTTCCAATATTCCTTAACCGGCAACACCTTTTGCAAAAGCCAATACTCAATTACAACCCATTTAAAAATCTCATTGAACACACGCTGCAAAGGGCCATAGTTCCATAAATCAAATTTACGAAAAAGAGCGTCTATTTCCAGCTTGCCAGCCGAAAAATTTATGCCTTCAAAATCTCTTTTCATAACGTGGTATGGTATCCCTACCGAGCCCGCAATAAGCTTTTCCTGCTCTTTTATTCCTTTGGTAATATCAAGGTTACCGTCATTGGCGATTGTATGTACTTTGGTTCCCGGGCGCATAACAGGAGCGGTACCGGAACTAAGATCGGAGATGTTTACTTTCACTTCTTCTTTTTCTTTTCCTTCACCGGCATTTTCCGTTAGCTTTCTTCCTGTTTTCATGTCAAATATTGCCGGATCAACGCCAAGACCAGTAACGCCATCGGGTTTGGCATCCGTTTCGATCCAAACACCAAAAAGAGACTTGGTATTAGCTTCACGCACGGAAAATTCCGATAGCTTGCTAATGGCGTTTACGCTGAACAGTGAAGATAGCAGCATAGGAAAGCCCCTTGTCTGCCCGGGAAAATAAGAGCCGGGACGGCGAATTAAAGCGCTGACAAACCTTCCTGTTTTAGAATCGTAGCAAGGCAAATATTCGTAATGTTCGTCTTTACTGCCATCCGTTCCCGCCTTTCTGACATAGTAACCAAGCTCAATATCATTTTCATCAAGGACAACGCCAAGAATAACTTTTTTGCCGCCTACAAGGTCTTTGTTGAGGTATTTAGGCGGCGTTTGCACACAAAGCGGATCTATTATTTTAACAGCAGCTGAAATGGTTCCGGGAAGAGCATAGGGATTTCTTCCCAGGACCACCAAACAATCGCCCCAAGTTAAAACACTCACAATTTCAGTATTTAACTCTCCAAGGCTTTGGCGCGATTGTAAGCCAGCAGTTTCTGCCCATTCGTTGAAGGCGGCTATGGATTCGGAATGTCCCTCCGCAGGAATAATATTCCCGCAATAAGTTTCCGCGGTGTCTTTGACTGCATTTGCTATTTGCTCATTTCTAACAAATGCTTTTGCCTTGGCTAATATTTTGTAATAATCACCATTTCGCAAAAGCTCATTGTCGCTTTTAACGGTATCTAAAAAGCGATCCATGTTTATATCTAGGAGTTTATAAAATCCTCTCATAAAACCGCCCTAAAAAGAATAGGTTTGTAAACTTTTTTTGCAGTTTCTTCTTCAATCTCTTTGTCTGCTAATTTCTTCATAGCCGTCATAAAATTTGCTACGCTGGTAATATTTGATTTCGTCACGCTGCTGCCGTCGCTCTGCTGTGTCTGCTCTGTAAATAAATCCTGCGGCTTTCTGCTATTGATAACATTTTTTGACTTGTTTAAAATATCTTCAAAGCTCGCCGGCTCAAGAGCGGGAGCCTGTTTTTTCGGGGTTTTAGTTTTTACCGCTGGCATTAAGATAAATATAAGTAATAAAAAGCGAAAAAAGGAAGGGGTATAAAAAATAGTTTAGCAAAGTGAAATGAAAATACCTTTTTTAGTATCTCTTATTTCACAACTATTTTCACTTTTTTGCGTAGAAAATTTTAGGCTGTCAAAACTCTCTAAAATAAATCTGAATGAGTTCCTGTGCGGGAAGCTGTCAAAACTAATCTGTCGTTGTCAATAATGTAAATAAGCAGCCAATCCGGCGTAATATGACATTCACGATAGCCAATATAATTACCCTTTAGAGGATGGTCCTGGTACTTAACATCTAACTTTTCGCGCTTCAATAGTTTATCAACAATATAATCCAATAAAGATATATCTTTGCCTCGTTTTATCATTAACTTTAAATCTTTCCTATATTTAGACGTAGTTTCAAGTTCCAACATCAATTGTCCCCTTCAGTGGCAATTTCAGATTCAATTTCAGCCACAAGCTCCCCATGGCTCTTATATCTTTTTGTTTTTATTTTCCCATCAACAATATCTAGAGCTTCCTGCATAGCCGCTAAGGTTTCTGCGTTGTATTCGGGCTGAGTTTCCTCAAACACAGGAAGAATTATAATTTCGATTTTGCGACCGATGTATTCATTTGGTATATGAGTATCAAACCTGTTATCCATGGGGATACAAGTTGTGCGGTATGCCTGTGTCATAGCATTCATAAAAAGCCTCCAGTAGCAGGGTTACTGGAGATAATATACAAAACTCAGTAGCAGCATGTTAAAGCTTAGCCATCTAACTTCAAAACAAAGAACTTTGTATAATCCCATTCGAATCTACTTTATTAAACTCTCTAAATAAATAATGCTTACCTATAAAATCAATGGCGTATTTTGCGGTTTCGCCATTTCTATTTTTTGCAATTTTAAATATAGTTTCGTCGTATCCATTTTTTTTCTTTCGCATTATAAAACAAACAATATCAGAGTCTTGTTCTATGCTTCCGCTATCTCTTATGTGATGGAGTTCAATCTCTCCTCTGTCTTTAAACACATCTCTATTCAATTGTGCCAAGCAAAGAACGGGAATTTTAAGATCGCTAGCCATTTGTTTAATTTTATTGCTTATGTTAGTTACGGCTATTGTCCTGTTTTCCGTGCTGCCTATGTTTATTAGTTGCAAATAATCTATAATCACAAAATCAAGACCACCTTTCTCCATTTTTCTTTGCTGGCACCTAGATCTTATTTTAGCCACGTCTAAGCCTCCTGTGTCATCTATGTAAATATTCAAATCGCGCAGTTTGGCAAGAGTTTTAGTCACAGCGTTAAATTCATCGGTTTTTAAATGTACTTTATTTAAAAACTTTGAATCTATTTCTGTCTCTGCGCACACAATTCTATCCAGTAAACTTTCTGCATCCATTTCAAGGCTAAAAAAAAGCACGGATTTGCCCTGCTTCGCAACATTAACTGCTACATTGAGAGCAAAGGCCGTTTTGCCCATGGACGTTGGGGCGGCAATAGTAATCATTTGCTTAGGCTTCATTCCAGTTATATAATAATCCAACTGGCTAAAGCCAGTTGGAATGCCTTTATCCATAGTTCCCTCCCTAAATTTTTCTTCTTTTTTATCTGCTACCCCAGACAAATGGCTGCAGCTTTCTTCGCGGATTTGCGTTTTAAGGGAAAGGTGATTTTTATCAATTTCTTCAAGAATATTTTCTATATCTTCTACCTCATTGTCTATCATAGACAGCGAGCGTGACAAGAACTTTCGCGTACTTCTTAGATTTGAATTTAATTTTATTTGCGTGCTAAAAAAATCTACTCCTACAGCAGGTGCTTCTTCGTTTATGTCGAAAAGATATTTTTCTTTACAAACAAAAGTTTCATTTCTTTCTTGAAAATAGGATTGCAACTTAAATACATCAAATTCAATGCCCTGC
Source organism: Candidatus Fibrimonadaceae bacterium (assembly GCA_031286305.1). Taxonomy (GTDB): domain Bacteria; phylum Fibrobacterota; class Fibrobacteria; order Fibrobacterales; family Fibrobacteraceae; genus Fibrimonas. The sequence goes on along the minus strand of JAITUM010000137.1, from coordinate 6,498 downwards.
GAAGCAAATTCAAGCATAGCAGAATATATTCTAGAATGTCTTTCGTTGTAAAAATCCAAAACACTTATTTTATCTATTACTGAATAGATAAGTCTTGAATTTTGCATAATGCAACCAAGGAAACTTTTTTCAGTATCAACTATTTCTCCAAAATCTCTTTTTTTACTTGCCATAAACATTACCTACTTTTATCATTTTTTTGCGGGATGCCGGTGGCTTTGGTGAAGGAGTCTCAAATTGTCTTCTGTGCAATCCCATTATAGAACCGGCAAATTTTGCCTGCATAAACGCATCAAGAAGATGATCAGGTTTGGTTCCTATCTTTCCCCACCGCCATTCAGACCTCTCACCGCGTTTAGTAATTTCATACTGCTGCTGATTGCGCATATGCTCAAAAAGCATTTCAGGGGCATCTTCCGCAAACTGAATAGATTGCGGAGTGCCTGGCATATTTTGAAAACATCTGCGAATTATATTCTGCATTGAATTTGTATTCACAAGATACAACGTTAAACCTTTATATTTTCCTCTATGCTTATTGTCAGGATCAGCTTTTCCTATTTTGGTCAATGAATCCATTTTCGTGTATCCTTTTGATGGCTTCCACTCTGTAAACTCCCTACAAAAATCATACACAGTTTCATTATCATCTCCGGAATCTATAAGGCCGCCTGAAAATTTAGGAACAGTTCCTTTTATCCGGTAATTGGCTGGATTGCACATTTCCATAACCACGCTCATTGCATCTTCAAAGCCTTGAGTTCCCGGGCCTCTAGGTATTTTTTTCGAGTGAATTACAAAGTTGCGCCCTTCATTACCCCAACCAAGCAATACAAAATAAATTTCATGATCCCCAACATCAACGCCAGCCGTGAGGCGATAAACGCCTTCCGGAATCTCATTGCGTTCGCATAACCAATTACCTTTCAGCCTCGAAAAATCTATATCATAGCTGCGACGTGTATTTTCATCGTCTTTTGGTTTTGCAAGCCACGAATTATTAAAATCTATTTCTGAAAAAGGATCGTCAAGGCTTTTCAAGTAAGCTGCCACGGTTGCGCTCCAATTTTTGTTTGGAGTTAAAAAAATAGGCAAGCGAAAACCGCATTCTGCAATAGTTAAATCGGGATCTAAATCTTTCCACCGTTTTTTTTTCGTGACAATGAAATAGTGCATGCCATCTGTTATACTGCCTTGGCAGCACGGGTATTCAAGCCACGCTAAATTATTTACTTCAATCGTATTGTAATCTACATTCTGCGGCCACTTAAAATGGTGATAGAATTCAGGTACAAACCAGGCATCACATAGAGGGCATTGAATTTCTTCTATAAATCTTTTGGTTCTATTGTAATAATGGTAGGTATAGCCGGTTCCCGTTCTTTTTGGAGTGCAGGCTATTATTGTGAGGCGGCGAAGGCTTGTTTGCATTCGTTTTTCCGCTAAATCAACAGGATTATGTCCTTTGCCCTCCTGTTTAAATTCGTCAAGTTCATCAAGGATTACCCAGCTTGTACCCGTTTGCTCGGCAAGTGTTCCGGGCGAACTTGCAAGGGCTAAATAATAGAAGTTTCTATTTGCAAACCGAACTGTGTTTTGGTTCTCAATTTTATGGAAACCAACTTTATCTTTTGAGGAATCCAAAAGCGAAAAAATGCGCGTGTCTCGGACCTTGTCGAACATTTTAGCAGTAGGTAGCACGTAAATGCCTCTGCGATTGCGATAACCGGCTAAATAGGCGGCTATGGAAATTATAAGGTCGGTTTTACCGCTTTGTGCTGCAAAGCAAAGCACTATACGTTTACACTCGGGATTATCAATAAGGGTTAAAATATCAACTGCGTGCGGGAACATCTCAAAGTTCATTTTCCGTTGCCCTTTATAACCGTGCCCTACCGGAAGTGTTATATTTTTTTCTATCCAAATTTGAATGTCAAGGGTATTGTTTTCAAACAATGCTCCTATTGCAAGTTTTGCAAGATGCGTATGCAAGTGACCGCGCTCAATTCCCATTTCATCGCTGTTATTTTGCTTTAGGTGCTGCTGCACGTATGCGGCTATAAGCTCTCTGTCTTTTTGCTTGTCATTTTGCCTTAATTTGCGCCGGTAGCAAGTGTTGCAAAGTCCGTTCGCATGGATAGGGCGATTGCAGCCAGGTTCAGTGCATTTGCTAAACTCAAGCATTCGTGATTTCCTTATTCTGCATATATACCTCTAAAGCCTTGGCTACTTTTTGTTTGTAATCTTCAGCTGCGGTAATATGTATTTCCCGGCTTTTCTCAATATCTTTTCCGAGAGCTTCAAATGGAACCACTTCCGTGAATGCAGTTAAGAATGAAAGCTGAATATCGCAAATTGCCCGAAGCACCTCCTCCGTTTCATCTCTGTAAACAATGGCGCCAACTTTCAGATCATTGTCTATTTTCTTTTTCCGAAAAGTTTCTATTTCCGTTTTTATTTGTACATATTCTCTTTTGATTTTCATATCAGAATACGACAATTTATCACCTTCCTGATTAAAAAATTCAAGTTGTTTTTCTTCCATTTTTCTTTGCTCCTTTTTTATTAAAGTGACATAGTGAAAATTGTCCCGTTCCTGTTTTTGTGGGCGACCGACCCCACCCCAAGGCATAGGGGGAGGCCGACACAGAACCTTTTTATTTTTTCCTCGCTTTACCCTTGTTTATCCCCATAGCTTCGTCTCTAGCTGCTTGTAAAACATCATCGGGGCATTGCTCGCAGGAAAGCTGCTCGGCAACTTCATCTTCGTTGTAATCTACATTGTTACAGATATCATAGATCACCATTGCTTTAACGATTTCCTCATAAGTTCCATTTTGCTTTAGTTCATCTGCGGTTTTGCCAATGTATTGAGTGTAGAGTTCGTCCAAATATTGATAGCTATAACCATCAATCAAACTATTGTTATCACCGAAAAGAATATCTTGAGGACTAAATCCTATCTCAATCTTTTTTTCTACATACCATTTTACTTTAGCTTTTTCTACTGCAACTCTTATTTTCTTTTCCATCTCTTCTTTCAATCTTGCTTCCTTTTCAGTTTCAGTTTCCGTTTCATCTTCGTTATCATTTTCATCTCCATCATCTTCCGGTGACTCGGCAAGCCCTTGCTTAGCTCTAAAGCATGGAGCGTAAGGGCATTGTTCGTCTTTGTCGAATTCCTCAAACAGATTCATTTGCTTTTTGTGAGGGCATTTATTGCAAGCCGGCCATTCCGTTCCATCCGCCTCTGTATATTTTTCTTTCAAGTTAAAATGTATTTCTTTATCAGAGAGTTTAAGAATGAAAGCTCTTAAAATATTTTCCTTAAACTCTTTAAGGTTGAAGTTATTGGTTAATAAATAACTATAGCGAGCACCGAGAATTTCGTTCAATATTTTTTCACTAAGTGAACATAACACCAATGCTTTACCAAGCGTTAGATCGCCCGTATCTATTCGATGCAAAATCTCTTCCGGAAGCGTTAGCAGCTTCATGTACCTGCCAATATGCTTTTCGCTTTTACCAACACGCAGCGCAATTTCTGCGTAGGTGTAGCCCAGCTCCTCACTCATGCGTTTGTAGGCATCAGCTTCCTCAATGGGCGTTAAATCCGAACGATGCAGATTCTCTACCAGCTGCATCTCAAAAGCCTGCGCATCGCTTAGGTTTTCCCACACGGAGCAGTGGATAGTTTCCAATCCCACCAGCTTTGCCGCTGCCAAACGCCTGTGACCGCTCACGAGCATGTAGTGGCACCCATTGTGGTAATCGCCATTGATGTCCTCTTCGCTCCGCAAACGCACAACCAAAGGCTCTATCACATCGCCGAACTGCTTAATGCTGTCGGCAAGCTCTTGGAGCTTTGGATCGTTCTCAGGCGTTATCTCAAGCCTGCGGCTATTGCGCGGATCCGGGCAGATGTTCTCCACCCGCATTGCTGGGGCATCCCTGCGGCTGCTTTTTGGTAAGTTTTGAAGCTCTGGCGTTTGCTGTGCTTCCTGCTTTGTCTTTTTTGACTTTCCCATATTTTCCTCTCTTGCTGGGGGTTGTTTTGTCTGTTTGAATTCCGGGCGCGATAAACCTTTGGAGCGTATGATTCCACCACGCATGAATGCGTATTCGCGATGAACCTAATGTTGCGGGATCGGTTCCGCCATCAAATTTCCCAAGGTTTTTCAAATGCTGAAACTGTGTTGTGCCAAGCGCTACTTTGCGACGGTAATCAGGTGCTTTCATCCAGTATGGACTTCCGGGCAAAGTAGCCATAGCAACAGTCAAGTTCTCAATTTCCCGGCGGGTAATAGGCCCGTCTTTTCCAAATCCTAAATTCATGTTGCCCCCTGTCGCTCTTTATCAATAGCCTTCATTGCTTCCATTATTTCCTCTTTTGACATAATTTTATGTTCGGGCTGCGGTTGTGTTGTTTCCAATTGTATGCCACCGATGGCTATTCTTATTTCTTCCGGTGACAAAGGTTTGCGTTCGGGTTGTTGTTGCGGTTGTATCAATGCCGGATATTTGCATGTTCGCTCAAAGGCATCCTTACTGTAAGTTAACACATCGTTCCAGCAATCGTTGTTCAACCAAGTAGAAGGATGCGGAATAAACTTTCCGCTTTGCTTTTGCCACTTGTCGCTTGTCTTTTCTTTTTTAATGGCACTTAGCAATGTTTCCAAGGTTAAGTCTTTATGACGTTCAAATGCCCTTCTAAATGCCTTTGAGCTATCTGGTTTTTTCTGCTTGTTGGGGTAAGCCGCCCAAAAAATTTCAAAGTCCTGCGAATAATCGTTTTTCTTTTCTTTTTTATTTATTTTTTCTTTTAAAGGAAAAGAACGTGTAACCGTATTATTAGGTGTACTTGTACAATTATTTTTAAACCCCAACCCCCCTCCCCCTTCAAAGCTGTCAACTTAAGGACATTGTCACGATTTAGTCACGATGCCGTAACAAGGCTGTCACAAATGATAAAATTTGAAAATATTATTTGAAGAGTTCGTTTTTTTTCTTGTAAAAAATGTATATTGATGAGTGACTAAATATGCAGTGCCCCTTATCATCAATGCCCACGAGCATCTTTTTTCGGATCGGCTTGTCGAAGCTACCCGTTCCTCGCCTAGATATTTCACCCGCGACCGCCTCATGGGTTTCGCGGAAATCATGGGTGTTATCATGAATTTTTCCCGCAAGTCCCTTCAGCTTGAAATAGACGGTTTCATGGAGCTTCTTGATCCCTTGATTGAGAAGCCTATGAGCAAGCAGGCCTTTTCCAAGGCGCGCCTCAACATACTTCCGGCCGCTTTCACGACGCTTTTCACCTCCGGCGTTGAGGTTATTTTTGCCGAGGACATGTTCAGGCGTCTCAACGGCTGGCGCATCTTCGCAGTGGACGGCACCGAGCTTCAGCTCCCCAAGCACGGCAACAACCTTCCCGCGTTCATGCACAACTCCGCGCATTCCCTTCCGCATGCGCGCGCAAGCATCCTGTGCGATGTCCTTTCAGGATTCACGGTTCATGCCGCTTTTGATACCACTGCTAGGGACGAGCGTTCGATGGCCATGGAGCATCTGGAGCTCTTCAAGGCTCTCAAAGGAGATAGGGACTTGATAATTTTCGACAGGGGATACCCTTCCAAGGAATTGATAAAATATTTGAACGACCATGGCTTCAAGTATCTTATACGCGCCTACAAGGGTTTCAACCCTGATGCTGACGCCTCTGCCGAGCAAGATTTCATCGTGCAGATACTTGGCTGCGATGTTCGCGTCGTGAGAGTGCCTCTCTCCACGGGCAAGATAGAGCTTCTCTTTACAAATCTTGGCCAAGACGAGTTCAAAGCTGAAGAGTTCCACGCTCTCTATCATCTCCGCTGGGGTGCGGAAACTAAATACAATGCCTTGAAGAACAAGTTTGAGGTTGAGAGTTTCAGCGGTCGCAGCCTTCACACCGTTCTGCAGGATTTTTGGGCGACAATGTTTCTTTCCAACATAGCGGCCGGATTCAAGCGTGATGCCGACAGCGCGGTAAAGGAGATGGTGGAAGCCAAAAAGGAGGCTGGCAAGCCGCTCAAACACGAAGAATACAAGGCTAACGAGAATCTGATGATAGGCAGGCTCAAGAACAATCTCATTATGATTCTGTTTGAGGAGGACCCTTACAAGCGCGCAGCGCTTTGGCAGCGTCTGACGGACAGGATAGCCAGCCGCTATATCCCTGTCATCCCCGGCAGGAGCTTCCCCAGAAGGCCGGATTCGCACAAGAGGATAGCTAACCGACCTAGAAGGGCTCTGTGAGCCCAGCGAAAAAAACAGCCCTGAGCCTTGAGGCGAGGCTATTTCTATGGAAAAAAACGCAAAAATCCAATGAAATCTAAAAATACCCTTGACAGGCGGTTTGGAATTTGCTATATTGTCTCATTATGGCGGAACTTTTTGTCAATAATGGCTTATCAGCAGGCGTGTTTTTTGCACCAAATGCATATACATCAAACACCCAAA
>JAITUM010000106.1 GCA_031286305.1 Candidatus Fibrimonadaceae bacterium | reverse complement strand
GTGCGACTTAGTCCAAATATTAGAATTTCCCATTCTAAACATTCTTTCGTCGGCACATTTTTTGAACATCATCTGCCCAAGGGAAGTAGGCCGATAAATCAGCTTTCGGGTCTTTGGTCAAGACGGTTGGCAGCTCTTCAAATAGGTGTTTCAAATATATATAAGGGTTCAAACCATTGGCAGCAGCGGTCGAAATAATGCTATATGCAACAGCACTGGCTTTCGCCCCGTTTACTGTATCTGCAAACAACCAGGCGCGTCTTCCAACGGCGAACGGGCGAATTTTATTCTCAACAAGATTTGTGCTGATATCAATGCGCCCATCGAGCAAGAAAGCCGATAAAGGTTTTTTCTGGTTAATTGCATATGTAATTGCTTTTGCCAATTTCGATCCCGAGAGTGGGTTAACAGTTTCCACCCACTTGAAAAACTCTTCCAATATGGGTTTCGAGTGTTCGTTGCGCTCGGCACAACGTTTTTCTGGTGAGAGGTCTTTAAATTTACGCTCCAATGCGAACAATTTTTGGCAGTACTCAAAACCAATGCGGGCACAATTATCCCTTGGCGCTTTCTTTGGCATAGCTTCCTCAAATTTCCTACGTGCATGCGCTAGGCATCCGCTGTGGACAGCATTTTTAACACCATTATATCCAGCATATCCATCCGTCGAAAGATAGAACGGTTTTTGGATATCCTTAAGAAACGCCACCGGATGCTCTCCGGCGCGGCTTGGCTGATATTCGAATAATACAATCGGCGGCGGTCTAGCCACATTGCCTGTGCAATAAACCCACATCCTAGACTCAGATTGCGGCGTTTTTCCCGGCTCCTTTAACACTTGGATTACAGTTTCGTCGGCCATAATTACTGGCGATTCCAACAAAACGTCTTTTAGCGCTTCCCAGAGTGGAAAAAGCCAGAACATGCTCACATATATAATCCAGTTTGCCAGAGTTGAGCGCAAGATTTTAGCGCCGAGCCTCTCGAATTCTTTTTCTTGCCTATAGAGGGGCATGCCGTTGGTATATTTTTGATGCATTACATGTGCAACAATGCTTGGAGAAGCTAACCCGCGCTTTACAACCGGCACTGGAACTTCCGGCTTTATTATATTGGCTTCGTCGGATTCCTCCAAACAGTCATCGCAACCATAATTGATACGGTAGGTTTCGGTAACATATAGTTGAGCTGGAACGATGCTCAATTCGCGTCTGACAAGCTCTTGGCCTATAGCCTTCAAATTATCATTTTCGCAAATATCGCATGTGCGCTGATCTTCCGGTATGTCGATAAACACTTTTTTGACAGGCAACTCTTTAGCCAGTTCTTCCTTTGTGCGCTTTGGCTTTCTCGTGTGGCTTTCGATTACAATTGGATTAGGCTCGTCCTCTGTGGCGAGCACCTCAGCCTCGTTGAACAGCGACTCCTGTTCATAACCTTCTTCAAGGACATACTTGGCTTGCTCGCTGGAGGAGCCAAACCTCGCTTTTTGTGCATGAGTAAGCAACTCGGTCAAGTTTTCTACTCGAGCTTCGAGGTGTGAAATATATTGAATTACCGGGGTTGGCAACCCATCTAAAGCTATCTTATTCATGATGATAGTATAGCATAAAAAGCCTGAAAACACAAGGTTTTTCAAGCTTTTTATCAAAATTAATTCTGCAATTTAAACTTAAGTTTGACTTAGAAATCACGTGCGGTTATCTCGCCGAATCCGCGCGGTGGATCCACTGACATACCCATCAAAAGTTGTTCTAATTGAGCTATGCTGATGTTGCGAGCCGCTTCCGTATTCCTTGGCCATACGAATTTAGCCCCCGCGCCGTCCAAACGCTTGTAGCCCAAAAAAAATCCGTTCTTGTCCCAAAATAATGCCTTGATTTTGTTTCGGCTCCTGTTGCAGAACAAAAACAAATAGTTGCCAAACGGATCCATCTTCAACTCCTGCTTTACCATATGGGCTAGACCGTCAATTGACTTTCTGAAATCAACTGCTACACATGCGATATATATACCGCTAAAGCTGCGGATGTCCCTCATCAACATGATTGGTTCACCCCCTGCAGTAACACTACCAGTTTGTCGACCGGATAATCGCAACCGGCAGTAATCCGTAAAGCACCGGCTTCTACAAAGAGTTGATTTTGAGAAGCGTTGCCTGATGCGTGATAGTGGGAGTGTGCAGATTGCTTAACCTCAGCAAATACCGATGAATCAATACTGGGCGCTTTATCACCGATGATTGCCAGATCTTTGCAGACTGTTTCGCGCAGCTTATTCTGCCAATAATAATACCGGTGCCTAGATATTCCCTCCCTCTCACAGTACGCACTTACACTCAAGCTACTCTCAATACGATTTTGAACGACTTGAGCCCAATGGGACAACCGGTAATTTGATGTGACTTCTCTTGTATTCATTTTATCCTCCAATTCGTCTTGAAAAACTTGTACAAGTTTTTCAAGTTTATCATGGAGATAGTCTAGCTAAAATTCAAACGGCTGTCGATACGCCCTGAGATTACGCGCTTACTTGCAAACCATCGTCCGGCGAGAATAGATTGAATAATAGATTTGCACATGTTAAAATGAGAGCATAATTATTGAAGTGCTAAAACCATTGGCGTTGGGGTGGTGTGTTCAGTTGGTGTCGTTAACAAGTGATATGTTTTTAACTTCAAGGGCTTGGCACAGAGCTGTAGTTGGTGGCAAGGAGATGATTCTGCGCCACACGTCCGCACTTGAATTTCTTGAATTATTTGTCGGCTACATGCGTGAAAAAAATATTGAGGTATACGCAAGACAATTGGGT
>JAITUM010000269.1 GCA_031286305.1 Candidatus Fibrimonadaceae bacterium | reverse complement strand
GAATAAGGCATGCCTTTGTCAAGATGGTCTGTTATAGCTTTGCTGGAGCCAAAAGTCATACGGTGGAAATAGTCTATTTCCGGTGTAAACTGCAATTCAATTATTATCAATGTGCCGTCTTGCTCTTCGGCAGATATATCCACGCGGTTGTATTTCTGGTCTTCTGTTTCTTTGTCGCCTTCGGGATCTAAAATACTCTTTATTTTTATTTTTTTACTCAGCAAGGTTGTTAAAAAACCTTCTAAGATCACATAGTTAACCTTGCGGCGCAGCAGATTTTTTGCCGCCCAATCAAAGGAAACTAATGTGCGCTCTTGTGGCATACTAGAAATATAGTAAAAAAATCACAACGGGAAAGCGTACAGTAATTTCTCTGGGGTGAAACAGTAAAGAGTGTTGTTGTAAATGCTAATCGAGGCGCCGCTACCAAAGATATCGTATTTTTTAACAACCTTACCGGAATTCACATCTATGGCAACAACAGAACCATCCTGATCAAGCCAAATATGCGAATTGTGCAAAATTGGCTGCATAGCCGCAGAACCATTGCTCCTAAAAGTCCAAACACGCACGCCGCTTGGCTCATAAAGAGAGAGAACCTGATTCGCTTCGCCAACAAGTGCATAAATTTTCCCATCCTTTTCCAGTAATTCAATAGAAGCTACGGAAGAAGGAACGGAAAAAGAACCAATCTGCTTAAAATCTTCAGCCTCTGAAAAAAACTGAACCCTGCCCTCTTCCAAAACCACTGCAAACAAACCGTTCTTAGATTTAAAATCATTAGCAACACCGTTTAACGCCAAATTAAACTCCTTATTTACCAACATATCCGAAGAAAGCAAAGATATTTTTCTTTGCGAAAGCGAGTACACACCCTTTTCGCCACGAGATAAAAACACCTGCGCCGAACTCACTTTGCGTGCGCCCTCAAGGCGCATTCTAGGCGTGGAATATTTTAACACAAAACCATTTTCAAGACCCACATAAATGGAATCCCTGCTACGCAAAAAATCAAAAGGCAAACCGGGCATTTCAAACGAAACAGTTCTTTGCTCCTTGAGCGAAAATAAAGATAACCAATATCCGGAATTCAAAACGAGCCACGGCGAACTTGACAAAGTGTGCTTCAAAGTGTACTTCCTTGTTCTGGGAAGTAATATTTCCCCGTTTATGCTACCGGTTTCCAAAGAAAGTTTCAACAAATTTTGAGCACCATAATCATAAACAAAAAGCCAGCTTGCATCGTTGAACATATTCGGATACAACGTGTTAGAAGAAACCGGCAAATATTTAACCCATCTTGCGCCTATTCTTTTTGCATATTCGGTAAAAATAAACGAAGAGAGTTCGCCTTTTCTTGCCCCATAAATAACGGCGCGCTGCCATGCGCTATCACTATTTTTTTGCACGGCAATATTATACCATGCAAATGCGTTCCCGCTTTCAAACTCAAGCAAGGAATCCGTGTTGCTTGGAGCTGTTAACTTTTGATAGTGCCGAGTGTATAAAACTTCGGAACTTCCGTTTTGCAAATAAAAAAATACAGAATCGGCTTTGGTAATTGCAGTGTCGATTTTTCCATCTATTTGGTAATCCCATAAATTATTTAGCAACGTATCTAAAACCGAGATGCCGCCATTTTTTTGATATGTGCCTATTAGTCCAACGCCCGGATTAAAGAATTTTTCGCCATCGCTTTTTGCCTTAGAAACAAGTTCTCCGGAATTTTTCTTTAGCAAACTAATGTTTCCGCTGATGTCCAGAACATAAATTTTATCTCCAATCTCTTTTATATCCTGCACCTCAAGCGTTGTTCTTCGCCAAATATAAGGTTTTAAACCATTGTTTAAACTGTGAAAATAAAGCGAATTTTCGCTATAAAGAAAAATTCCGTCAAGAATCAAAAATACTTTTGCCGGCTGGCCTACAAAAGGAATGCTGATAACCTCATTTCTTTTTGAAACCAAGTGCAAAGAATTATCCGGGCAATTATACACCGTGCGCTGTGCAAGATATAACTCACCTTCTACGCCGCAATTTGCAAAACGCGCCTCTTTTTTAATTTCCGGTTCCTCAATATTTATTTTCTCCGGTTCCTTTATGCTTGCTATTTTTATTTTTTCTTCTCTTGCTCCCAATACTTTTTTCTTATTTGCCACCATATACACAAGTTGAACATTTTGTGAATTATTTTTCAAAAAATTGTAATGCTCTATTGCCTTGGAGCTATCACCTTTTGCCTCTGCGATTTTTGCCAAATACAAATGAGCCTTTAATTTTTCACTTGCCAAAGCGCTCGGCAACAAAGCGGAACCAAGCAATTGCTCTGCCTTTGCCGTGTCTCCTCCAAGCGCCAAAATATAAGCCGCCTCCTGAATTTTATTATTCACAGCCGAAGCAAAAGCAAAAGAAGAGAACAGAAATATGAAGCCTATACCCCATACCCCATACTCTATACCCCATACTCTACGCATCCAACTTATACCCCATTCCTCTTATGGATAATATAAGCTTTGGGTTCTCCGGATTTTCTTCTATTTTTTGCCTGAGCTTCACTATGTAGTTGTCTATGGTTCTCGTTTTTGTATTTGCATCCACACTCGAATCGGGGTCTATCAATTGTATAAAATCTTTTCTTGATATAACCTCGCCACGTCGTTTGCAAAATAAATTGAGAATTTTAAATTCGCTTGCGTTCAAGTCTAGAGGAACTTCATTTTTGGTTGCCTCGTATTTTTTGAAATCAAGTTTAATGCCGTTAAACTCAGCTACTCCACCGCTAAAAGCCGAAGCTCCCATTTGCTGAACGGCAAGCTTTCTGAAAAAAGCATTGACCCTTGCTAGCAGTTCCAAAGTTGAAAAAGGCTTTGTTATATAATCGTCTGCACCTATGTTCAAGCCCATAACCTTTGAAGCCTCTTCGCCTTTTGCAGTTAGCATTATTATAATTAAACCCGGGTATTTTTTTCGCAAAATGCGGCATACATCAAAACCATTTCTTTTAGGCATCATAACATCCAAAAGAACAAGGTGAGGCATGAACTCATCTACTTTCTGCAAAGCTTCTTCGCCGTCGCCCGCAACAGCAACCTGATAATCTTCTATTTCCAGGCACTCTTGCAAGCCGGATCTTATAAATTCTTCGTCTTCTACAACCAGAACCTTGTATTGCATTTTATCTTTGCCCTAAATATTTGCGGCCAATATTATTGTTGGCATCTTTGTATTCCACATAATCCGGAACAAAGTTTCTCGGGAATGTGAAAGAGAGCTTCGCATTGCAGGTCTTCTCTGAGCGTAGCTCGCCCACAGAGCCTTTGAACTGGACTCTAGCTTCCACAAACTTTCCTCTCTCAACTCTGTCCACAGCGCACCAGCCGCCGCCTGTATACCTGGCACTGACTTCTTCGCCGGATGTGGAAACCAGCCTAAGCCTGTTCACATCAAAAGCAACATTGTTGCCTGTGGCATTCCAAACGGCAATTTCACCGGCACCGCCGGCTGCAGTTAAACTCAAAGACGGGAAGGCTATAACATAACCGTACTTATCAACCAAACGGCTTGCAGGCTGCCCTATGAGGTCTTCTGCGAAAATAAGCCAGGTGCCACGGTTTTTAAGACGCATGGCATTCAGGGCCTTTTTCAAATTCTCATCATTGGGAGCCACCACCTCAGCCTCTAAAAGAGCATATTCGGCGGCAACATCATTTTCTGCGCCCTCGGAATTCTCAATGGCTTGAGTGACAACCTCCTTTTCAGCTTCCCTGCGAAGCTGGCTTGGATTTGCATTTGTGTTGCCTCGCTTGGCAATACTGATTGCGCTATCCAAGCTGCGGAAGCCTTGCAAGGTGTATTCATAACCAAAATTGCCCTTAACCTGTGCAAGGCCAATTTCGGAGAGAGCCACCACCACAGAGTCTAGGGTTCCCTTTTTTGAAGTGAATTTTGGGTTGATTTTGGGCAAATGTCTGTGAATTTGCTCAAAATAGTTGGAGATTATCTCATCGCTGGGATTCCTTCTGGCGGTTTGCTTTGCCGCGCTGGCATAAGCAATTACGAAACTATCGTAAAATTCGTCAGAGATTTTGCCTTTTTGCAGGGCATTTGTGTAGGAATTGACGGCATTCCTAAAATTGCCCTTTTTAAAGTGGGAGTCGCCGTTGCTTTCGTTTTTGCCCTTACAACCAGTAAAACCCACAAGAAGGGCTGCAAAAACGACCAGAGAAACGCTTTTTTTTAACATAAATGACCTCATAGTTGAAGTTGGAATACTATTTATAATAAAAATAGTTCTTTTTTTTGAAAAATAAAATATTTTATAGTATATAGGACTTTTTTATGAAAATACTTGTAATTTGTTCAGAGAGTTATTCGGCGAGCGACAGCAGCCCGCTCACCAGAGCTGTAAGCAGTATTGTGTCTGCCTACCGCAACTGGGGAGCTAAGGTGCTGGGCTTCTCGCCATATTTCTCCAAATTGACAAGTGAAAACAGTGCCAGGCTAGAGCGGAACTTTGTTGAAAAGCTTGGAAACAGGGAGTATTCCACCCTAAGAAGCATTAAATACGAAGATGACCTGTTTATACAATACGAGGATTATTTTGGCAGAGACGGCATATATGGCGACCCTGGAGAGAAGTCTTATAGCGATAACCACGTGCGTTTTGCCTTTCTTGCATCTGCGGCTCTAAATTACTGCTTGGAAACGAATTTTAAGCCTAATGCTATTCATGTTCACGAATGGGGCGGCATTGCCGGTGCCCTAACCAAGACAGTGTATAAGGACTGTTTTGGGAACATTCCGGTTGTGTTAACCACGCACAATATATGCTTTGATTATCATTGCGGCCCGGACGATATACCTCTGATAGGGCTTCCACCGGAGGGTTTCGATATTGATGGTTACGAATTCTGGGGCAAGGTGAGCATGTTAAAGGCAGCGATACTTTACTCAGACAAGGTGGTATTCACCTCTTCCAGCTACTTGTTCTACTTGCTTTCCTCAGACTTGCAGGGCGGGATGAGAGGTTTTTTGGAGAGCCAGAAGCGGAAGCTCTTCAGCATTCAAAGCGGCATAGATTACGCGAGTTGGAGCCTCCCCTCCAAGGGTGAATTGTTGTTTAAGCAACAAAAAAAAGAAGCCTTGAGGGCAGAGTTTGGGCTTGAGCAAGATTCCAGTTTGCTGATGTATTCGCATTTGGATGCTTACTCAGGTAGCTCGGCGCAGATTATATCCACCATTCTGGCAAACTTGTTGAACCTCGACCTGCAGCTCGCAATAGGCATATCAGAAGACAATGAAAACTATTCTTATTTTGCAGCTATACAAGAAAAACACCCGCATAAAATGGCGCTTCTTCCCTTAGACGAAAGTGATGAGAGCTTGTACCAGAGGCTTGCCGCTTCGGATACACTTTTCTCAATAGGTTCGAGTGATCCTTCTTTGTCGCTTTTTTTGAAAGCCTCCGCTGCAGGCGCTATATCCATTTCTAACAAGCGTTCACAAAAGCCGTTTTTATATTCGGTTCCTTATGAGCCTAGCTTGGAGGTGGAGGATTCAAGCACAAGGGCTAATTCTTTTGTTTCGGAAAGTACCTCTCCGGATTTGATTTTGGAACAAGTGCTAATTGCCGAATCTATTTTCCGCGAAAAAAAGAGGTTGTGGTCCAAGTTCGTCAGCAATGCCTGTTCTCTTAAAGTGTCTTGGACGGATACGGCCAAAAATTATTTACTACTTTTAGGTTCTACGGGCCTATAGCTCAGTTGGTTAGAGCAACGGACTCATAATCCGTTGGTCCCAGGTTCAAGTCCTGGTGGGCCCATTTTTTTCTACATTACCGCCGTATGCCAAAACGTAATGATATTCGTAAAATTCTCCTAATAGGCTCCGGCCCTATAATCATTGGGCAAGCATGTGAATTTGACTACTCAGGTGTGCAGGCCTGTAAATCGCTAAAAGCAGAAGGTTATGAGTTGGTGTTGGTAAATTCCAACCCGGCTACCATCATGACAGACCCTGATTTTGCAGATAGGACCTACATAGAGCCACTAACCAAAGCAGCCTTAACGGAAATTATCCGACGAGAACGCCCCGACTCGCTACTCCCAACGCTAGGAGGGCAAACCGCCCTGAACCTTGCTATGGAGCTTGCCGATTCCGGAGTGCTGGACTTTTACGGCGTAGAAATGCTGGGAGCAAACCCGGAGGTAATTCGCAAAGCGGAAGACCGAGGGCTGTTCAAAGAAGCTATGAAATCCATAGGATTGGAAATGCCAAGAAGCGCAACAGCCCACTCCTACGAAGAAGCTTGCCGCATAAAAGAAAGCTTGAACACATGGCCAATGGTCATACGCCCGGGTTTCACACTTGGAGGCACAGGCGGTGGAATTGCCCGCAACGAAGAGGAATTCAAAGCAATATGCGAAAGAGGTCTTTACTACTCACCAACCAAAGAATTGCTCATTGAAGAATCCATTGAAGGATGGAAAGAATATGAACTTGAAATAATGCGAGATTCCAAAGATAACTGCATTATAGTCTGCTCTATTGAAAATATAGACCCAATGGGAGTCCACACCGGAGACTCAATCACCGTGGCTCCGGCTCTCACGCTCACAGGCCCCGAATACCAAAATCTCCGCGATGCGGGCATAGCGGTTATGCGAGAAATTGGGGTTAGCGGTGGCGGCTCAAATGTGCAGTTTGCAGTTAATCCGGACGATGGTCGCATAGTTGTAATTGAAATGAACCCCAGAGTTTCAAGGTCTTCTGCCTTGGCATCAAAGGCAACCGGTTATCCCATAGCCAAAATTGCTGCAAAATTAGCAGTTGGATACACCCTCGACGAAATCACAAGCGACATAACCAAGCAAACAAAGGCTAGCGTAGAACCTTCTATAGACTATATTGCAACCAAAATTCCTCGCTTTGCCTTTGAAAAATTCACTGGCACAAGCGATAAACTCGGAACCCAAATGACATCCGTTGGCGAAGCCATGGCCATAGGGCGTAGCTTCAAGCAGTCTTTCCAAAAAGCACTTCGCTCACTGGAAACCGGACGTGGAGGCTTTGGCGCAGATGGCAAAGATTATCTTTTCAAAGATTTGAGCGATGAGGAGCTGGAAAAAGAAATAGGCGCAGGCAGTGCAAACAGGATTTTCATGGTGCGCGAAGCCATTGCTCGAAAATGGAGCGAAGA
>JAITUM010000089.1 GCA_031286305.1 Candidatus Fibrimonadaceae bacterium | reverse complement strand
CCTAATCGTTGTCGCTGGGCAAGGCATCGCCTTGCCCCTACAGGCACCGCACAACAAACCCGATAAATACCGTATTTATTCCAAATGTTCAATGAAAATTTGTATCCGCACCCGTAGGGATAAGGCGAGCCTTACCCAGGTCATCGTTTGACCATACCTTTGGCATGTTTACCAGCGAAATGTAGAGCGTTATGGGTATTGCAAAAAAACATCCACAACGGTGCCCAAAATCGGGGGTAGCGGAAAACGCCGTCGTCGTCGTAGGGGCGTATTGCATACGCCCCATGCGCAACGGGTTACGCCACTTTGCCACGTAGGCGGTTGCAGCGAGGGGGAACTCCCCCTAACACTTTTCTATATTCTACTTCAATGTATGAAAAATAGAATTGCATCAATGCCTTTTTCAAGCATACCACAAGACATGAGGCTTTTGGCAAAGAACATATTAGTATTTTTTGATGACAAACAACAAGACGATACATTAAAGAGAATTGCAATAATTAATGAAAAAGAAAATAAAGCCCTTATTATTGACAGCCTAGAACATATTGGAATAATAAATGTGATGGGTAATTCAGATGGATATGGAAATATTTTATGGATACCAAGAGAAAGAATTGGTCTTTTGCGCAGATTAAGTGCAGAAAAGTTACTTGAAAAAGAACCGAAAGTCACCAACCAAAAGATAGTTAATGCTGTTTTAGCTATTTGCCATGCAGAGAAATCCACTAAGGGTGAAGTTGTAATATCCGCTGATGTTTTTGAACTTGCTAGACTTTATATAGAACGTTATCCACTAACTGCTCAGGCGGGCTCATGAGGTTATTATGGCAGTAAGTAGAAGTGGTATAGATAACGCAAAGGTGCAAGAGATGATTAATCTTAAGCTAAAGGAAAATAGCGAAAAGACAGATGGAAAACTTTCTGATGCAGCAGTTAAGGCGGAATTCGCGCGTGTTTTCCAGAAGGCAGGAAAAAAGCAAGAAGAAATAGACTTTTTGGTGTATGGAATAGACAATACATAGGGAAGGAGAATATGGAGAGTATGGATACCTGGTACATGAGAGTTGATGGGCAGCAACATGGGCCTTTCAATATAGATGAACTTTTGCAAAAAGGGCTGAATGATGATTCACTCGTGCGAAAAGCAGAAACTGCAGATTGGCTTGTTGCAAAGGAGATTCCTGAGATGCTTGATGCTTTTAGCATAGCTAAGATGAAAAACGAAATAGAAATAGATACCTTCAAGTTTATGGCAGACGAAAACTCTGAATTTCAATTGCAGGTCAAACAGTTAGAAAAAAGCTATGAAGAATTGCTTGACGAAGAATCCGGCATTAAGGCGATACTTAAGGCTACAACAGAAAAAGCTAACAAACTTCGTTCGCAGATTGACCAGTTGGAAAAAAACAACGAAGAGTCATCTAATTTTAGGCTTGACCTTACAACGAAGCTCAAAGCTTTGGAGAATGAAAACGTTGAGTTGCGCTCAAAACTTAAGCAGATATTCACCAAACTAATCCGCGGGCTTGAGGGTTAGGGTATGGCTATTATAATTAACCTTTTCGCCGATAATAGCTATTATGTTAACTAGAGTATTTCCAGATCCTATTCTTAGCATTGCGGGTTTTGACCCTAGTGCGGGGGCGGGGGTTTTGGCGGATATAAAAGCTTTTGAACATTGCAAGGTTTATGGACAGGCAGTTTGCACTGCTTTTACAAAACAAAATGAAAACTTTTTTGAAAAACCAAACTGGCTGCCTTGGGAGCAAATAAAGTCGCAACTCCAGATACTTTCTGAAGTTAGGAGTTTTAGCTATGCAAAAATAGGGCTTGTGGAAACGGAAACTTTGGAAAAAATTTTCAAATGGCTACGCAAGAAATATCCCGATATCTTTATAATCTGGGACCCGATTCTGAAAGCAAGCTCCGGATTTGAATTTTATAAGCAGAACGCTGTAACTTGGCAAAAACTATTGGGTTATGCAAATCTAGTGACGCCAAATTTGCCGGAGGCTGAATTTTTAGGCATAACCAAAGGCTCGGCTAAAACCGCTGTCTTGGTAAAAGGCGGGCACTCCTTGGATTCCAAAAAAAGCGAAGACCTGCTATTTTTACCCAACTCCCCTACTCCTGTAAAATTCACATCCAAACGCATAGGCGAAGAAAGGCACGGCAGTGGCTGCACTCTTTCTGCATTAATTCTTGCTAACTTCGCAAAGCATAAGGACTTAGAGAAAGCTATTAGCGAATCCAAAAAGTCAATGCAGAGATTTTTTGAAAATGGTAGCGGTAAATTAGGTGTTTTATGGTGATTTCCAAACTTCATTGCTTAACATGGGACGGCTCGCCGCTCAGCCATATTGAGCAGGTTCGGCGGCTTTTAAATGCAGGAGCAGACTGGATTCAGCTTAGGCAAAAAAAAGGAACGGAGCAAGAAAAGCTACAAGTTGCAAAAGAAGCCGTAAAGTTAGCTCAGAATAAAATCATAATAATCAACGATTCTCCACAAATTTGCCTGGAAAGCGGAGCGAATGGCGTTCATTTGGGCTTAAAAGACTGTTCCGTTGCAGAAACCCGCAAGCTGCTCGGAAAGGATGCCATAATAGGCGGTACGGCAAATACGCCCGAACAGGCAAAACAAAGAGAAGCCGAAGGTTGCAATTATATAGGGCTGGGGCCATGGCGCGCAACCCAAACAAAGGAAAATTTGAGCGAAATTCTAGGCGAAAACGGGGTAAAAAAGGTTGCCGATTTGCATTTAAGCATTCCGATAATAGTCATAGGAGGCGTGCTTCCCGAAGATGTTTCTAAAATATTATCGCTAGGCGCCCACGGAATCGCCGCAAGCTCATATTTGGTTGGCTAATACAACCCGTGTTTTGCTTTTCCAAACACGTCGTTCAGCAAGTCCCCAACATCATCGGTTATCAGGCTCCCTGCCTCTCTGACCGCCTTTAAAGGGTCTTCCCTAAGCTTTTCTTCTTGCTGACCAACCATTTTAAACAAACCATCCAAAGCCCATTCGGTTGCATAGTTCGATAAATATTCGGAAATATTTGTTGGCAAGTGGTCATAAGGTAAAGGCTCAAGACTGAAACCAATACTGCTAACCTGCAAATGAGCCGCTGCAAGAGCATTGTAACCGGAAGCTATGAAACCCCAGTATTTATCGGGTTTTAGTAACTCAAGAGGTTCTCTTATAATGGGCGCAAAAGCACTTTGCAGACCGCTGTAAGTCGTTGTATGCAAATAACTTGTGGCTTCGTTCGAGCTTCCCAGTAAAATCCCTTTTGCATCGCTGAAGGATAGTCCGAAAATAGCCTCTTTGAATACTCCAATGGAAGCTGGAGCTGCCTGCTCTGCTCCCCTGTTCAAGGCAACTTTTATGGAGTCTCCGTAGTGGCTAAGATCAGGAAGAGTCGGCAGATATGACGTATATGGTTTTAGAGCGACTGTGATTTTGCTTATGCTGGTCAAAACCCGCTCAACAGTGTCCGGCAAAAGAATTTCCACCAGTTTGTTCCCTAAATAACCCGTAACGCACCCCTCTTTATTGGCTACATTTATTTCGCAAGAAGAATCTCCCAGCTTGATAGCAGCCGTTTGGCTGCCCAAAAACAAGGCTTCTTGCAAAGCCACTGCTATTCTCGCTTCATCATTACGGAATATATCATGTCTTCCGCAAGAAAAAAGCGCAGTAATCAAAAACAAACAAAAAAAGAACTTACGCATAGTATGTAACTTAGTAAAACTCATTCCTCGCCACGAGCCTCGCCCAAAGCCTCACCTTCAAGCTTGCTACAACTAAACCACAAACTCCCCTTTCCAAAATGCCGTTCCAACCAACACGGCGCCTGCACCGCTGTCAATTGCACGCTGAGCGTCATCGCGATTTTTAATGCCGCTTTCACTTATTACGAAAGCATTCGGGGGAGCCGATTTTATTAATTCGACGGTTTTTTCAACCGTGCCGCTGTCTTTTTCCAAATTTGTGATGTCTTTATTGTTAATGCCAATTACTTTTGCGCCGAGTTTCTTGGCTATTTCCATTTCGCTTTGCGAATGAACTTCAACAACAGGGATAAGTTTGAGCTCAAGCGATTTGGCGTAGAGTTTTTCAATGTCAGGAACTGTTGCAACAATTAAAAGAACTGATTGCGCACCGCAATCGACTGTGTCTTGCAAGTCTTTTTCTGTTTTAATGAAATCTTTTCTAAGAACGGGCAAACTTACTATATTGCAAATATCGCGCAAAAACTTAAGCGAGCCGCCAAAGTTTTGTGCCTCGGTCACTACCGACAAGCCAAGCACCCCGGCTTTTTCAAGCGACCGCGCAACTTCAAGAGGATTTCTCCCCCCGAATAAGTCTCCATCTTTAGGAGAAATCGCCTTAAAATCAATAATGATATTCTTATTGTTTAGCATTATGTGAGAATATAGTAAATACTGCTGATTTACTAGCTTGGGATTAGGGATTGGGGATTAGGGATTAGATTGGCTCAGAAAAAACGGCTAAATTTGCTTAAAAACAGCGGTTTCTGCAAAATCTAATCCCCAATCCCTAGTCCCCAATCCCAAACAACGACTTAATCATTGATTACTATAGTAATTAAGATTAACTCTGATTTGCATCTTATTTTTAAATATGGGGGCTGTCCCCCTCGCTGCAACCGCCTTACGTGGCAAAGGGGCAGACACATAGGTACTGCCCCTACGGTGGCGACGGCGTTTTACGCTCCCCCCAATGCGGGGACACCCCGCAACGCCCCGATTT
>JAITUM010000075.1 GCA_031286305.1 Candidatus Fibrimonadaceae bacterium | reverse complement strand
ATGATCCTTCTGTGGTCGCGTCTATGGGGCTTTGCGGGGCGGATAAACGTCGCTAAAGGACTTGGTTTATTCTCCACTAAAAATTCCTTACCCTGTTCATGCAACATTTTTTTTGTGTTATCTGAAATTTCTGTTATGATTTCGTTAGATGAATGTACTCTTTCGTTTATTTGCCGCACCGATTTATTCACCATTTCCATTGCACTGTTCGCTTTTTACGATGCCACTTTTGTTCTCGACGCAGAATCTGCCGAACTTTGAGCGAGATTTCTTATCTCCTTGGCAACCACATCAAAAGCAAGCCCGTGCCTTCCGGCTTTTGCCGCTTCCACAGAGGCATTGAGAGAAATTATGCTAACCTTTTCAGATATGCGCTCAATATCGGTTATCATCTGATTATACGAATAAATGGCATCAGTCACTTCACTCATTTTTTCATTGATATCTTTTATCATGCAACCTATGCTGTTGGTTTCGTTCACAACGGCTTCTGAGCTTTTTAGGAAATTATCTAAAAAGACTTTTGCTTCTGCATGTTCTTTGTCAGAATCTTTTTGCACTTTTTCCGGGCAGCTTGCAGGAACGGTAACTCCTTTTGCCACTCTTATAGCCATTTCAAGGCAAGTATTGCAACCGCAAGCACCACAGCTGAAATTTTTTTCAACTTCGGTAGACTTGCTGAGCGAGGTCCAGGCAGCGTCTATATCTTGCTGAGTTACATGAGTGGCTCGTGCGGGAGTAGGAGTATAATATCTTATAAAATCTTCGAGTCGCAAAGTTTCGTCAAATTTTTTGAATAGCTCATCCATATAAGCTACATTATCTTCCTTAATTGCCGCCTGTCGCAAAGCATCCATTTTTGAATTTATCTCAAAAATATCCGTATGTTCTTCGCAACCTGTCCCTACATTGCAGCCTTCAAGACAGTTCAGCACATCAAACACCACTGGGAGTTTTGATACCGGCTGTTTTGCGTATTCATCAAGCGCCTTATACACAATATCAACACCTTCTGATTTATCTATGCGAAGCGATTTTCCAATATAGTGCTCAACGCATTCCTTTAGACCGCCCGGCATGGGATAAAGAGAACCTAGACCAGCTTCGTAGTTATCAAATCCGCTTGAGCTCATTGGCATTGATATGCGATTGTGTTTAAGGTATTCTTGTATTTTTTTGAAAGTCACATTGTAATCAACATAACCCGAGGCATTAAATTCATAATTTTTTGCTACGCACGGAGATAGAGCGGCAATTTTTGTTTCAACCTTCTCATATTTTTGCATAAATATCGCTGTGCAAAGCATGGGCGAGTGTATGGGAGACAGGTGTTTTAAAAGCTCGTTTTTGTGTGTTAAAATATAATTCACAATTGCGGGGCAGGGTTGTGAGATAATGGGTTTTGGTCCGTTTTTCTGAATATAGCGAATATGCGCCCATGTGCAAATATCCGCTCCCAGCGAAACATCGTATATTTTTTTTACTCCCATTGAGCGCAACAGGCTTAGGAGTTGACCATAGTCGTGAAAATTAGTTCTTATAGCAGGTGCGGCAAACACGCTTATTTGTGTTCCGATTTTCAAATCATTGAAAAAGCTTTCCGTATCATCTTGGTAATTCCTTGAATGATGATGGCAAACAGTTAAGCACAAACCGCAGGCAATGCACTTGTCATTATCTACCCGAACTTTAACCTTACCATTTGGCTCAACCCAAGCAACATTTGCTTCATCTATAGGACAAACTCTGATACAACGGTTGCAACCGACACATAAATCGAGATGATTAATTATGACATTCCGCATTGCAACCTCCAGCTACAGCATCATTTATAGTAATATAGAAAAGTAAACCCTCGACCTCCAGGGTGAAGCACCTTGCCATTTTAATGAAAAAATAATGTATAGTAAGCAATGATTAACTCTGATTTCTTCGCTTGGGAGTGGGTTTATTTAAAAATAACGGCTAAATCAGCTAAAAAACAACGCTTTTTGCGAACTTCCAGCACCCTTACCGCTTCACATTTCGCTGTTGAGTCGCCAAAGGTGAGTAATCCCCACTCCCTACTCTCAAACATGGAGTAAATCGTTGATTACTATATTATAGGCATGAAAAAAACTCTCTTTTATTCTTGTCATCACCCTAATGCCGGTTGCTGGTGTTTTTCAAAAAAGGAAAATAATGTTTAATCCTAAGTATTTACTTATCTTTGCTTTAGGTTTTGTTTTAGCTACCGGTATAGGCATTCACAGGCAAAGAAAAACAGCAAATAAAGCGAACGAGCAAATAGCAACCGCTAAAACTGTTATTTCTGATTTGCAAAATAAACAAATGGAATTAGAAAGGCTAAAAAATCAATTTCAGCAAGAGCGATATAGCTTCCAACGCTCTAACCAG
The DNA here is from genome assembly GCA_031286305.1 of Candidatus Fibrimonadaceae bacterium. Taxonomy (GTDB): domain Bacteria; phylum Fibrobacterota; class Fibrobacteria; order Fibrobacterales; family Fibrobacteraceae; genus Fibrimonas. Next base: position 7,447 of record JAITUM010000075.1, on the reverse strand, counting down.
CTTTTACAAGATAAAATTTCAGCATTACACAACGAACTTTCTAACCAAGAATGCTCTACCCAAGTTCCGCAACCAAAAAGAACGGACGGTGTTTTTATTCTCCCCTCCAATTTTGAAATAACTCTAGGCGGTTCTTCATATAATTGCAGAGCAAAATAAGAAGGCAAATCAATTTTCTATATTACCCTTTAGTCATCCCGCGCTCTGTTTTGTTGAAACTTACAAATCTACAACCTATACCTAAGCCCTGCAGATAAGTTTGCCAAATCGGGAAAGCCGGGGACAAATGATACCGAAAACGAGAAGTTGTCATTTATGGCATAATTGTATTCAAATTCGCCACCATACCAAATAAATCCATATTGCCAAGTATCATTTGGGTCTCCCTTAAAAAAGCTAAAAGTATCATCATACCCATCTAGGGAATACCAATTTTTCCTGTAAATTAGCGTAGGCCCCATCCCTCCATAGACCGAATGTTTCTCATGCTTAAAAATTTTCCCCCTTAATCCTATATGGCTAAATCCGCCTAATTTTCCGGCGCAATCCGAGTATAATCCCTGTATAAGTTTTGCGGAAAATATGTCTTTGTAAATAAAATATTCACCGTTCAGCGATGCGCCAAGATTCAGCACGAATGTCCCACCTTTATCAAGCTTTCTTGGCATAATATGTGAATTATACACTTCAAACGGGTGAATGCTTAAACCAAAAAACTTCAAACCTATAAAAAAATCATTTGCCATAACTGAATTTATGTTGGCAAGAAGAATAAGGGGGATGATTATTTGCTTTCTATTAATTTGCATAAGCTAAGGTTTTTCCTCATATAATACGCTTAATTTTCGCAGCAATTATCGGAGCAAATCCGGTAAATACAACGACAAGCAACCATAAATTCCCAGTCATAATATTATATGCGCTTAGTATTTCATTGAGCGTGTTCCCCATTAAAAATCCCAAAGCGGTTTCAAATATAACAGTAGCCAAAACCCACAACAGACCAATTTTGAGATATATTTTGCTCACTCCTTTTCCTAATCGCGGAATAAAAATAAACGCAATAATAAAAATCAAAACGCATAAAATTACACAACTAAGAGGCTGTGCATATTTTGAACCGAGGTGCGGCTCAAGAAAACCTTCTCGCAGTCCTCCGTTCAAAATTGCAAGCGGAATAATCGTTGCCCAAATCAGCATAGATTTTAGCGCCATGTTTTTTCTCTTCGCATCAAACATCCATTCTCCTCAATTCCTCTTCCAACTCCTCAATGCTCGGCAAACTGCTTTTCAAATTATCCGGCAGCAATTTAGCAAGTTGGTATTCCGAAACGCCAATAGGCTGATTCATAACTTCCAAAGAATACTGCACTTCAACGTGATCTTTTGTTTTGCAAACAATTATCCCTATTGTTGGATTGTCGGTTTCCTTTTTTCTTTGATGGTTGATTGCCGAAATATATAGACCGATTTTCCCAACATGCTCGGCTTCAAAATCGGCGGCTTTCAATTCTATCACCACAAAGCAACGTAGCTCCAGGTGATAAAAAAGCAAATCTATAAACCGCTCTTTTTTGCCAATTTTTACCGGAACCTGCTTGCCAACATAAGCGAAACCCTGCCCAAGCTCCAATAAAAACTTTGTGATATTGTCAATTAGCGCGTCTTCGAGTTCTTTTTCCTTGTAATTTTCGGCAAGCGTAAGAAAATCGAAATTATAGGGGTCTTTCAAAATTTGGTTAGCAAGGTCGCTTTGCGGTTCTGGCAGCAAGCGGGAGAAGTTAGTTTGCGCTTTTCCCTGCGCCAAAAACAGGTCAGTTTCCATAAAATTCATCAAAACAGCACGGCTCCACCCGTTTTCAATGGTTTTTTGGACGTAAAAAAGAGCTTCTTTTACGGATTTGCATTTGGCGAAAATTTGTACATGGTGAAACCAAGGAATTTGAAAAATTGGGTGGTTTTCTAATTCGTCAGCAACTTGCTGACGAATTGTATCTCCTTTGTTTCCAACGACTTGCAATTTTGCAGCAACTTGGCACGAAATTTCGTCACCAGCTTGGTGACGAATTGAATTGTCTTGTGCATAGAACAGATAAAATCGCTTACAGTATTTCAAGTTTGTTGAAGAAAACCCCTGCATATCCGGAAATTCGCTTCTTAAATCCTTGCTCAACTGCTCAAAAAAGCCGCTACCCCAGGCTGTTTCCATCTGCCGGGCAACAATATCTTGACCCAAATCCCAATACAGCCGCAAAAGCTCGGTATTCACCTTTACGGCAGCCTTTATCTGACTTTGGCGAATTCGACTTTTCAGGTCAGTTAGCCATTGTTTGTAATTGCTATCTTTTTTCATACGGAACCACTTTATTTGACTCAATGTGTAATTTACAATTTTCAACCACCCAACAACCACTTCCAAAGCGGAACAATCTCAATTTTTTTATTGCTTATCTTCAAAGTCTTCTCTGTATCACTAGTGATAATCAGCAGCTTTTTGCATTCCAAAATTTTTGATACTTTCAATAAAGCGTTTACCTCTCTATCGAAAGTGCCGCTGGCATCATCCAAACTGTAACATGCCTGAATGGCGGTTGCAGTTTCCGGTATGTAAAAATCAACTTCAATATCTTTATTGTAAAAAAATACAGAATCATTGCAACCATATTTTCTAAGCAAATTAACCGCCACTAAATTCTCAAACAAAGATGTTGTTCCATCCAACAAAAAAAGATTTAATATGCCGTTATCAGTGTAATAGTATTTTGGCTTGCTTGTTTTTTCAACAATTTTTCCGGCAATATTTTGCACTGGAATAATCAGCCACGCATCTTTAGCATGTTCAATATAATTGATTACCGTATTCGTGCTTATTTTTGTTCCCACCGAAGATATTATATTTGTAATTCTATTGTAAGACACAGGCTGCTTAAGGCTTTCTGCCAGTTTTTTAAACAAAATGCGAAGCGCAAATAAATTATCTATTGAATGCCTCGCTGCTATGTCTCCCAAATATATTTTCTGAAATATGCCGGTTAAATAATCTCTTTTTGAAGAAAATATTAAGCTCTCAGGCAAACCGCCAAATGAAAAATAATCGTTGAATTTCCTTAATATGCGAGCTTTGCCCTGCGTAGAATAAATATGCTGAGCGGAAAAGCTTATATTGCAGGCATTTAAATATTCTTTGAAATTATATGGATAAACATCAATGGCAATATATCTGCCACCAAGCGTTGATTGAATATCTTTGCTCAACATTTTCGCATTGCTGCCTGTGATATAAACACGATGCTTTGTATCTGCGAGCCTTCGTGCAAATTTTTCCCATCCTTTTATGTTTTGTATTTCATCCAAAAATAAAATAGGCCTAACTCCATACATTTCCAAATGCGTTTCCAGCAACAAATTCAAATCGCCGGAGTTCATGCCGGACAAACGTTCGTCTTCAAAATTTATATACAGCATTTCTTGCAATTTTGCACCTTTTGCAAGCAACTCCTGCATTCGTTGGTAGAGCAAATAAGATTTCCCCGCCCTTCGCATACCAACAAAAACATAATTCCCGAATTTTTCAAAGTGAAAATCCCTAGAAACAACCTTGTAGTCAAGGATACTTGCCATATTATCGGCAATCACTGTTTTTAAAATGCTTTTATCCACAAAAACCTCATTTTGTTCAATCTATTGAATAAGAATATAGTAATTTTGTTCAGTCTGTTGAATGAAAATGCCATCAAACAACCCAAACAAAAATTGCGTTTGCCTCTTCTGTTAAGGGGCGCGGAGAATCTGTTAAGCAAATCACGCAGCCATAACCTATTTCTTCATTTGCTGCTGGTAAACAATTCAAATGTTTTTTTCAAATTCTTTTTCCAATTCATCTAATGTTTGCAAGAGCGGCTTAATGGAATAATTATTATGCAATTTTGCCTCACTCAAATACGCCAATTTCTGCAAAGCCAATATTTCAGCTAAATCTTCAAAAATTGCTTTTAGTAATATCATTTTGCCTACCAATATAGAAAATTTCCCAACACTGCCCGAAAAACCGTCAAAAACAGGAATGAATTCCCATTTTTCTATTAAAATTTGGGAATTCATTCCCGAATTTTCTATATTTTATCTATGGAAAATATAAAACGCTTATTTCAGGCTAAAATTGAAGCCAAATTGCACAAGGGCAAAGTTCTTGTGATTTATGGGCCTAGACAAGTTGGCAAAACAACTTTGGCAAAAGAAATACTTAAAAAGTACAATTCCTTGAGAGGTTACTTTAATTGCGAAGAGAATCTTGTTAGCGAAGCTCTTTCGAGCATGAATTCCAGCAGAATGTTCAACTATTTTTCCGGGAATGAAATTATAGTTCTAGACGAAGCTCAATCAGTTTCAAATATTGGTAAAGCCATAAAAATTCTAATAGATGCGTATCCGGAACTCAACATTATAGCCACAGGCTCTTCATCCTTTGAGCTTGCAAATGAGGTTAGCGAGCCTTTAACCGGCAGGAAATTCGACTTTTTTTTACCGCCAATATCTTTTGAAGAAATAAAGCATAATTTTGGAAATGCCGCCGCAATTGAAAATATTGAAAATTCGCTTATATATGGCTCTTATCCGGAAATTACAATCACAAAAAACAATGAGGAAAAACTCGAAAAGCTACGTTTGCTCGCTACGAGCTATCTGTACAGAGATGTACTTAATTATAACAGAATAAAAAATCCCGATTTGCTTATGAAAATTTTGAAGGCATTAGCTTTACAGGTGGGCAGTGAAGTTTCACCAAACGAAATTGCCACATCAATTCAAATAGACAGAAAAACTGTTCTTAGTTATTTTTCTCTGCTTGAGCAGGCTTTTGTGATTTTTAAGTTAGCGCCTTTTGTCAAAAATCGCAGAGATGAAATAAAAAAAATGAACAAGTATTATTTTTATGACAATGGAATTTTAAACGCTCTTACAAATAATTTTTTGTCTTTGGAAAACCGGAAAGATGTGGGTGCTCTTTGGGAGAATTATTTGGTATCTGAGCGCAGAAAATTCAACGAGCATCGTGGTTTAAAACCGAATTCCTACTTTTGGCGTACGCATTCGGGAAGCGAAATTGATTTAATAGAAGAATTAAATGGCGAGCTTGCCCCTTTCGAGTTCAAATACAATTCTGGAAAACTTGCCAGAGGAGCAAATTCTTTTGTTGAAACTTACAAATCAAAGGAAATCAAAGTTATTAATAAAAATAATGTGTTTGAATGGTTTGATTAGCGGTTCACCTCCTCAACTCCTCAAAAAAGCCGCTACCCCAGGCTGTTTCCATCTGCCGGGCAACAATATCTTGACCCAAATCCCAATACAGCCGCAAAAGCTCGGTATTCACCTTTACGGCGGCCTTTATCTGGCTTTGGCGAATTCGACTTTTCAGGTCAGTTAGCCATTGTTTGTAATTGCTAACTTTTTTCATACGGAACCACTTTATTTGACTCAATGTGTAATTTACAATTTTCGCCCACCCAACAACCACTTCCAAAGCGGAACAACCTCAAATATCCCACACAGAAATTGCGTTTGTCTCTTCTGTTAATGGGCGCGGAGAATCCAATTCAAAATCCAACTTCCCACGCTCCGCACCATTGACAACAAGAGCAATCGAATGCAAGCCCGGATAATGTTTTCTTGTGGTTATTTCAGCAAGAGAATGTTTTTTCGTGTAAAATTTCTTCTCGTTTGCCTTCAGTGAAATTTCTGAAATTTGGAAAATTTTTCTATTTCTTTTTCCATTTGCTTTCACGTAATCAATCCCATATTCCAATCTTACTTTTGCCGCTTCCTTTACCGAAACCGCAAACGAAAACATAATATCCCCGCCAAATGAAACCGACGTTGTTTCTAAAGCAAAGTCGTTGACTTCTACAGAATTGACATCGTCAAATCCAAAAATTGCCATCACTTCAGGATTCGCCTTTTTGAGCAATGTCCGGCATCCATGCTTTACTATCCAATTGGTGTATTCGTTTTTCCCGTACCATTTTTTTGCAAGTTTTGCAACTAAATCAGGATGTGTTTTGGAAATGTCATTCAGATTATTGGCAACGCTTTTTCGCACATACAGCGACGGATCGGTTTTTAACTTCTCCAATATCGGCAAAATAGGCGCAGGATCTTTTTTGAATTTAACCAATGCCTGCCCCCATGGTAAAGCGGGGCGGCAGCCTTCGCTAGCAAGCCGCCGCACGTGCTCGTTTTCATGTTTTGACCACTCATACATCTTTGCCATCATACGCTTTTTATTTTTAATAATAAATGGTCGGACCGCAAATTCCGAAGAGGAGTACACGGTGTATCTTTCCAAAGCATTTATCGATAAATCCCAATTTTCCTCATCTTGCCCATAAACCTCAACAAAACAAGGGAAGAGAATGGCGAACATTTCAGATTGTTTGGCGGCTATTTTGTCAAGAATGCCAATCGCCTTTTTATAGTCCGCCGGCAGATATTTTCCCATATTCGTAGCGATTTGCAGCCACCTGGCTTTCAACTCCAAGCTGTCCCAATTTTCGTCCATTGTCGATTTTAAAAACTCGTCCACCTTAAACGGTTTATAAGCCGACTGAATAATCAGCGCAAACTCGCGAAGCGAGTTGTGGTTATACATGTTTTTGTAGCTATCGGGCATACAAGTTGTTACTGCCATTCGTCAGGAGGAATCCCAACGGGTATTAATTCGGAGTTGAGGATGTAGCTTCAGGTTTGTACAAAACAGCTTTTGTAAGAGCTCCAATTATTTCTTCAGTACCTCCAAAAATTGTAGGTTGAAACTTGATTTTGCCGCTTTTAGCAGAAACTACTAATGTAAATCTTTGTGAGGTTAAATATAACACTCCTACAATTAAAGATATGACAAACAGAAAAAAAGATATTATAATCGCTAATTCATTCCATCCTTGTTTTTCAAGAATAACTAACCATGCAATGAATGAAAATACGCTAAAAATTATTAGCAATATACCAGTTTTCAACATATCTACTACATGGAAGCTATCTATACTCTTCACAAGTACAGTTGTCCGTATATCATTAGTTAAGAATTTCCATTCCATAATAAGCCGTTCGCTGGAAACAGTTATATTTTTCCTGATTTTTTTTCTTTCGAAAAAGATTACTTCTTCCATTTTTTTACTCCATGGGGTTAAAAGTGTGTAAAACTTCAAGTTAAACTAGAAAATTTTTGCCCAAAAAAGCCGCTACCCCAGGCTGCTTCCCAGGGCAAACGCATCTAAATTTACCTAATCGTTGTCGCTGGGCAAGGCATCGCCTTGCCCCTACAGGCACCACACAACAAACCCGATAAATACCGTATTTATTCCAAATGTTCAATGAAAATTTGTATCCGCACCCGTAGGGGTAAGGCGAGCCTTACCCAGGTCATCGTTTGACCATACCTTTGGCATGT
>JAITUM010000040.1 GCA_031286305.1 Candidatus Fibrimonadaceae bacterium | reverse complement strand
TGATGTTTTAGATTTATCCGTTTCAAAGGCTTTGGAAGTTTTTGCAAATTTTGAAAATTTAACTTCCAAATTGAAACCTCTTGCAGAAACCGGTTTGCATTATCTGCGGCTTGGTCAACCTACAACACATTTAAGCGGTGGCGAACTGCAACGCCTAAGGCTTGCACAAGATTTGGCAAAAGCCAAACATCCCCGCACGCTTTACCTGCTCGATGAACCTGCAAGAGGCCTTTCTCTTAAAGATACTGTTTTGCTTATGGATTTGCTAAAAGGTTTAACGCAAAAAGGGCACACGGTTATTGCCATTGAGCATAACAAAATGTTCAGAAATCATGCAGACTGCATTTTGGAACTAGGTCCGGGTGCGGGCGAAGAAGGTGGGTATATAGTAGCCCCGACAGTCAGTTCCAGTTGGGTATGATTACTTCTTCTTTTTACTGCTGGTGCTATGGGTTTCTGCGCCTTCTGCGAGCCATAGTTTTAGCAGGTTAGCGGCGTTTTCCGGGTTGGCGGTAGCCCAGGCTTCAAGCTTGTCTATAAGCTCGTTTTGCTTGCGAACAGGTTCGGGAATATCCTCCGTCTCAGACTCAATGGAAATTTCCTTGTAGCGAGGAACAGGCGGATTCATTGCATCTATCAAACTGATTGCAACTTTTCTGAGGAATATAAAACCAAGTATCACAATCAAAACTATTGTGCCGTACAAAAGCATCTTGCTCAAAAAATCCATGAAATTATCCTGCTCCATTTGGCTGCGTTCTTCTTGCCAATAACTGCGGTCAAACTGCATGGAAGCAACATAAACGCTATCGTTTCGTTCTTGAGCAAAACCAATGGCATTCTTAACAGCTTGCGCTAGTATTGTAATATCTTCTTCGCTTCTCGGTTTGTAAACTCTTTGGTCGGAATTTGACTCACGCTCATAAATGCCATCCACAAAAACGGTTGCCGTTACACGTTTGATATTACCGGGACTGCTTCTTATTTGCGCTACGGTTCTATCTATTTCGTAGTTGGTAATAGAAGCGTCTTTTGTTTCATTGCCACCTTCAGGAGGAATGTTCGCGCGAGTACCTTCGTCTCGCTGCTCGGAACGCACAACCCTTCTTGCAGGATTATAACTCTCAACGGTTCTGCTAATCAAGTCAAAATCTAAATCTGCAGAAACAGCCACAGTAGCTTTATTAGGACCTAACACCCCATCTAAAATTGAAAAAATCTGCCTTTTTAAATATGATTCCGTAGAGCGTTTGAGTTCCATGTTGTGGTTGGTAAGCTCTGCCTCAGGGCTATCTGCATAACCTCTTGTTAGCATATTTCCTTCGGCATCCAAAACGGTTACCTGCCTTGCCCTCAAGCCCTCTATTGAGCTGGCAACCAAATGCTGAATGCCCCGAACCTGCCTGTCTTGCAAGTCTCCGCCCGAGCGTAACATAACAATAACGCTGGCCGAAGGTTCTTCTCTTCTTTCTTCAAAAAGGGTTTTCTTGGGAATATTAATATGAATGCGCGCTCTTTCAATCTCATGAAAAGTTTCAATGGTGCGCACAAGTTCGCCTTCCACAGCGCGACGGTAATTTACATTTTGAACAAAATCCGTCATACCGAACTGACTTTCATCAAAAAGTTCATAACCTTTGCCTCGAGCTTTAGGCAAGCCTACTCTTGCCAAAGACATGCGAACCTCATGAATATTTTCTCTTTTAACCAAAATGGAGCGATCATTGTTGGTCATTCTATATTCATATTTGTTCTCTTGTAAAAAAGCGGTAACATCTGCCGCCTCGCCCGGATCTATGTTCACAAAGAGCGTTGCCATGCCGGAATCGGTTGAACTTACAGCTTGAAGCGATATTCCAACTATGATAACCGCCATCATTAAAACCAAAGCAGAACCTAAAATAGCCTTCTGCACAGGGTTAAATCTTTGCCATATATCCCTAAATTGGGTTAATAATTGTCGAAAAAATTCAGACATGAGTGGAATATAGAAAATATTAACAATTAATAGTTAAAATTATTTTTCAAAAAAATGGCGAAATTTATTCAAAAACGCAGCAAACGTCAACAGTTGTTAGCAAAATGCATTTTTTTTGCATTTTTAAAATTTTTTTTCCCGTTTTTTCCGTCTAACCAGTGAAAGGAAAATTTTATAGGAGACCTTTTTATGAAAACTTTGAAACTAGGCTTTTGCCTTCTTTTGATTTTAGGCACGCAAATTTTTGCGCAGAGATTCACCGTTGCCGAGCCGGATACTTTTCGAACCGGCAGTTATTATTCGGCAACAAGTAACCCAACACTCTCTGGTTACAATTCGCATTTCAAGCAAACGGCTGCTTTGGGAGAAAAAAAATCAGCTTACGCCAATGTAATGCTGTTTGGCGGCAGGGATACCTTGCTTAGTAGTTCTCACCAACGAAAAGTTGGTACCTATAATGTGGTTAACAGTCACGGTGCTATTTTAGGAACCGTACTCCCATTTGGTGAACCAAACGCTTTTACAACGTTAGAAGACAAAGTAATAAACGATGACGCTGTTACAGCTGTAGTTGTTTTAGACTCGCTTAACGACACAAAAAAAACAGCAACTGTTCTTTTTGCCAGCCTAAAAAGGCTAGTGATAATGGAAATAACAATGAAAAATCCAATTGGAGTAGATTTTAAAATCTTAAGCAATCAAAATATGCCAAATCCAATGTGGGAAACAACCTACGAAATCTATAATATAGTTGATGAAAGCTCATCAGCTGTTACAAGGCGACTTGCGCTTTTAGGAACAAGCCTAAATGGCGCAAATAAAGTTTATCATTTGGTAACAGGAAATCCTCTCAGTAAAAACGGATCATTTGATAATAGCGGCAGAGTTGATTTTTTCTCTATAACAGATAATACCTGGACATTTTTCCAACCATACACAATTGGTTTGGCTAGTGGAGTAAACGGGCTTGTTTTTAATGAAAACTCTCATTTTGGAAAAGATTTAGCTGTTCTTGATAATTTTGACAAAAAAGGAGGAAAGGCACTTGTTGTTTTATTGCCCATGTCTGCACAATTTCCCAGTAGTGCACTTTATATATTTCAAATAAATCCCGATTGGACCCCCAGTGAAAAAATGCCTATAGTAGTAGCAGGCTCTTCAAAACCTTGGTATGAATACTCCAATCTAAACCAAAACTGTACCGGACTAGGAGTAGCGGATTGGGAAGATGAAACTACTCATCTACTTGTTTCCTGCCGCTTGTATTTACCTGCTAACGTTGGTGAAAATGGCGATCTTTCAAGTATAATAGTCATAAAAGATATTGTTTTAGATTCGGAAGGCGGTATTTTAAATAGCTCTACATTTTTTCCCACAAAGCTATCTTATAAGCTACCAACACCTGGTAGCTTTCAGGTAACATCAAATCCCATAGCAATAAAAAATCACAAAAACGATTTGCATTCCATTTCAATAGCGGCAAAGTCATATATAGAAGCCTTTTCAGTTTATTTTGCAGCAGTTTTTACTGTTATAGACGCTGATTATTCAAAAAATTATTCCATTGAGGCCGGCAAACAAGAAATAGTAGTTGATATAGACAGCCTTTTTTACAAGAGTGGAACAACAGGTTTTTCTGCAAAAACGCTCTCCGGACTTGCCCAATGCGAAATACAAAATAAGAACCTCATATGCAATGGAAGCGAAAACGCTATTGGTTCCTGGAGCAGCATAGAACTTTCGAGTGCAAGCGGATGCGATCAATACAAGGCTTGCAAAAGAAAAGATACCGTTTTTGTTTATACTCGCTCTCAAAGTGAAAACTCAAACACAGCCCTCAGGCTTCCAAAAAATATGCTTATCCCATATTTTACGCAGGTAAATTTAGGCAAAATAAAATCGCTTTCATATATCAACAATCCTTTTTTGCAAAACACCAACATAAGCTGGAATGCAAACGGATTAAAACTAAGTGCAGCTTCCGGAAATCTTGAAGACGGACTTACAATAGTTCCCTTTTCCCAAAACGAAGGCATAGACACGCTTGTGTTCAATCTCTCCATTTCTGCTACAACCTACGGGCATCCGGTGCATCTTCACGTTGCAGATACCGCAAAAATCCTTGAGAATGCAATTCCTGCAGACCCCGGCGCAGATACCGTTTGGAACGTTGCGCAAAAGAGATACATTGCCCTGCCCCGCTCAAGCTCAAACGGAAATATTTACACCTACGACATAACCCAAAGCGGTCTTGGAACCTATGCAGAAATTATAGACAATTATTTGCATATATCAAAAGTTGATGTTGCAGATATTTCCGTTGCCTACACGGAAAACTCTCAAATAAAACACCGCAAAATAACCCTTATGCCGGAACCCAAAGCACTCCCACCAGAGGAAGACCCTGACTTGCCAGTCTCAATAATCACCTCTCTTAATCAAAAGCTAAGTGCTATGCACATCAGCGGTGGCATACAAATAAACGGCTTGAACGGCGAATTGGAGCTAAAAGCTTATAACTTCAAAGGCATGGAGATTCAAAGCGAAAGAGCCGAGTCCCAAGGCTCTGTTTTCATAAAACTCAAGCAAAACATCCCGCAAGTTGTTCAAATCAAGTCCGGAAGCGAAACAATTTATTTGAAAGTAGCGAGATAATTTTCTACATTTCCAGCTATGGCTTCGGATAACGCTGGATTACAGGAACATAAGTGGCTTCTGTGGGAAATTTCCCCAGAAGGCACATATTTAACTGTTGTTCCGGAATTAATCCCACGGAACTGGAGCGTAGATGAAATACAAAAGACCCTTGTTGGCAATAAAGTTGTAAACTTTAATATTTCGCAAATTGAAAGGGTAATTAAAACCGCATCCGGGCGAAAAGAATTAATTGGTCCTCCATTTGCGCTTTTCGAAGAAGGCAAACGCAGATACCTGCGCCTGCAGGTAACTCCAATGCAAGTTCACTTTGCAGTAGATGCAGCCATATTGCAAACAGATTACCGCGTAACAGCAACTGATATATCGTTTCTTTTGCTTGAAAAATCAGTTGTTTATGGAATAGACTACGATACAATAGCAGAAATTTTGTCAAAAGATATTTATGGGCAAGACTTTATAATTGCAACAGCAACACCACCTATAGCAGGTAAAGACGCCATTTTAGAAGAAGTCATTCAAATAGATCCGGATGCCAAACCTTTTTTAAACGAAGATGGTACCGCTGATTATAGAAAGTGGGGCAATATTAGGCAAATAAAAGAGGGTGAAGTTATATGCACTCGCGTTCCTCCAACACCGGGTATTCCGGGCATTAGCGTATTTGGGTATCCTCTATCGCCAACTCCGGGCGAAGACTTTGCTCTGCCGATAGGCTTGAATACCAGGATAAAGGATAATGAAACAAAACTTGTAGCCGCCATAAATGGCTTCCTTTATAGAGACGGGCGCGATATTTGCGTAGGTGGAGTGTATATTATAAAGGGTGATGTGGATTATAAAACCGGAAACATTGAATACCATGGCGATGTTCTTGTTAGAGGGAGCGTGATGGCAGATTTTTCCGTTGTGGCTAATGGCAATATATCCGTTGAAGGCTCTGTTGAATCTGCGCATTTGGAATCAAAAACCGGTAATATATTTTTAAAAGGTTCTGTTTTTGGCTTAAACAGAGGAAGCATAGTGGCTGCAAAAGATATCCGCGCAGGAAATGTGCAAGACTGCACACTTAAAGCCGGTCAAACTATTACGGTTATAGGGCAAATTCGCAACTGCAAAATTGAAACTCAAAATTTGACAACGCCCAGCGACGGACAAATTATAAGCAGTTCCGTGCATTTCAGCGGGTATGTAAAATGCGGGCACATAGGCGGAAAAGCAGAATCCCTAAATGAATTTGTACTTATTGAGGACGAACGCCAAAAATTCAAAGATGAGCTCAAAAGCGCAAATGAGTTTTTTATAAAACTGAATAAAGCCGTAGAGCTCTTGCAAGAAAAACAATTTGCCATAAAACCTTCAGATAAAAGCCCCGAAGCGGAGAATCAGAGAAAACTCCTAGCCTCTCAGCTTGTAGCTTGCAATAATAGCAAAGAACAATTGCAGGTAAAACGAAAAAGGTTAATCAAATTAATAGAAATCATGCCGGATAGGGATGCTTTGATAACTACAAACATACTTTCACCAATTCTTAAAGTTTCAATATTTGATTTTAGCAAAGAATTTAAGCAGGAACTGTCACGGTTAAAAATTAGCTGGAAAAGCGGTGCTATCAGAATGGAGCCTTTGTAAAATTACTATATTGAGGTTGGAGACAAAAATATGGCTGAGTGCGTTATAGAAGAAAAAAACGGCTATTTCCAAATTAACAATTTTAATTTGGAGACCGATGATTTATATCACATTTTTGAAAAAATAGAGGATTCATTGAAAATAAAAAAGCAGGATGTGCTTTTGTCGCTTAAAAAAATTCGCGTGCTTTACAGCTCGCACCTTGCAACACTTGTTAGGATACATCAAATGATGCACAAAAGCAACTTGCGTTTTGTTATTTCGGATATTTCTCCGGAAATAAGGAATTTAATGCAAATAACCCAATTAGACAGCATTTTTTCCATTTACGAAACCACAGAAGATTTCACGAAGAACTTAAAAAGCGAAGAAGTGCAGCAATTGAAAAATGATTTTGAATGGCACATGGAAAAACAAGAAGAAGATGTAGCAAAAGTTTTATGCGAAGGAAATATGCTTGCTGGAGAGCAACTGGATCAACTGCGAAACGGCATTGAAGATTTTTACAGCATAGTCTTTGATTTTTCAAAATTGCAATCCATCGATTCTGCATCTGTAGCGTTTTTAGATAAACTTACTGATAGTCACACGGTTTCCGTTGCAGGAGCCAATCCGGAACTCGTTGAGCAATTTCGCCAAAAACTCCTTTACGGTAAAATAAAACTCTTGTAAAAAACAATGAGAACTCTGCTTCTTTCGCTGTTCTTAGCGGCTTTAGCTTTGCTAATCATTATTCTTTTTATGAAAAAATCAAAAGAACAGGATGCTCAAGGCTACGCTAGGCAAAATCCTCAATGTAGCGAGATTAAAGTACACTCGGAAAAAAATGATTTGGTAGAGTGTTTTTTGAATTTTGAAACAGCTTCATTTCCGGCAAACCCTCAGGATGTAGATACCCTTTATATTTCAATGGTAAAGCTTATAAGCGAGAGATTCCCCAATGAGTTTCCGCTCAGAGTCAGGTATATTTTTTCATTTCCGAATAAAGTGGTAGAATTTGTGGGAATTTCCGGGAAAAGCATAAATATTTTCAGGGATAAAAGCTCCGAGTGGCGAGATAAAAACAGCGGTTGCAAATTTCCGGGCATCTGCCCTATTATGCCGCTAAAAGGTTCTTCTATTCCGCAAAAATTCCTTAGAGAAGATAATAATGTGGAACAAATTTTCAGAAATAAATTCACTTCCATAGGTGAGGCTCCGGTGAATTCAATTTTGCCCGGAAAAATTTTAAAAATTTCAGAAGACTCTCATATAACCATTTACCATGGTGAAAATATATATACTACAACGAGCGGTTTGAGCAGTTTGAGCGATTATGTTCATGAAGGTGCAATAGTCACTCCGGATATTGCCATTGGTTTTTTGCCGCCAAAAGACACTGCTTTTGTTTTTGTAGAAATCCGCCGCAACGGAAAACACGAACTATGGGATAAGTTTTATTGGGAAAACAGGGAGTAATAAAGAAGTCTTTTGGCTCCGGCTATTGAATAACCTTCTTCTTTAAGGTAGTGTCGAATTTTTTTCAAGCGATCTATGGATTCTGTGTCATAACGCCTTTGAAGCCCGACAGTGCGGCTTGGTTTCAAATAGAAATCAAATTCCTTTTCCCAAAAGCGAAGCGTATGAGCTTCAATCTGCAACATTTTAGCCACATCCCCTACTCGAACAGGAATATCCTTAAACTGAACTGAATTCTGGTAAATCATATCAACAATAATGCAAAAAGCGTGCCAATTTAGAGTCATTGCTTCCGGTCAAGGCATGCTTGTGGCTGCGCTCCTCGTTGAACGCAGCATCCAAAACCCAGTGCAGCGAATTCTCTATTCTCCAGTGAAAAACATGTGGACCAGCTCATTTAATCTTTTAACTTCCAAGAAAGAAAGCCTCAGACTGAAGCTCAAAATAATCTGCCTTGCCTTCTTTTAGCTTTTTTAAGCAAATTTAGCCGTTTTTGTTTGAAAAATCCCTATACCCTATACCCTATACCCCATACCCAAACAAAAAAATCAGCGTTTTTTTAAAAAAAACCTACCGCTTTTGTTTTTTTTTTTGTATTTTATGGAATATGCAAAAGGGTCATTCTATGCGAAAATGCTTTTTAGGCGGTTTTTTAACCGTATCGGTACTTCTTATTTCTTTGGTTTCTTGCGGGAAACTCTCTGAACAGGCTGATTGGCGAAACAAGGAGATAGCTACCTCCTTCAGGGCTAAGGGCATTGACGGGTTTAATTTTGAAGGCGCTCAAGGCGAAAATGCGGACTTTCAAAATTCCTCAGGAACCAGTCCGGTATTCAGGAGAGCGGAACTTAGCAATGCAAGGTTCCAAAACGCCATGTTGTACACTCCGGATTTTTCCAATGCAAATTTAGCAGGAGCAAACTTCTCAAGCGCGGATATGCGCGGTGTTAACTTCTCCGGTGCTAACCTTGAAGGTGCCAACCTGTATAGAGCGGTGCTTTTGGATAGCGATGAAGGCACCATAAAAAGAGCAACCAATTTTACGGGTGCAAATTTGCAAAGGGCAAATATGACCTCGATGAAGGTATCCGAGGGTCTTAACTTTAAAAATACCGATTTAACAAGCGTGAAAATTATAGGCGTGGACTTGACAGCAGCCGACTTTAGCGGGGTTGTTGCACAAGGAGCTGACTTCTCCAATTCCGAGCTTGCAAGAGCTAGCTTTAGAGGCGCGCAGGTCACCGGTGCAAACTTCAGTAATTGTAATTTGACCGATGCAAATTTTGCAAATGTAGATTTGAACAATGCAAACTTTACCAAGGCCGGTTTGCTGGGTGTTAATTTTTCCGGAGCTACCTTTGGCAATGTTAACTTTACAGAAGCAGATTTTTCACGCACCTCATTCAGCAATGCAAACTTGAAAAGAGCAAGGGTTCAAAAAGCCAAGTTTACGCAAGGTAATATATCCGATATGGATTTCAACGGCATGACCATGACAGGTGTTTCGTTTGACAAAAGCAATGTTAGCGGTTCAACATTTATAGAAACCAAAATGGTTGGTGCAAGCTTTTTTGATGCCGTTTTGGATAGATGCGACTTTATAGGTGCAGATATAAAGAATGCCATTTTTGATGGCACCGATATGAAACGCTCTCAATTTGTAAAAGCCGATTTGGCAAGAGCTAACTTTGCCAATTCCACTTTAGACAGAGTTATATTTGCTGAAGCCTCCATGGTAGGCTCAAATTTTGAAGGTACAAAAATGAGCCAAATCAGCTTTATAAACGCCGATATGCAAAACGCGAGATTCAACGCTGATACAAGAATGGACAGGGTTGATTTTTCCGGTGCAAATTTATCCAGAGCAAGAATGGATAAATTTCAGGCTATTGGAGTTGTTTATGATAACAGGACAAATTTCCCTGCCGGTTTTGAACCTGCAAGGCATGGCTTTGTGAACAAGGATGGCGGTGGCGGTCCTCCTCCTCAAAGAAGGAGAGCCGTGGAAGCTGATGATGACGATGATATGCCACCGGCAGCACAGACAAAGAAAAGAAGAAAAGCAATAGAAGACGATGTTGCTGCTCCTAGGGCGCCAGCACAGAAAGCTCCCGCAAAAAAACGAGCGCCGGCTAAAAAGAGAAACTAGTGTTTAGGTTCCACTGGATCTTGTGCCTGGTGGTCCTGGTCAATGCCTCGGAAATATCCCCTTGGAAATTGCAAATCAAGGGAGCTAAGGTTTTTAGCGAACGTCTCTTAATTGAACAACTGGGTTTGCCGGAGGAGATGGATTTTCTTTCACCTGAAAGACGAACTTTTATAATTAACCTTGCAAAGGGAAATTTGACTGATTTTTACCAAAGCAATGGCTATTTTAGCGAAAATGTTACGCTCACCATAAGCGAAGAAATAGTAGACACTGTAAAAGTGGATGTGTATACATTCAATGTATACGAAGGTGAAAAATACAGATTTGGACATGCGAGCATTGTGCTTGCCGAGGATACGTCTTCTCTTATAGGAACTGATAAGATGCTTGTTTCCAGAGGTGGGCTTTACGATCCGGAGATTATAAGCAATGACAGAAAATCTATAAGGGATATTTATCAGAGAAATGGCTACCTGCATGTGAGTGTTGAGCATTTGGAATATATAGACACAACAGAAAAAAAAGTGAATGTGCATTATTTTGCGGATCCTAAGCACTTGGTTCGCATGGGAGATTTCAAAAGCAGAGCGTTTCGCTCGGGTTTATTGCCAGGGCAAACCGAGCCGGAAGCAGGGCTTTCCGATACTGCTTGGTTAAATAAATTATGGGAAATTGAACATGGTGCTGTGGTGGATGACAGGTATTTCTTTTTATTCAGGTCAAAGTTATTTTCAACACAGTTGTTTTCGCAGGTTAAGTTAGAAGATTCCTTGCAAGAGAATGGACTTTCCGATATTATATTAACGGTTTATGAAAGGGTTCCGGGCGAAGCAGAATACGGTTTCTTTTTTGAAGAGATTTATGGTTTTGGAGTTTCTTTATCTTCTTTGCACAGAAATTTATTTGGATCTTTTCATGAGGCAGGGGTTAGCGCTTTGCTTGCTGAAAACAGACAGGAGATTTCTTTCAACTATGCCAACCCATTGCTTTTTGGAGCGCGCGTATCATGGATACCTACGGCTATAAGATTGGATGAAAGAATAATTTTCAACCATGAAAAATTGCCCGCTCCAACCAAGCCGGATAGCCTTGTTGAAAGGTGGGAGGTGGTAAACAGGGCGAATTTAACATTTGGACTCACAACCAGAAACAATATTCGCAACAGACACACATTTGATTTTAGATTTTTGAGGTTGCAAGGCGAAGACTATTTTAAGCTAAAATATGAAACGGGGCTTATTTTTGATTGGACGGACAATAGTTTTGATCCGGTTAAGGGTATTAAACTTGTTCCGAGTTTTGGTTTGGGTGGTGAATTGAGGAATGAATCGTTTAGCGAGGTGAAAAATATAAAGAAATTTGCAGAGCTTTGGAATATAAGTTTGAAGCATGGATTTTTATATACAGATGCATCCATTTTTGCTTATACTCCTATAGTCAGGAGATATTTGTTAAGTGCTTTTGCTTTTAGTTATGGAAATGTTTTTAATAATGCAGCAAGAGACGATGCTGAAGTTTTTTATCAGGGTGGTGGTCGAACTTTGCGTGGTTATCGCTTTAGAAGCGTGCATCCGTATAAAATAGTGAATGATACTGTGCTTGTTGGCGGGCTTTCTCCGCAATATTTTAGAGTTAACGAGGAGCTTAGAATAATTCCTCCTTGGAAATCGTTAAGAAATTTTCAGCTTGTGCAATTTACAGACTGGGTTCATATAAACGATTCGGATAAATCTTTTAATTCAGCGCAGGAAATGTCTCTTGGTCTTGGCTTGCGTTATAAGTGGCAATTCTTGACCATTAGGCTTGACTACGCTCTAAAAACGAATTTCGACAGTTTTGGCCCGGATAGGTTTAACTTTTCGCACATAGTTTTCGACTTATCGCAAGCGATTTAGTCTGCTCGCAAAACATCCCTTCAAGCTACCTTGAAATAACCAGTTTTTGCTTTTTTACGAATGTTTTTTTGCTGCCGGTTTCGTTTAGCGAAGAGACAGTACTTTGCACAACGTAATGGTAAAGACCGTTGGCCAAAAGACGCCCCCTTGAGTCTCTTCCATCCCAGCTGGTCTCTCCGGAAACAGCGTTGTTTATGGTTTTTACAAGTTTTCCGTTTTGGTCAAAAATTTTGATTGTCACATTGCTGAGTCTTTCTTCGCCCGATAAATCTTTGAAATAAAAAGTTGTTCCACCTCTTTTCATTGGATTGGGAATATTGAAAACATCTGCCAAACCGCTCTTGATTTCCGAATTGAGAGAAACTCTAAGAGAGCGAAACGCTATATTGCCGAGAATATCCTGAGCGGTTACCTTAAAAACATATTCACCGGGATCATAAGTATGTCCGAAATTCATTCTTAAAGCAGCGCGTTTTCCGGTTTGCTCAGTGAACGACCAAGGATGCCAAGCGTTTACAGTCGGACTCACTTCAAAAGTAATTCCCTCATCCGCCTCTTCTCTGTAATCTATGCCCGTATCATCTTCTATCTCAATTTCCAAACAAGCAGGAATTTCCAAAGATACTCGCGCGTTCTCTGCATAAGGAGCGACTTTCTTTGAGCGCTTGCACGGAAAAATTGCTATGCTTGGTGGGGTATTGTCTTCAATCAAAGCTGCATCGGGCGAAGTGCCGTATAGCGTTCTATCGAATATTGCAAACTTTCCTATTTCTACGCTGCCGGGTCTGTGGGCCCAAAGCCTTATTTGCGCAGAGGTGTCACCAAGCGATAGTTTGCGAGGAGTTATAAATTCCGTTTCAAATTTGCCATTCCTTATTTGCAATTCCTCGCTATAAATAGGGCTACCTTCAACTTTTATTTGCGTTGTGTAAAAATTTCCATTCCCAAGATTTTGTGAAAGTGTTCTTTGCTTTTCTCCTTCTAAAATTTGCATACGAACGGCTCCCGTTTGTACGGAAGCCGTGCCGGAGATTTTCAATTTTTGCAAGGCCTGAATTGTATCCGGAGGGTCTATCAGACCCAGCGTAATTTCTCGCCTTGGCATACTCAAAACAGGTTCTCCCAAGAGCACATATTTTTCGTTATTGTACCTTTCCGCATTGTAAGAAGTTGGCGAAGTAGCCACACTTTGCTTTGCCCTTAAAATGGCATCACCCAAGGAAGTGTTCATTGTCAAGGACTGGTTCAGAATTTTTTTTGAAAGTGCTTCATTGTAAATAGAATAACTTTCTCTTAAAGAACCTATTGAAGCTATGGCTCCTCTGTCTCTTGCGCTCACAAACGCTTCTGAAAGGCTGGAAGTGGCTATATCATCAAAACGAGCCACAAGGCACGAAAAAGAGCCTAAAATAGTGTACCTTCCTTTGTTTGAAAGGTGGTTCAAAGAATTTACATTCAGCAAATCTTCATCTGCCCACATAACAGCATTTCCATGCCCGTAAAAAAAAGTAAATAATGCACCCTGATTTAAACGGAGCAACAGCTCTCTTGAAGCGTCCGGTTTTTTATAATTTCCATCACTTTCATATTGCAACAGTGAAATTTTTCTCCAGTTGATTGCAAAATCCTGTTTTCGCACAAGCGTGTCTATATGAGCAATAGTTTTTTCCATTTGGTCTGTGTGGTCTTTAACCGGGTCTGGAACCGGTCCCTGCATGGCATCATCTGCGCCAAATATTATTGTATTTCGCCAAATTCCATTGTCCATCACAGAAACTTGTTCATAATCTTTTGCTTTTTGAATGTAATTTTCAAATTCGCTTATGTTTGAAACAGGAAGGCGCCCAATAGCTAAAGATAATTCATAACCTCCAAACCGCACTTTTTCGCCCGGTTCTAAAACAACAAAAAAATCATCGGTGGACATATCTTCTGACTCGTAGGGCGGAATTATATTGCTCTTTGTGCCGCCTCTAATTTTTCTGTAATCATAGGTGCCGCCTCCGGCCAGCAAAACATATCTCAAATCAGGAGAGCGATTTTTTGCATATCTTATATAATCTCTAATTGCAATGGGTGAACTTTGCGCACCGTGTTCTCTGTAAATATCTTCTACCAAAACCACCGCTGTGTTTAGCCCCTTTGTTGGAGTGTCATGGCTCTCTCTGAACTGCTTTAGTTTAACGGCACTGTTTTGCAAAACTTCCGAAGTCAAAATCAGATATTCCGTGTTAGAAGGAATTCTCTGTGGCTCCGAAACTGCATTAACTCTACCAGGAATGGCTTCAATGATTGCCGGCGTTCTATATCTGCCTTTTCTATGCAAAAAATATTTTGTATCTCCTTCGCTTGATATTATATCGTGTGCATAACCATCTGCTCCCGGAGTCAAAATTTCCACCGGAATAAAATTTTCCGTTTTGATAAGTTCCATATTTGCCGGCACAGGAATTTTTATCGCTCCCGTTTCTGTTCCGGGAAACAACCATTCCTCACCGGTGCTTTGCATAATATTATAATTGTAAGCTATAGATAAACCATCAAATCTATCATTTTGCCCGGTGCTTGTGATTTCTACTCTATAGGAATTATTTGCTGTTGTGTTTGGAACAGAAAAAACAAATGTTCCAACAAGGGTATCTGCTATGTTTTGCAGCCTTTGACCTTGATGATAAAAGCTAAAATTTATGCCTCTCATTCTGTCTTGCCAGCGTGTTGCTGCAGAAAAACTCGGGTTTGATTGCGTTGAGCGTCTAGGCAAAAACGAAACTCCTATGTGCATAGGGCCGCTCTGCACACCGGTTAAGCTTCTAACGGAATTATGAAATTCATCTGGAGTAACCGTAACTGTTTCACCTCTTATGCCCCATTTCCAAAACCATTCCTTGCCCGTATTTTCTTCTATCCTGCTTTCGCCAAAGTAATTATCTCGCAAAAGCAAGTCTTTTTCGGAACGCACATATTTTTTCCAAGTTATATCCCTTCCGGTTATATTTTTTGGATTGGATTCGAGTTTTTCCTGTTTCCCAATGCCGCTTATTCCCAAGTAAAAATGCTGATAAAAACTGTATGGGGAGCTGGAAAAATAATAATCCATTCCGCTTTGGCTTGGGGAATTGTTTTTTTTCCAAATTGCAGTGCCATAACCAAAGAAAAATATTGTATCTCCGCTAACAAACATTTCGTTGGCATTTTTATCATTACCGTTTTTATCTTTTATTCGAATGGGCATTTGCATTGCATTTGGAAAAATTTCCTCTGCCATGTGTTCCGCCAAAGTATCTGGAGAAGCACCAAAAAGCCTCAAATTTGAAATTCTTATATCAGATATATCAGCTCCTGTTTTTTTTAAATCATCAAAGGCAAGCGCATACATTCCATCTGCAGATGTGTTCAGGTCTGTGGCGTTGTTGCTGCCCACTCCAATTTTGAGCAACCAGTCTATATTTTCCACAGAGCTTCTTGTTAAGGCATGGCTAATTGATCTTGTTCCAAATCTCGAAGCTGCATTTTTATTTTCCACCGAAGCGAGTGCCCTTTTGCCAATCGAATGCCCGCTTGCACTACCGCTGAAATTTATCTTTACTCTGAAATCTTTTCGCAAATTCCAAGAATTGCCGCTTGAGTAGAGAAGCGGAACGCTAATTTTGACCCTCCACAAATTGTCTTTCAAATAAGGCTTGCCTATTTGCAGCGAATTAGGATTTTCTGCCACTCCGCAAGGCTTGCCGCTCACCCTTTCTGTTTTAATATTTTGCACTTCAACGCTTGGCAATGCGGAGTTTGGCAATGCAATAATATAGGTTCTAAAAGGTGTTCCGGGCGCTTCGGCTTCGCCAAAAAAGGATGCATTTTCCGGCATAAAAAAAACATCATTTTTGCACGGTGTTTCGCTTAGAGCACTAACCTTATCTGTAAAAATAAATTCATTTGATAAGTCACGTTGAATTTCAAGCGCAAAAACGCAGAGAGGGAGAAAAAGAATTTTGAAAGCAAAACGTGGCACGGAGTAAATGTAGTAAAGTGACGATTACTATATTTTAAACTATGAGTATTGCTGCAATGCTAAGTATTTTGTTTTTTGCCGGCTTGGTACTTTTGCTGGTTTATCACTTGCGTAGTTCCCGTGATTTGCAAAGGAGCTTGCAAGACAGTGAAAAATTATACAACTCTATAATGGTGGCTTCACCGGATGGAATTGTAATAACCGATTTGGCGGGGCGCATCACAAAGGCTTCACGTGCTGCTTTGCAAATATTTGGTTATACTGAAGCAGAGGCTCTAGGGCTTTGCGTTTTTGACCTTATTACCCCAGAAGACCGCAAACGCGCTCGCACAGAAATGATTCAAAAAATACGGGGAACTTATAACGGAGAAACAGCTAATTATCGAGTTACTCGCGCAGATGGAGATGTTTTTTATTTAGAAGTTAATGCCAAAAATATCAAGGACCTGGCAAATAATTCACTTGGAATTGTGATGGTTTGTCGCGATATTTCCAAACGCAAACAACAAGAAGAGGATTTGGCAGAAAGCAACCGCAAATTGGCAGCTCTCAGCGCTACCGATGCTTTGACCGGAATAGCTAACCGCCATCGTTTTGAAGAGATGCTAGATTATGAGTATTCACGCCATATTCGTTTGGAAAGAGAACTTGCCATAATCTTGATGGACATTGATCACTTCAAGGCTTATAATGATTTTTACGGACATGTAAAAGGGGATGAGTGCCTTCGCAAGGTAGCTAAAACCCTTGAAGAGGGAGTGTTTCGCTCATACGATTTGGTAGCTCGTTATGGAGGCGAAGAATTTGTTTTTATTTTGCCGGATACCAGTATTAAAGGAGCTTTGCTGGTGGCAGAACGAATTCGCCAAGACATTGTGAACCTTGCTATTTCGCATGAGGCATCTGATACGGCATCTGTGGTTACTGCGAGCTTTGGAGTTGTTTCTTCTTATTGTACTGCGGGTCGCAAGGCCTTTGATATTGTTGAAGAGGCCGACAAAATGCTTTACCACGCCAAAAGCAGCGGACGCAATCAAGTGGCGAGCGATCAAAAAGAATTTACCTGGGAACCCGATAACATTTACTTCACTCCTCTAAGATGGAATGCTAGCTATTCGTGTGGAAATTCTTTGATTGATGAACAGCATCAAGCTTTGTTTAACTCTATTAATGAACTGCTCAAAATTGTTTATTCTCCTTCTTTCTTTGAAAAGGTAGTTGGTCATGTAGAAGGTATGCTGAATATTTTAGCAACGCATTTTCGTGATGAGGAGCGCATACTGTATGATGTGGGGTTTCCTGAAGTTAAAAACCACGCTAGGGAGCATGAAAAATTGTTCAAGATTGCGCAATACCTTTTGCAACAATACAAAGAAAGCCGGTTGCCTGTGAACAATTTGTTTCTTTTCTTTGCTTATGAACTTATAGAACAACACGTGCTGCGCGTAGACAGCACTTTTTATAATACCCTCACACCTAAGCTTAAAGTTGATTAAAGGTAACTATTTCACCACAAAAACTTTGCTTGGCATTCCCTGCTTTTTTTCAATATACACGCCGCTTGGCAAAGTACCGGATACTCTTTTGCCTTTGAGATTGTAGTATTGAGGAACTTGGTTAGTGACTAATGGAAGCTTAGTGCTTGGGCCCGGAATATTGATGGCAGTGGTTGAGCCGGACTTCTCAATAACATCTTCATCGCCAAGAAGCATGAAATAATCAATGTTGACGCTATTGGTCTGAAAACTAAATACAATAGTATTGTTACCTTCTTTAAGATCTACCTTGCCTAGCTCCACTGGTTCAAATACACCCCAACTGCTCGTGGTGATACCTGATTTTGTTCCTACTGGCTCACCATCCACAGTCACCGAAATAGTTGTCTGCTCCCCAGTGGCAACTGCAAAGGACAGTGTATATGACCCGGCAATCAATACGTTTACATCATAGGTAAGTGTTACATTTGAATTGACACTGCTGATGCTTTTGTTGCTTTCATTGACATTCGGATTTCCAGTACTCGATGTAAAATCCATAAACTTTCTAAGCAGGGTATATTTGCTGCTCTTAGGCACATATCCGTCAACCAATATTTGCGGGCACTCGTCTAACACTCTGACTGTTGCTTTTGGGTTAGGCGCAGAGTGCATCCATTCAACGTGGAATAGACAACCTTTGAGAAGTTCGGGGTACGCGCTAAATGCTGAATTACAACCATTCCTATGGCAGTTCTGAACCCATTCAAGCACTCCCGGAGCATCCCAATCACCGCTGAATTGAGGAATCGCTTGGTCTATGCAAGCTCCCAAAAAACCGCCAGCCACCTTGCCAAGTTCAGGAGGGTAAGATTTAGCCGGCAAACCAATCTGCTCCGAAAAGCAATCATAATCCCCTAATCCGCCGCCTGGTATTAAAAAATCAATTTGGGTACTTCCAACACCTCCGGTGTTTCTGCCCATGATAATAGCTTTTTTCCCGGCAAGTTCCCTGTGCATAGGCATAGGAGTGCCATGCTCATACTCGCCGGTAAAAGTTACTTCAAAACATTGGCCGCACACTGCCGTGGCTGTAGCTCCAAAGCCGTAGGCAAGTTCAGGATTGTCTGGGTCAACAAAGGGGATTTGATCCCAGCAAGAATATGCCGGACCGCCATCCTTGGCGCACTGAGCCTCAGCTATTTCGCCCAACGGGAGTTCCTTATTGTCTTCACTGCAAGATCTCGAGAGGCCGTACTGTAAAAATTTTTGATCCGATGACAAATTTTGGTACCAAGAACAGGTAGGCTTGCAGCCATCCCAATAACTGGAAAGCCATCCCTGAGTCTGTGGCTGCGCAAACGCGCTTAGGGAGAATACAAGGGCAAAAAATGCGTAAAAGGAAAGTGTTTTAGTCATAATGTAAATGTAGAAAATGTTGAGCTACGTTAGTCCTGCCATTGTTCCATGTATCAAAGATTTCTACCTTACCCTTGTGAATCCCCTTTCTTTTTTTGCTGCTGCGCTTTGGCGCTTAGGGTATTTGGTAGACTCAAAAACCCGGCTTGCACCCAAAAAGAATGTGCACTTTACAACTCCGCTTTTGGGCATTGGAAGTTTGCTTGTAGGAGGTTCCGGTAAAACTCCATATACGGAATTTTTGGCGCAAAAGCTTAAATTGCAGGGACTTAACCTTGCTATTCTATGCAAAAATACCGGCGATGAAAATTTATGGTTTGCAAAAAAAGGCTTTGATGTTTTCACAGGAAATCGCTTTGAGCTTTGCAAAAAATTAGATGGCAAATACGATATTTTAATAAGCGACGATGGCTTGGAAGACCGTCGCCTTAGCCACGCTGCTTGGATTTGCTTAACATGGGGCGAGAAGGCAGAAAGTTTGCGAGACATTATTCCGCACGGAAATTGCCGCAGTTTATGGAGAGACCACCCGGAAATTGTTTGCATAAAAAAATGTGCAATGGAATGGGAAGAGGCTGCAAAAACTGCAGATATAATTTTTTCTATGAAATTGCCGGAAAATTTGCCGGAAAATTCGGAAATAGTCGCTATTGCAGGCATAGCCCGTTCGCAAAGATTTTTTTCAGGTTTGCAAAGAAATTATTCCATTGTAAAAAAAATTGACTGCCCC
Organism: Candidatus Fibrimonadaceae bacterium; assembly: GCA_031286305.1. Classification (GTDB taxonomy): domain Bacteria; phylum Fibrobacterota; class Fibrobacteria; order Fibrobacterales; family Fibrobacteraceae; genus Fibrimonas. The sequence goes on along the minus strand of JAITUM010000040.1, from coordinate 1,029 downwards.
GACCATTTTAATATCCAAAAAAAGGTAGAACAGGCATTGAAGTTGGGTTTGCCCGTTGTGGTAACAGAAAAAAATGCGGTCCGCTTAGAACCACAATTACTCGAAAATAAAAACTTATTTATTTCAAAAATGTTTGTAGCAAATCGCTAATCAACAAAGAAAAACCTTCTACCAAATTACTCTTTTTGACTGACTAATAAGCCTGCCGTTATCTTCTACTCTCCACAACAAAGCTCGCGTAGAAGAGCCTAGCTGCGTGTCAACAATTCCATGCGTTCCGTTTAATGGGATTGTTTTCAACAGTCTGCCACGGTAGTCAAAAATCTTCAAGTTTGCAGATCTAGTTTCACCAAGATTATAGCTGAAAACACCACGACTATTCAAATTGAAAGATTGCACACCGGACATAACAACAGATATGCCGGTTGTGCCTTCACTGCTAGACGATGTACCATCATCGGTAGAGGAACTGCTGCTGGCATCATCGCTGCTAGAGCTTGGTGTTGTGGAGCTAGAGCTTGGTGTTGTAGAACTGGAGCTTGGAGCTGTGATGGTAATGTTGCTACAGGTTCCGCTGATAACACCTACTGCTGCACCGCAATTTACGCTTACTCCAATGTTGGTGTAATTGCCAGCTGCAGCTACAGCTGTGCCACTAATAGGTGCTCTCGGAGTTCCGGTCCAAGTTGGGTTATTGCCTTGAGTAGGAGCAGCGTTGGTATTGCTGCATCTTAAATAACTTCTTTGGGTTGCATTGTTTACGGTGGCACCTGCAACTAGCGAATTCGGCAAATTGCAAGTGACCGTAACAGCCGAGCTTGAACTGCTGCCACTTGAGCTTGAGCTTGAGCCTGCCACCACCCACGGAACCGGAGTATAATTCCACAGATTTGCCTGAGTGTTAATTTGCTTTATCCAACTCCAATAGTAACGGATCTGCCACTGGTCGTATTGGTTGAGCGAAGAGCTACCTGATACATTGGTATTATAAGTAGCATGCATTATTAGATCGGAAGAGCACACGTCTGA
>JAITUM010000037.1 GCA_031286305.1 Candidatus Fibrimonadaceae bacterium | reverse complement strand
CATCCTGCCGCCCGCAATACCAGAATCACCGCAACTGCGGATTTCAGGATAAAAAAAAAGGCAAGCTCAAAAGAGCTTGCCCAAAAAAACCTAACCAAAATGCAGAGCCCCGGAAAAGGGCTCTGCGGGTGGCGGTTTATTGTGGAATAACTAAATTAAAACCAAAGCTACCGGTCTCTCCATTTTCGGACTTAGGAGTAGTCAGCACCGGCTTCACGCGATCCGTAGTATTCTTAACATGCTTAAACTCAAACGGCATGTCCATGGCAGATTGTCGGAAAGACTTAAGACCGGAAACCATGAAAGAAGCGTATTTCGGATAAGGACCAGGAACAGCGGAACCGAGATTAATTGAAAGAACTATTCTAAGCGTAGTAGGGTTATCCCAAAACCGCGTAACGTTTGCTCTACCTCCAAAGACATCAAAGTCAGTAGGAGTCACGACTGCTGTAGTCATGTCCATAGGTTCGTTAAATTCTATGATCATAACGCGCGTAGCAGTAGCATCCGTCGTCTTCAATTCAGACATCCTCAATGTATCTTGAATCTCCGGTGTAGTATTATCTAACAACCCATCCCATCCGAAAAACGTGCCACTAGAATTAGCAGCATATGGACGCAAAAATGTCGCTGTCGGCTTCTTATCAATCTGAATTTCTGCCGCTTTTCCCCACTTGGTTATTGAGCTGCCGTTGGTTGCACGAACAGCATAAGTGTAGGACTTTTCGCCAGTAAGAATATTGAATGTAGCAACCGTATCGCTTATGGGATCATCAACTACAGACTCATAGGTTGCATTCGGATCATTTGTTTCTTTTCTATAGACATAATAACCGCTTGCACCGACAACTTTTTTCCAATGGAGCTTTACCTTGCCAGAACTAATATCAATCGTAGTCTCAGTCGTATCTCTAAGCCCACCTACCTGCTCGTCGCTCAAGTCCGGCCTGAGTATGGAGACATTCTTGGTGAAAGAAGAGAACGGTATTTCATCACCTTTAACCGAACGCAACGAATTACCGCTACCTTTGAGTTCTAAAGTAGCCGCAACACTAACGGGCCAAGTACCTTTCGAAGGAGTAATCGTTAATGACTTCGCTTTCCATTCTACGTCCGCAGTAGGATCATTTTCAACTGTTACATCGCTGGTGAGGATTCTATCAAGATCCAAGTCGTTGCTGAATGTAATCACTATTGGTTTATCTTCATCAACTACTGTTGGGAAGCTCAATATTTTGAAGCTAGCCTCTTCGCTTTCAAATTTATACGCTTTCGTCTCTGCACGGACGGCGTTACCACCAGCATGCAAATTGACAGCGGTAATACCCACCGCCCCATAGTGCCTGTCCTCTGCTTCAAACGCCAAGCCTGTTAGCGAATACTCAGTACCGACAACCGGAAGATTTGAGAAAGTATATTTCCCGTCGGTTACCGTCGCATTGCGAACTCTGTCCACAATCCTTTCATCTTCCGCTAAAAAACGCACTGTTTGACCATTCGCCGGCGTTCCATCTATGCCATCCTTATCCTCAACAAATAGGTATCCTTCAAGTTTTCCTGTTGTAGGGTAAAGATACGCCTCCAAAAGCGTATCAGCCGCAAAGTAGAAATTACCTCTATCACTATTGCCAACCTCTCTAGGTTTAATCTCCACACCATACCTCATTGTCGCAAAGCCACTCGCTTCTATCAGTATGCCGTGTGTTCCAATGTACACTTCGCTGAACTTTACGTCATCTCCGGCTTCTCCTGTATCATAGAACGCTCCGGTTGACAAAAGCGTTACCGTCGCGCCCTCTATGAGCTTTTGCGAATAGGCATCTCTCACCCGTACTGTTACGTTCGCCTTTGTGATCGGTTGATCTGAAGGTGATGGTGCGTCAACAACAGTGTCTCCGCATGAACTAAGCAAGGCAAAAACGCTTGCAGTTAATATTAAGAACAGTTTCTTGTTCATGTTTGATTCTCCTTAAAAGAAAAAGTTGGTTAAACTAACCTGGACATGCCAAGGATAGCCGTTGGATTTATTTGCATATTCGGTTATCCCAAAATAACCGCGAACACCGAGCAACATGCCGTCTATTTTTATACCGCCGCCAATGCTGGGACCAAAAGCAAAAACATTGACATCAGGTTTTTTAGGCTCATTGTTCATATAAATTTTAGCATAATGGTTGTAGCCAATCTGAGGACCTAACTCAGCATAAGCAACCCCTAAATCAAAGCGAGTCATAATAGGAAGCTCCAGAGAGTACATATAAACAAATACCTCGTTCATATCCATAAAAGCCGTGCCTGTTTTAATTGCATATTCATTGCTTGCACTATAATAAGTGAGCTGAACTTCCGGCGCAACGCTTATTAAATCGGTGATGCCAAAAGCAGGCACAATACCTATGCTATAAGAAAAATCCGGCTTGGGCTGAGCTGCTTTGATTCCGAAAGGAAGCGCTTTGTGATCACGGAAATCGCTAAGACCAAGACCCACACGAATACCGAGACCAAACTTAATATCAAGAGGTTCTTTTGGAATAGCCGGAACAACAGGAGCCACCTCTTCTACTGTCGCAACCGGTGCAACTGGCGCTTCTACCACTGTTTCTACAGGAGGCGCAACAATCGCTGCTTCCGGAGTCTCTTCTATTACTTCTGCAGGCGGAGCTTCTTCTACAGGCTCTTCTGGTGCCTCTACCACAGACTCTTCTGCAGGAGCTTCCACAACAGGCTCTATTTCTTCTACCGCTGCAACCGGTTCCAGCGTTTCCGCTTCTACAACAGCTTCTTCAGCCGGTGCTACAGGCTCTGCTTCTGTTGAGACTTCTTGCGCAATGGCAAAAACACAAAACAACAGGATGAGAGCAAACCCTTTGAATAAATTCATCATTTTACACCTACGACCGAAACTCATATTGCAGGCAATGTAGAAAAAAATGGGAGGGTGTTGGAGCTTGCACCAGAAGGTCTTTTACAAAAAGTCATGGGGACTATTTGTAATTATTTTGCAACAATGGCGTTTAATTGCAGTAATCAGCATTTACTATCTTTTATAGAGAGGTAAAATATGGCAACAGCAGTGATGGCAAATGAAGTGGAAATCAAGAATGCTATGGATGTTCTAGGGCTTGCAGGTTTGGCAGATGACCTATTAGACGAAATAGAACTGGATAGGGAGCTGACCATAAGTTTAGCGGAAGCAAACAGAGGCGAGACATTCCCAATAGAACAGCTTGAAGAAGAGGTTATGGAAAAATTTGCGAGCGGTTATTATGGCAAAAAATGATTTAGAAAGAAAGCCTGTAAGATATACACTAAGGTTAGCAAAACAATTAGAAGAAGCTATAAACTACCTGCACAATAACTATGCACCAGCACAAGCAGAAATAATGGGAAGGCAATTTTTTAAGTCGGTAAGATTATTAGAGGTTATGCCTGGCATAGGAACCATCTACAAAAACGGGATGAGAAAAATAAGGCTTGGCAAATTCCGTTACAACATCTTTTACAGGGAATTAGAAGCAGAAATAGAAATTCTTGGAATATGGCACACAAGCCGAGGAACAGATTTTGAAGCTTAAGAGCTGGAATTTTATTTTCTATATTACCCCCTTAATGGCATTTAGCGGCAAAACAGATGTTTTCGGCAGAGCTTCTAGTGAAGGCTCTTTTGCGCAATTTTTTGCCCCCCCCCCCCCCCCCTAAAGTTTTTTTAAGAATTTGCACAACAACGTTGCAAACTTTGTCAAGACCGTATTCCCAGGTTTTGGCAATGGAACACATATGGGAAAAGGAGATAACAAAATGAAAAAAACTCTAACCATAGCACTTTTGGTTGTGGCTAGCTCTTTAGTTGCTTGTGGCAAGGACATTCCTCCCAAAGCTAAAGCTCAAGAAGTTAGCATAACGGCTAGTACTTGGTCAAAGCTTCAACAGGCTTATATCATGGAGCGTGAAACTGTTGGTTCTGATGAGCAAACAGCCTTTAGGGCTCCAGATTCACAGTATTTCCGCTATGAAACAAATGTTTCAGGGAATACCGCTACTCTTAAAATCACTTTGAAAGAACCTCTTGACAAGTGCAAAAATGGAGTGTGGACTGTTAGCATTAATGCAAAGGATGATACGCCTAAAACTCAAATCACAGGAGACGGCTGCGCTGAGCTAACTCCTAATTTCCACAATATACGTTAAGCCCGAACAAGGCAGCCCTCCCCAGAGGGCTTATGATTTTTCTATATTCAAAGCAGTTTTAATTCGGGAGTTGGTTATGAAAATAACTCGTTTCGTTCTTTTGGTGGCAGCTTTCGCCATGGCATCAATGTTTTTTGCTTGTTCAACCGACGACATTGAGGAACATTTACCGGATTCCTCAACATCTTCATCTTCTGAAGGCAAACAAAAGCCCTCTTCATCGTCTTCGCAAAAACAACCTTCCTCGTCATCGTCTGAAATTGCCAATCCCTTGGAAAAGAAGACGTTTACCCTATCTTTTGCAGGAAGCAGTTATGGTGATCTTGACGGAGCTAAGATTTACAGGCAAGGAGAACTAACAGCAACTGTAAAAGAAAGAATTGATGTGGTTGCGTATTATGAGAATGGCCTACCGGATGAAATTATAAATCCATGTTTAGCTCCTGCTATTGGATTTGATGCATGCGGCTGGTCGGAGTTTTTTCCCATTCCCGATAAATATCAAGACGCCGTGGTAAATGGCGAATCTTTTGATGATATACAAGATTTCATTGACGCTATTAAAGACGGAGAAATTGAGGGGCACTGTAGTTATTACGGTTGCGATAAAGAAGTACTTGTGATTGACGTTGTTAAAGGTAAAGCGTTTATGGTTTTTACCGGCGAGTTTAATTATTTTGTCGTGGTTATGACAGATGTAGGCACACGGTCAGTTGATTTGGAGTTTTACGATATTTTTGGAAACTTATGGTGAGTTCCTTAGGCGTTAATTCGTATTTTTTTGTTGCTTATTTTTCTATATTCTTAACATGGAGTGTTTAAAACAAACAATTAAAAGCAAACATGCGCAGAGTTTGTTTCATTTGCCTAATTCATTTCTTGACTACGATGAATTGGAAGTGATAATTATTCCTATTGTAGAACGAAAAAAAACTAAAGAAGGTAACATAGAGGCGATTTTTAATGAGTTATACGAAAAGTGGCGAAAAGAGACTCGTTTTAATTCGCTCATAGGCAGTTCGTCTCATAATTGTTATGATGAAATTGTTAATCTTGGCATGGAAGTAGTTCCATACATAATAGAGAAATTGCGAAAGGAGCCTTCTCTTATACTTATGTCTTTAATTCGTATAACAGGCAAAAATCCTGTGAAAGACGAAAGCAAAGGAATTGTAAAAAAAATGGCTGAAGATTGGATACAATGGTGGGAGGCAGAAAGCACATAGCCCCTCATGTTAGTTATGCCACGTATGATGGCGGCTCTGGTTTCGCAATAGGAGTGGACATCAATAAATCCTTTAAGGAATAGCCCAAGCAATTTGGGCTACCTTTTCATGCTCTCATTGTCTAAGCAACTTTTCCAACAAAATTTCTTGGAGATTTCGTCTACCGTCTATTATCGTTAAAACATCCACTTTATTTTCGTCAATCTTGTAAATTATTCGCCAAGGGCTCACTATAAGCTCCTTGTAATCTCTAATATTCTTGTCTAATAATTCGGGAACATACCTGCCTCGCTCAGGCATTTTATTTAAGGAATTAACTTTATTCTGTAACTTATCTAATATTTTAAAAGCATTTTGAACGCTATCGCTTGCGATATAAGAAATTATTTCTTCTAAATCTGCTTCTGCCTCTTTTGTTAAGTTTACCGCGTATTCTTTTATCATAAAGCTTGCCTTTGCAGCTTCTCTTTAAGCTCAGAAAAAACAGCACTTGCCTTTCTAGTTCTTTTTGCTTTTATATCATTTTCTGCGAGTTTAATGATATTTAATAACGCAAAGGCATCTTGCGTTTTTTGATATGTATTTATATCAATCATAACAACTTTTGCCTCGCCGTTCTTAGTTATAACCACAGGATTTTTATTTTCATAAACATAGTCCATAACAGCAGCAGCATTGCTTTTGATGTAAGAGACCGTCTTTATGTTTTCTGCAACATTTACAAACATACAAACTCCTTTTTTGATAATATAGAAATTAACATAAAAAATATATTCACAATGTCGTTGCAAGGCTCGCCTTGCCCCTACAGGTACCGCACCCGTAGGGGCAAGGTGTCTATACAGGCGTGCCTTGCCCAGGGTTATGTTTGGAATTCTCTGAAACAAAAAATTTTAATCGGGCAATAATGTATTTTTCTATATTACTCCCATGTCCAATTATGTTGACAATGTAGCTGATAACCTTGATAGGCATATTCTCTTTAATATGCCCCTGCGCAAGGCCATTGCATTATTTTCTGCTTTACTTTTTATAATAGTAGCTTTAAGCAGCTCGTTTGCCTACTACTTTTCCATGCGCAAAATTCTGAAAGAAAATCTTGTACAGGAACTGAAACAAACATTGAACACAAAACAACTTTTGCTAAAGTCCGAGTTTGACAAAGAAATTTTGATACTGAAAGTTTTATCTGAAAATTCTGTTATCGGCGAATATTTTACCAACCCAAGCAACGAAGAAGCAAAAAAAGAAAGCTTTGCACTGCTTAGTTACCATAAAAAATATTTTTCCGATACAACCCTAAGCTGGATAAGCATAGTCGATTCTAACTATTATATTAATGGAAAATTAAAAGAAAAATATAACGCTTCCGACCCAAGACACGCATGGCTCTTTAAATTTTTTAATAATAAAAATTCATCAATATTCAATGTTGGTTACGATGATTTAGACAATTATACGCACTACTTATTTACAAATTATCCGGTTAAACATAAAGGAAATATTATTGGGATAATAAGCAGCAGAATCTCTCTCTCTGATTTTATGAACAAATTGCATCTGCCTGAAAATATTTTTATCTTTGATGAAAGCGGAACCATAGTGGGAGCAGCAAATGAACATGCTGTGAAAGAAAAAAGAACTCTCAAAGAATTGCTTGGAGATGCACAAAGCGAAAAAATAATGAAAAGAACACGCACAATGAATAAAAGCTCCAGCACCATTCTTCATTTTGGAAACTTGCAATATATAGTGAACAGCACAGAAAGAATTGGTCTGTTTTTTGTGATAAAAGATGAAATCAATATGGCAAAAATTTTTAAAGAAAGAGCAACTGCGGTATTTATTGCGCTGTTGTTTATAATGCTGCTGGTATTTTTTATCTTCAATAAACTCATATCGCATATATTAAAACCCATAAACAAACAAATGATGTCTTACATTGAAAGCAGCCTCTTAGATGAACTCACAAAACTGCCCAACAGAAGATTCTTCAACATGAGAATAGAAGACGAATGGAATAGAGCTGTTAGAGGAAAATATTCTCTGAGTTTTTTGATGCTGGATATAGACAGGTTCAAAAGTTATAATGATAAATACGGGCACTTGGAAGGCGACCGGCTTTTGCGAGATGTTTCGCGCATATTCAGTTATTGTGTAAATAGAACCTCGGATTTTGCGGCAAGATTTGGCGGCGAAGAATTTTGTGTTATTCTGCCGAACACAAGCATCAGCGGTGCAAAAAAAATTGCAGAAAATATAAGAATATCAATGGAGCGTGCCGACAAAGCTACCATTAGCATAGGCGTGGCTTGCAAAACTCCCGGCTTGGAAGATAACATGCAAAGCTTTATAGACTTGGCTGACCAAAAACTCTATGAAGCAAAAAACACAGGAAGAAACAAGGTATGCGGATAATAAATATGTTTCGTTATATTGCTTTGGCAAGCATAGCTTTGCTGCTGGGGTGCTCCTCTGCGTATAATTTAACGGATAGAAACGGAAATACTTTTGTTATTGAAAAACCCGAACTGGAACCGAAAGGCAATTTAGAATATAGATCGGGCAATGCAACAAGGGAACTTGCAATAAAAGAAATTGTTTCACTTTCAATCCCAAGTGCAGAGCCAAGAATTTTTGACGGCAAGGTATTTTACCCGGCAACACTCATTCTGGAAGATACTCTTTCTGCACCCACGCAAGGTTTTGTTTGCGTGGAGGGTCTTATGAAGGCAAAAAACGCAGGCAATAAGTTCAGCATTCCAATGGCCAATATAAGTGAATTTAAACGCTCGGAAAACTAAACAGCATGCACTCCGTTATTTTAGAATCTCTAAGCACAAAGTCTGATTTAAAGGCTGTAGTCGGTGCAATATCCAATATCTTGAGCCTTGATACAAAGGGGGCTGTTGAGCTGGCTAAAAGCCTGCCCTTGACTTTAGCAAAAGATTTGCCGGAAAAAGAAGCAATGCTAATGGCAGATATGTTCAGCAGCATGGGTGCCGGCGTAAAGGTAGATCCGCCACTTGAAACTCCTCAGGCAAAACCGCCCGTAGAAACTTATTCAAAAAAATCAAAAAAACAAATGTCAACAGGTGGCATAGCGTTTATTGTGCTTTGCTTGATTGCTGCAGCTCTTTTTGCAGGTTTTAACCACAAATGGATTGTAGAGCAATTTAAACCAAGCCCTGCAAAAGCAAGCAGACAATTGCAAAAAGGCAATATGAATGAAGCAAGGCGAAGCTTACAAAGGCAGTTGAATAAAAACCCAACCGATACTGAGCTTCTGGTTTTGAAAGGAAAGTTTTATATAGGCGCCGGTCGCAAAAGAATGGACGATGAAAATTGGAGAAGTTATGGCGAAGCAGGTGCGCTCCCGGAGCTGGATTCCGCTGTGGAATTTTTTCGCAAAGCGGAATCCTTAGACCCCAAAGATGGCAGCATTCCAAGATGGCTCTCAATTGCAGAGCAAATGAGAAGAGCCTTTCCGGAAGCAGAAATCGCTGCTCGCAGAGCGGTTTCCATTGACCCGCGAGACCCAGATAACTGGAACCAGCTTGGCTCGGTGCTTGTGAGCGAAGAACGAATAACCCAGGCAGAGCAGGCATTTTACAATGCGCTCAAAATAGACCCTAACAATGCGGCCGCGCTAAAAAACTTGACAATTGTGAACCTCTACTACACAAAAGACGCCGAAAGAGCCGCAGGTTTTCTTTTTGCTTTTTTGAAACAAAAAGAATCTTTCACAGATGTGGACTCTCGCATACTCCGCACAGATTTGACAAAAGAGATGATTGGTGATTTCAATCCCCCTTGGGCAAAAATGATACCTCCACCTTTGCCTCTTGAAGAGTATGAAAGGCGGCGTTCTCTGATAGCCAATAACCCTCGATTGCGGCACGACCCTCTATTGCAGGAGCAGTTGGGCATGCTTTACATGTCTATAGGTGAAATAAAGCTTGCGGAAGGCTGTTTTATGAGAGCAGTTCAATTAAACGCTAATATTGTATCTTCAAGAAAGATGCTTGCCATAATATATATGATGGAAGCAAATTACGAAAATGCCCTAAAAACTATGGAAATGGCAGTGAAAGTTGATGATAGAGACCCGTTTTTTTGGAAGAATATTGGAGTTCTGCAAAAATACTTCAGAGCAAGCCCGCAGGCAAACAAAGCATTTAACCGTTATTTTGCTCTAGGTGGCGATTCTTTTGCAGAGAGAATAAGACGGGAAATGTAAATTTCGCATTTTTATTTTTTCAAATTGTCTCCCGATAGGGTCTGAACAACGTTGTATAGCAACGTTGTTTTGGTACATGGGACAAGCGGTATGCAAAGCGACGTTGGCTGGTACATGGGACAAGCGGTATGCAAAGCGACGTTGGTTGAGCTATGAACTTGTGCACAAATCATGTCCCGACCAACGTAGTTTAGCACGCCGCTTGTCCCAAACAACGGAACTCAGCGTTTCGCTTCCCGTGTCCCAAAACAACGCAGCTCAGCGTTTCGCTTGTCCCATGGCAACGCAGCTCAGCGTACAACAACCCGCTTTGCAACAACGCCCGGACGTTTCTCAATATACACGCCCGGCACGGTTGGTTTGGTGGTGCCCAAGGGTTGGCCTTTTAGGGTGTAGTAGAGCGGGGTGCTTGAGTTGAGAATTGAGAATTGAGAATTGAGAGTTAGGATCGAATTTGTATCACACGTGCCATCGCAGTCCGGGTCTTCGCATTTGTTGC
>JAITUM010000010.1 GCA_031286305.1 Candidatus Fibrimonadaceae bacterium | reverse complement strand
GTCGAACTATCGCCGCAACCAATACCCACGACCACGACCGCCACCAGCAGTAACTTTGTCAATTTGTTCATTTATATTCTCCTTGCATTAATTGCCAATAGCACAAATGTAGAAATTTTCACTGGTGGCCCATTCCTGGGCAAGGCGCGCCTTGCCCCTACGGGTGCGGATACAAATTTTCATTGAACGTTTGGAATAAATGCGGTATTTATCGGGATTATAGAGGGTGAAATGGGGGTGAAACGCTATATAAAGCTATCTCAAAACCAAAGTTTGAGCAACTGTCTGAACCCCGATTGGCCAGAATTATTCGGCAGATACCTTGGTTAAATAATATTCTAATTTTTTACGCTGTTCTTCTTGTTTCACACCATTAATAATAGCTCCCTCGCATTTAACAGCAAGTTTCCATTCAGTAAATTTAATTAATTTCCCGTGTTCATTGGTTTTCAAAACATGGATAATGCCGTCTGTTCCTGTATAAAGTATGCAATTTAAATCCCAAAAACAGATGCTCTTAATATAATATTTACCGGATGGATGATAATAAATATCGACTTTTTCTATGTCGTGACTATTGCCATTTTGTATATATGCATCTATATTTTTTAATTTATATACAGCTAAACAACCCTCTTTGTTGCCAACGCATATCATTACCTCACCACTATCATTAGAAATTGCTGAAATTGCCGTGATATCTTTTGCATTTTGTTTGTCTAAATTTTCAATAAAACAACTCTCAACAGTACTTCCTTCATGTGTCGATACTATTCGTGGACCTGAAATATCATTATAAACTATAACATAAGTATCATCAACAATTATGCTTCTTGACTGTTCTGTTATGGAATAAGATTCAAATATGTATGATTCATTTTTTAAATCAAAATATGAAAGTTGATTGTTTTCCGAAAATAAAATTTTTTCATCTCTTGTATCAAATATTACTTTATTTTCATCATGATTTACGCCGCCATATATTTCAATATAGTCATTTGGCCTATGGGAGAAATGCACTCGTTCTTTTTGAAAGAATAACAACCCAAAACTTGATATGCTAAAATTTGCAGGAGTTACAGTGTCTAATAATGCAAGCTCTAAAGCTCTGTTTGTTTGCATATCCCATTTTCGTAATTTTCCATCAGAATAGAGAGCATATAAATAAGGCTTATCTTCAATGAAAATTTTCATTGCATAAATATCTTTTGTTTCTTCAAATTTTACGCCTGTCAAATCACAGCCGGACAAATCGGCTCTTGTAAAATTAGCGTTATCTAGGTTAGCGTTCCTAAGAGAAGTCTTAATCAATATCTTGCTTGTAAAATCAGCTTCTGGTAAGTATGCGTTATCTAAAACCAAGTTGCTCCAATCAATATCCGGCAATTCTTTCCATGTAGAAAAATACAAATTAATTGCGTTCTTTCCTAAAAGAACAGCTTCTTTATTATCGGATGATTTATAACGTGTTTTTTCAACCATAGATGTTAGACATTTTTTTATTCCGTCTATTTCGATTTCGTTTTGGTTAAACTTCTTCAGTTTTTGACTGGCAAAACCAAGCGTTTCAGGATTTATATCTATTGTTGACAGTATTCTTTCTGCTTTCACAGGATTTTTTATTATCAATCGACAAATTCCTCTTGCCATAAAGTATTCTTGCATTGATCTATGACAAAACAAAAAACGACCTTCTTCCGTTTCTTTTAAAAGGGAACGGTTAAGAATACGATTTCTTGCGTCATCATCTTCATTTGATGTTGGTGAAGTTAAATTTTTCCACAGGTGTTCTGCAAATGATCGATCTTTATATTCATCAAATTCTGCGACTAAATCATCAAGAGACGCTCCTTTTTCCGGATACATAAAACTTACTATAGCAAAATTTTCAAGGAGATGCTCAAGGTCTGCTACAGTATTTTCTAAATCAACCAAATCATCATCACGATCAAATTGAAAATGAATTTTTCTGTTTAATACAGTTTTGACGTAGTTGTCATATATAGATAAACTATTTACTTCTTCAATTTCACCGTCTAATATAGTTAATTTCATCATATCAAAAAATAGCGGTTTTGAAGCAATTCCCATTAAATCGTGCGTGTTACGCAAGATATCAAAACGCCTTTTCTCCTTAACGCCACATTCTTTTGCAAACTCTGAAAGCTTTTCAATTTTATCATTATTATTAATGTTAGCAAGATACAAAACTTTAGATGGCTTTGTCCGTTCAATCAAATGTTGTTTTACCATTCTGAAAACCGATATTCTGGAAGTTATAATAATTTTCAATTCTTTGCCTTTATAATAATTAATGCATTCCCATAAACGACTCACATTTTTTGCCATCGTATTCCTGTCCATACCAACAGACATTTCATCAAATCCATCAAGAATTATTAATACTTTAAACTCGTTTATAATACCGTCCCACTCTTTAAGATTAGCTCCAAAAGAATCAAGACGATCACGCAAAAAAGTCTGTGCATTCGTTCCTTTTTTCAAATCTCTTAACGATAGCCTAAGCGGAATAACCCCTTTTGACGTAGATTTAATAAAATCTTCTGCTAACTTGCAAGCCAAGGAATACGTTAGAAATGTTTTTCCATCTCCGAAATCTCCCAATAAAAACAAATTTGAATTACCAGATTCATATACCCAATTAATAAGATGTTGTTCGGTCGATTTACTAACCAGATTAAAGGATTCATCTTGACATATAATAGGTGCGTAATCCTTATACAACTCTTTATAAACCTTGGATGTTTGATTATTACTGTGTCCGATATTAACATCTCCGCTTTCGCTAAATGTTAACAATTTATGATTGTTAAGTAAATAATCCTTCCATGCCCTTGGTAAAGGTATTGCTGGGGCAAGTTTTTCTCTCCATTTCTTTAGAACTTCTATACGCTCTTCTTTATTCCATGTTTCAGGATAAATTGTTTTGTTTGAAGAATAATAGTGTTCGTGAATATCAGGTGATAGCGCAAAAAATTCTTCAACATTGTTATCGCGTGTCCAGAATTGTATTTTGTGTATAGGCGGATAGTAGCGATTTTCATGCTCCCAATCTAACGATATATCATTTAAGTCATTTGCTGTTTGACCAAATTCATTTGGTGAAATAAATATCCAATGATGGATATCTTGCTTTGCTCTGCGCGCGTTTTCTAGTTTTTCTGTAATTTGCCCTAAGCTTATATTTTTTTGATCCTTACATTCTATCTTACATATACATTGTTGATCAAGGTCATCCTTATATCTAATTTGGATGTCAAAACCAAACTGAGAACCCGCCTTTTGCCTTCTTAGCTCCGTCACTAAGCGCTCATTCTCTTCTTCATCAATGTCAAACAATTCTCGCAAAAGCTCAATAACACTAAGCTCTAAGCGTTCCCCTTTTTTTTGCGGATGTTCTGATTTTTTGACAGGTTTAAGTTCAGATACTGTTTTAGAAGTTGATACTTCAGTTTTGGTATCTTCAATAATCTTTTCGACAGAGGATGCCAGCTCAGTTTCATTTTTTATATCCGGCAAATCAAATGTCAACAAAGACCACAGTTTAACTTTATAATCTATAGAGGGTTTGTTGTGTTGATTCCATTTATCTTCATTATCTTTAAAATTTGCTTCTGAACTGAATATGTATGCAAAATCATCAATCAATTTAATGTAGCGCTCTTCATCGGCTGACTTTAAGTTAGGAAGAATTGAAAAGACACTACGGTAATCCAAATCTCGCATTTTTTGATATAATAATTCCAACAAATCATCATAAGCTGATGATTTACTAGAGCCACCCTGAACGTGAAAAACTGCCACCCTGCCGTTATAAGTAGCCACAGTATCCGGATGCTCCTTGCCTAAAACTTTCTCACGAATTACCAAAGCATAACCATAATACTCCAATGCCTTGGCATAATCGCCCTGGTCGTGAAAAACTAACGCCATGCCGTTATAGGTAGCCGCAGTAGACGGATGCTCCTCGCCTAAGACTTTCTCATAAATTTCCAAAGCATAACCATAATATTCCAATGCCTTGGCATAATCGCCCTGGTCGTGAAAAACTGCCGCCATGCCGTTATAGGTAGCCGCAGTAGACGGATGCTCCTTGCCTAAGACTTTCTCAAGAATCGCCAAAGCATAACCATAATACTCCAATGCTTTGGCATAATCGCCCTGGTCGTGAAAAACTGCCGCCATGTTGTTATAGGTAGTCGCAGTAGACGGATGCTCCTTACCTAAGACTTTCTCACGAATTACCAAAGCATAACCATAATACTCCAATGCCTTGACATAATCACCCTGAGCGTGAAAAACTAACGCCATGTTGTTATAGGTAGTCGCAGTAGACGGGTGCTCATTGCCCAAGGCTTTCTCACGAATCGCCAAAGCATAACCATAATACTCCAATGCCTTGACATAATCGCCCTGGTCGTGAAAAACTAACGCCATGTTGTTATAGGTAGTTGCAGTATCCAGGTGCCCCTTGCCTAAGACTTTCTCACGAATCGCCAAAGCGTTACGATACCATTCCAATGCACGGTTGTAGTTTCCAAGATGACGATTTCCAAATCCTCCCTCATGATATAAGTATGCGATTTCTTCTTGTTCTTCATTAGTAGCCAAAATCATTTTCGCAATACTCAAAAATACCTCTACATGAGGCGTTAGGTCTAAAAAACGATTATGACTTCCAATATTCCCATATTCAAAATCATACGCTTTTCTGAAAAGCGACAAACAACACTGTGCCCATTGCAACTCATTGCCTATCTTATTACGCATGATTTCCTGCAACAATCGATGCATAGAATAACCCTTCCCACCCTCCTGTTTATTTAAAAGAGAATATCGGGTTAATTGATTCCAAATATCATTTCTATCCAAACGATCTGCCATCATTTCTCTCAATGGCGATGGTAATAACTCTGAGTTTTCACTAAACAACATTTCATCAATATCTTCCGGTGCCATATAGGAACACAAATACAACAACTGCAAGGAAGCCTCTTGTTCTATCTTTTTAAACGATATTTCTAGAGTTGCGGCAACTGAGCTTTCATAGTTAGTCACTCTATCAATTTTTTCCAATACCTCAAGTCCATAATCTTTAAACAAAGACAAATACTCAATATATGTAATCTCGTTGGTTTTAATGTAGGTAGCCGCTTGCTCTAACGCTAAAGGAAAATATCCTAAACAGTCTGCTAGTTTTGAAGCATTTGAGGAATCTTTGATTCCCGTGCGTTTTTTTAAAAAAGCAACGGCTTCTTTTTCTTTTAAAACATCTATACGAATTACATTTCCAATATCATTATGTGTGTTTCTCGTAGTTATTAAAATATTTTCGTGATTTTTTTTTGGCAACCAAGTCGTATTTCCAGCTGTGATATCGGCGTTGTCATAAATGAACAGCCACTTACTGTGAGAACTCATCCAGCTTAAAACTGTTTCGATAATCAATTCACTATCTTGCTGATCTTCATTCAATAGTTTCATTTTTACAGCAAAATTTTTATATGACATTAACACGGTAGCATCTGTTTCTGCTTGAACCCACCAAATATAATCATATTTATTGGCATATCTGTATGCATATTCCAGCGCAGTTTGAGTTTTACCAAATCCTCCCATTCCTGTAATGACCTGTATCTGTGAAGTAATATTGCCACTCTCAAATCCAGAGTAAATGTCTTCAAAAATACTATCTCTGCCTGTAAAATATATATTCCGAACAAATGGTAAATTATTAAATGGCAGGCTGTCGGGAAATCGAGCTTTAGGGGTTCCCGAATAAGAAGGGCTGTGGCGAGGAATATCTTTTTTATCAACGCCGTTTAAAAGGCGTTCTTCTGCGATCTTTTCTTCTACACCAAACAAATCAATATAAACAACACCAGCAAGCAATCCTTTTGGTTCAACATCAGATACTCTTACGGGGATAAATAATCGTTTTTCTCCACTAAGGTCTTTCGTAAATGCCGCTGCCCATTCTGCTTGGCAATACATTGAATCAAGATAATTTGGAGACAATACTGCTATAAATCTTTCAGATTTAGTTAAAGCCTTTTGCATATCCGATACAAAATTACCACCCAGACGGAAATCCCATGCTTGAATATAACAAGAGTAGCCATTTTGTTCCAATACGGTCGCAATCCATTCTGCCCGCTGCTTGTCAGCTTTATTGTAACTGATAAAAAAATCTCTTTTGCCTTTATTCGCTTCCATAAATTCCTCAGCAACCGCCATATTGTATATAATGTAGTAAACAATGATTTTTGCATTGCCTATACCCCATACCCCATACCCCATACCCAAACATTGAGTAAACCATTGACTACTTCCGGGGCGTTGCGGGGTGTTCCCGCAGAGGGGTTAGCGGAATAAGTATGCCTGCACAATTGGTAGAGCGTTTGTAGATGGGCTTTTAAGGAAAATGCAGGAAAACGCCAACGGCGGTTGGAGCGAAGGGGAGGCTTCCCCTTTTTTATCTGGCAATGAGGCGGTTTTCTTTTATGGAACCATCTGAAATTCGTGCGATGTAAACTCCGCTTGGAAATCTTTGCAAATTTACATTAAGAGTTCCGTTGCCATGCTCCCTGAGCAATAACTTTCCGTTTGGGCTATAAATGGAAACCTGCAAAGATTGACCGCCAAAAATTTGCAAAGAATTTTTGTTTTGCACTACCTTGAAATTTTGAACATTATTTTGTTTTTTTACAGGCGTTATGCCTTTCTTTTCTACAAACTTAGACAACAAAGCTATGTAAGATGTTTGATAACCATTGCTTGGTTCCGTTACTTCCCAAGAGTTTGCAGGCCAACCGGCGTTAAAATTTCTGTACATTTTTGTCGGCGGGTCACTCAACGGAACATCCATTTGACACATTGCATCAAGATTTGGCCAGGTACAGCTGGTATTGCAGCATTCGTCTCTGCTGTAGTTTTCATTGGGACCTCCGGGCATATAACCCGGCGCAGGTGTAATGTTTTCCGGAAACCAATCATGCCATATTACGGTTACGTTTTTTGAAGCGCCATAATCTTTCATGCTGGTTAAATAAACCATATTAAAAGGATTTACACCGTGGATATAATGCAAGTAATCTTCTGCGGCATCTTTGTAATCCTTGGAAGGGTCAACGATATTCCATTTGTAGTAGGTTAAGCCGTGGTCTGCCTTGATTTTGTTTGAGCCCCATTGGTAATCGTATATATAAGAGCGGTAGCCGTCTGACTTGAATGCTTCGCCAAAGTGGTTAGAATTGCTGATAGATTTTGCAAAAGCTGTTGTAAATAGGCTTCTAATAGCGCTTTTTATATTGCTTTTGCCATAAGAACTTGCCAAATATCTGATAAGAAGCATGTGTTGCTGATACCTGTATTGCTGCATAATAGCACCCCAAGCGCTCAGTGGAAATTCAGTCCAATTATCTTCAAAAATTTGCAAATAAATTTCTTCGCCGGTTAATTCATATAAAGCAAGTGCTGCGCTTATTCGGTTTTCCACTCTGTCCCAGGAGTCAACTGCCTCTTGGTCTCCGGCTGCCAGTCCTCTTGAATCGTAATCCGGGCACAAGTCTTTGTCCCAGTCTTCTCCGCAGTTATTGTGAAAAATTACGTTAGGGTTAGCTTCCCCCCAGTTCCATGCCTTTAGTGCAGCCTCTTTTAATTTTTGAGCATAGTCGATTTCGCCGCGTGCTCCAAAAATGCGCGCAGCTGTGGCTAAGGCTTTTGCTGTGCCAAATGTGGCGACTGTGTTTGGCGGGCCGTAATAGCTACGACCGGTTACGGTAGATGGCGGTGATTTTCCACCGGATAAACCTTGAACGCTTAAAAGCGAACCATCTTCATTTTGCATTTTTAAAAGCCATGCTATTCCCCATTTTACTTCGTCTAAAATATCCGGAATTCCATTGCCAGATTCCGGAATGCCATAATCATCCGTAAAAGCATCCGGATTTTCTTCAAAGGTAAGCAATAAATTTTCAACATAGTCGGCTGTCCACTTTGTGTACTTGTTATAGTCTCCCGCATCAAACCATCCACCGCTTAAATCTCTTACTTTTGCTAAGTTGGTTGAGTCAAAAAAATCTCTGCTTTGTGCATCTTGTGAAAAGTTAAAACCATCTGCCCATGTTTCTCCTGCGTATTCTTTTGGCTTATTGGTGCCGGCTCTTTGGTAATAAAACATTTTAACGGCGGCTTTGAGTACATTGTTATACACATCGTTTGCTATGGAAAAAGAAAAGGAGCGAAGGTCATTTGTTTTATCTAAAACATAGTAACGCCCAGGCTTTGTGACGCTTGAAAAATCAAAGTACCAAATTTTGTCTCCGGAGGCGGCATCTGTTTGCCCGGAATTAAATGCTGTTGGCGCATCGCTAAAAGCAACTTCGCCGGAAACATCGTCTATAATTTGAAATTCCGCTCCGGGCACATAGGAGCTGGGAGCATCGTAGCCTATTTGCGGGGCTCTAATAACTGCGGTTTTTTTTGCCTGTTCCCGATAGCCAAACTGGTCTATCACAATAAAATCGCTCAGGTTTTGGGAAAAGCAGAGGGTGGCAAGCAGCAGAAAAAGAAGAAATGGGTTCATAGGATTAATATAGTAAATACTTGCTGATTTATTCGCTTGGGTATGGGGTATGGGGTATGGGGTATAGGAATAGGTGTCGCTATGACCAAAAAAATCCGCCCTTTCGAATTCTCGTTTGCTCTGCGGCAACTACTAAAGTTGCATCTGCAAAATCCATAGGTATGTCGGAATATTTAGTAGATAGCTCTACTATTCTTTGAATATCCTTTTGCTGAACTTCATGTATGATGACACCCTTATCGCCAATCCATTTTAGAAAATTGATTTGAGTTTGAACATTAAAATCTAACATATGAGATGTTTCTGTAATAACTGCAGTTGTTGTTACCAATTGGCAATTATTTGTCAATATAAATTTTTTCATCGATTTGTGATACAAATCATCCTTGTCAAAAAGAGCAATTAGAGGACCTGCGTCAACGAGAACGGAGTTTACCATATAATTTACGTTTCAGTATTTTTTTATGATTTTGGGTAAAAGTGCCATTTCCACTACCATATTTTCCAAAATATTTCTTCCCTATTTCATAAGAAGAAACTTCTTCGATCTCAGTAAAAGGAATTATCATTGCTATAGTTCTTTTGTTTCTACCATGCAATATCCCAACACGCCCGCCATTTCTAACAGTAGCCAAGACAGCGGGAAGCTGTGCTTTTAATTTTCCTACAGACATTGCTTCCATGCTTATAATATAGAAAAATTTCTATTTTACCAATGATAATCCCAAAAGGAGTATGAATATGCTTGAAAACACCGCTACTCAAGACTTCAGCATTGAACATGCCATCTGCTTTGAAAAACAACTTCAAGTTAATCCTGCTGCCGATCTTTACGGTGGCACAGAGGATAACTGGCCTGGCGCAGGGGACAAAATACCCACTGAGGCAAATGCTGAATTTCAAAAGGGCGTTGAATATTACACAGATGCCGCAATGAACGGCACCCAGTTTAGCGGGAACAAACGCAAAACTGCGGAGTTGCCCACGCTGGCCTCTTTGAGCGTTAAAGGTTACACGCAGGGTCTTGAGCGCATAATGTTGGCATCTCTTGGCTATGCAAGTCTTTTATCGGCTTCTGTGACTGAGTTTTCTGCGAAGGTTAGTCATGGTATTTCGGAGGATAACACGCCTACGGGAACGAGCAATGACGGCCTTTCGAGGGCGGAGCCTTTGCCTAGCGGTAAGAGTAGCATTACTCTTGATTTGACTATTTATTTGCATGATAAGACTGTTTACGAGAATTGGGAGCGTGATGAGGCGACCTTGCAGTGTAAGCTTGTTGCTACGAGGAGTGGTTCTAAGTTTGCGATTTTTTTTCCGCGGCTTCAGATAACTCAGACTCAGCCTAATTTTGATGGCGCGGGTTCTATACAGCTTTCGATGGAGGCTTCTTGGCCTAGCAGTGAGGCGGAGTTGAACGCTATGCGGAAT
>JAITUM010000277.1 GCA_031286305.1 Candidatus Fibrimonadaceae bacterium | reverse complement strand
TCCTTGAGCGTTATCTTATGATGTAAAGGAAATCAATTCTTTAAAAATTTGATTCTGTGTATTTAGGGGGGGGGTTGTTGGCAAATTATTAAGTTATGAGACTTTTTTGTTGTGGAATGGATAAAATGCACAATAGAAGCTTGAGGTGCAAGCCTGTTATACATTTTTTTACCAACGTAAATCATCATATTCATTCAATCCTACCTATAATATAGTAAAATTTTCCGTACTTGTCAAGTACTGAACATTTTACAACCTTTCCTTTCTCTTTTGTTCAGCGTTTCTCACTAAGGGGATTTCCAGCAGAACTTTTTGCCTGTTTTCACGTTCCTGCTTGGCAATGGCGCGTTGCTTTTGCTGCTTGTAATAATTGACCTGGCGGTTATGGCGCAAAACAATTTCTTTGGAAATTATAAATTCCATGCGCCTCAAATGATTTGCCATGTTGCCTATAGAATGCATAATTGCCGCTATGCCCACAAAAAGCGATATGGCAAAAGCAGAAGCGAAAAGTATTGCAAGCCTGATTTCCGGTGTAGGAACCGTCATAACATTTCTCCACATTCTGGATAAATTCCATCAAAGCAAGCACCGCAAAAATCATCCGGCGCGCCTGTGCACTCGCGCATTCCCTTAACGCTCAAGTAACCAAGGCTTTCAACGCCAAGCATATTGGCAACCTCTTGCGGAGCCAAAGCATTTGCCACCAGCTCTGCGGGGCTGGGAAAGTCCA
Organism: Candidatus Fibrimonadaceae bacterium; assembly: GCA_031286305.1. Taxonomy (GTDB): domain Bacteria; phylum Fibrobacterota; class Fibrobacteria; order Fibrobacterales; family Fibrobacteraceae; genus Fibrimonas. The sequence continues at coordinate 17,682 of JAITUM010000277.1, read as the reverse complement.
TTCCAAAAGAACATGGAAACCTGACAGGAGGGCTTGCAATGCGAACATGAACTTCTTTTGCGCCGGCCTCTCTTAACATTTTGCAAATCATTTTCAAGGTTGTTCCGCGCACAATGGAATCGTCAACTAAGCAAACCCTTTTATCTTTTAACACGCCGCTGATGGTGTTGAATTTTAATTTTACTTTTTGCTCTCTTATATTCTGGGAAGGGTCTATAAATGTTCTGCCAACATAGTGGTTTCTCAAAAGCCCTATTTCAAAACGAATTTTGCTTTCTTGTGAATAGCCAAGCGCGGCGGTTGTTGAGCTGTCCGGGCAGGGTATAACTATGTCTGCCTCAACAGGTCTTTCCTCTGCCAGCTTCTTTCCCATTTTGCGGCGAATTTTATCTGCGCTCTGCTCAAAAATTCTGCTGTCCGGGCGGGCAAAATAAACAAATTCAAAAATGCAAAACGCTTTTCTGTCTTTTTTAATCAACTGCTCTTGGTGAATACCATCTTTGTTTATGCATAAGAATTCACCCGGTTGAACATCCCTAACGTAGTCCACTCCCAGCAAATCGAATGCACAAGATTCGCTTGCAAAAACCCATGAATTATTTCTTTTACCAAAGCAAAGAGGGCGAAAACCAAAACCATCGCGAACCACATACATTGTATCAACGGTTAAAAAGATTAGGCAAAAACTGCCTTTGAATTTTTTAACTGCTATGCGAATTGCATCCGGTAAATTATCTGCTTTTGTGCGTGAAATTTCGTGCAAAAGAATTTCTGAATCGGAGGTGCTTTGAAAAATATGCCCGTTAGCTTCCATCTCTGCGCGGAGTTCCTGAGCGTTTGTGATGTTGCCGTTATGCGCCACTGCAAGGTAGCCCCACTTGCAAGACACAAGCATTGGCTGTGCATTTGCAAGTGTTCTGGAACCTATGGAGCTGTAGCGAACGTGGCCAATGGCGGCAAAGCAGTTATCAGCTATGCTATCCAGCTTACCTTCTTGTACAAGGTCTGCAACCAAACCCATGTGTTTGCTCACTCGCACCTTTTCGCCATCAGTAGCGGCAACTCCCGCGCTCTCTTGCCCTCTGTGCTGCAAAGCGTAAAGACCTGTGGCTAAGTTCCGGACAATGTTCTCTCCGTTAAAGATTCCCATCACTCCGCATTCTTCATGCATACTATCCAATTCTTCAGTCATACTTTTCTCTTTTTTCCAAAGCCATTTTCCGTGCCATTCCAAAGTCTTACCATATTAGCTTTGTGTTTTACAATAACAAAAACTGCAACCAACCAAGACAAAACAAAAACATCAACATTCAAATTATAGGCCGGTAAAATATCAGAGACAAAACCAAGGGTTGCAAGCGCAGCCAGCATAACACATGCTCCAATGCTTGCTACGGAAACATATTTTGAAACGGCAAACAAAATTCCCCAAAATGCAAAGCAAGTTAACGCAAGCACAGGTTGCAAAGCGAGGAACACTCCTAGAGCGGTTAAAACTCCCTTCCCGCCCCTAAAGCCAGCCATGCAAGTGAAGCTGTGCCCAAAAATTGCAAGCAACCCGGCAGTAATCGGGAGCCATTCATAAATTTGGGAGCTGCTCACTGTTGAGTTTAGCAGTTTTGCTATATAAACCGCAAAAAAACCTTTGGATAGATCAACCAAAATAACCGGCATTGCCGGCTTCCATCCTAAAACTCTGAACACATTGGTTAAACCGGCATTTTTGCTGCCATGTTCCCGAATATCTATACCTTTGCTAATTTTCGCAACCCAAACCGCGCTGGGGATAGAGCCTAGGATGTAAGCTACAGGCAAAGCAAAAAATGGAAGCATGTTGGAAAATCTAGTAAATGTTGATTAGCTAGTAGCGGTTAGGGTGCTGGAATTTGCAAAATCATTGTTTTTAAGCAAATTTAACCGTTTTTTTTTGAGAATCTAACCCCCAGTCCAAACACCGCTGTGCAAAATGCACACCCACGTTGCGCAAATTGGCACGCTTTTTGCACTAACAAAGGTATGTCAGATGTTTCCACAATTTCTACTGCTACCCGCAGCAAGCTTTTTGGCGGGGATACCCGTGCGCTTGTGTATAAGGCGTTGGATGCCAATGCAATGCGAGGCCGTGCTATTGCCCAAAACATAGCCAATGCTCAAACACCCGATTATCGGAGGGTTGAAGTTAATTTTGAGGAACAGGTGCAAGCTGCTATGAGAAAACAGGTGACCGGCACAAAAACTGATGAAATGCATATGGATATTGGGCGTAAAGCCTCGTTAAGGAAAGTAGAAGCCTATTCGTTCCGGCCAAATGACCCTACTAATCCCGGCGAAGTTAACAATGTTGATATTGACATTGAAAACGCAAAAATGGCAGAAAATCAAATTCAGCATAGCTACAATATGCAGTTCGCTTCATTTGGAAAAATACAAGCAGCTATAAAAGGTCAAACATACTAGAGCTTACAGTAGTGGCTTATTCTTCTTCGCTATATTCTAATATAGTGTCTATGTACTCGTTTGTTTGGTCGGTTTTGGAATCAAAATACTCCACCAAAATTTTTGCATGTTCTTCTTTGAATATGGTGCGGAGCGGGCGGGCAGCACGACCGGAATAACCCCATTCATGCAGAGTATCGTCGGTTAAAACATAAGAATCTTCAAAAGTGACAAAACGCATTACACCCCAGGTTGCCATGCAAGAATCTAAGGTTAAAAAGGTGGGGTTGGGGTCATTCAAATACTGTTGCAAATGCAATCCGCGCACATCTTTTGTTTTGTCTATTCGTTGGTAACCTATTATCAAATATTTGTTTTTAAAGTCAGCATTGGAGCCTTCATAGCGGGTTCCAAAAAAGAGATAACGCACTTTGCTTTTTATTGCTTTGTTTATGTCTTTGGTGTTGGTATAAGAAAAAAGGCCAACTGTGCCGGTTTCATAATTGGGGTCTAGAAAAGCTCCATTTCCATTTTCGTTTAATTGATCGCGAACCGGAACTATAGAATTATGGCTCGTTTCCGTATAAATAATGGCCCCACCGAGTTTTCCTCGGTAGTCCTGCCAGCCATCAAAATTAATTTGTGTGCGAATAGTCATTCGGGTAATGTAGAAATTTTTTCTGCTTTGATTTCAGAGTTCCAAAATAAGCTGGCATTTCTTTCAAAAAAATCAGCGGAGTCAGTAGTTAAAAAACGGATTTTGGCGATTTTTTCAGAGTTTTTATTTATCCTAGTCTCTATTTCAGGGTGATTTGCCAAATATTCTAGAGTTTTTTGAGCTACTATAGGACCTTGAGGCAAAACTTTGATGTTTTTAGGCAGGTTTTTTACAAAAAGATCTTGCAACAGGGGGTAGTGGGTACAGCCCAGCACTAGAGTGTCTATGCGAGGGTCTCTTGATAAAATTTTTTGTGTATATTCTTTAACGAAGATTTCAGTGGCAGGGTGGTTTAACAAGCCCTTTTCCACCAAAGGCACAAGCATAGGGCAAGGCTCTTGCTCCACTTGCAGTTGCCAAAATTTGGCTATTTCCATCAAATAGCTATTGGAGTTTATTGTCCCTTCCGTACCTAAAATGCCTATGTGCCCCGTTTTTGTGAAGTTTCCTATTTCTTCTGCCATAGGGCGAATTATACCCAAAACTCTGTTTTTTGGAGCTATCAGTGGAAGGTCTTTTTGCTGAATTGTGCGCAGTGCTTTTGCAGAAGCGGTATTGCAAGCTAAAATCACAAGGGGGCAGCCAGCAGAAAACAGGTAGCTCACAGCCTCTAATGTATAGCGATATATGCTCTCAAAACTGCGATTTCCATAAGGGGCGCGGGCATTATCGCCCAAATACACAAAATTATAACCCGGCAAACTTTTTGCCAAATTTTTCAGCACAGTTAAACCACCAAAACCCGAGTCGAATATACCTATCATTCTGTCTAAACGTTAAATGTAGTAAATGCGATTTACTCGCTTCGCAGAAACAGCTACAAAAAAAAAATAGATGCGTTAGCCCTGGACACTTCCCCATATTAGAGGGCGTAAAAGCTTTCGGCTGAAGCTCCGAAAATTTCTATATTCCTGCCATGTTCCATCTTATTCAAACAGACTATTCGGCATAAGTAACAGTGACGCAATCTAAAAACTTTGCAGAGTTGGCTCGCGGCATGGATCCCGCCCTTGTTATTGTTCTTTCTGAACATTTGGGTTGGGCGGCTGAACATCCGAACAATATTCCGTACAGCGAAAATATTTCCCAAAGCCAGGCGGCGTGGCTCATGGCTTGCGATGGTTTTTTGGAGTTGGAGCAAAAGTTTGCCGAGCGGCTTTCCGAGTGGTATGCAAAGTGGCAGCAGAGGTTTGAAACGGAAGGCACGGCGCAAATAATAGCAAACGGAGCGCCGGCAATCAAAAAAGCAAAGGCAAAAGAAAGAGAGAGGCTGGCAAAAGACCTTTACCTTAACACCGTGTATCTAATGATTGGCGATGCTCAAAAACATGTTGTCACCATAAATGGCCGTGCAGAATTTTTGCAGGAGAGCGTTCGCAAAACATGGCATAAAAATTGCCCAAACGATTCCTATTCAAAAATACTTCCGAGCATAGAAGGTTCGTTCCAGAGCTTTGAAGAAACTTTTTTTGAAAACGAAAGAATATCATTTTTTGAAGACCAAAAAGACTCTGCACCCGGCATTGCCAGGCAGGAATTTTTGGAAACTATAATGGCTGTTGATAACTGCGACTTAATTTTAAATTTCTATTTTTCAAGAATCTTTCGCTATGTATCTAAAATCTCTTCTAACTTGTGCCGGTTCTATTCTAAAAAATGGGCTTTGTACGCAAGAGGTTTCAGAAGCAGGCAAAACTTGTTACCCCTGGGATAAAGTATGGAAACGATAGTTCTGATTTTTCTTGTGTTCATTGCGCTTGCAGTGCTCGCGGCAATTTTAAACACGCAAAGCAAAATTCTCAAAGAATTGAAAAACATTCGCATTCCGGCACCGCCAAAGATTGAGTTCCCAAAGATTGATATTCCTCCGGCAAAGGAAATCTCCATAGATTTGAATCCGGTTGTGGAGGCTGTCAATAAAATTGATATTCCCCCGGCAAAGGAAGTCTCCGTAGATTTAAATCCGGTTGTGGAAGCGGTTAAGGGAATCGCTGTGGATTTGAACCCTGTTATAGAGGCTATTAATAAAAAGGAAACAGGCATTACCGCTGAGTTATTGCAAAATCTGGCGGGCACGCAAAGCGATTTGATAAAAATTCTGCAGGAATCTACCACGTTAATGCGTGTGAATCAAGCGGAGTTCCAAAGCGGTTTAGAGGCTTTTCACAAGGCAATAGACAAGCTGCTCGCTCAAGTTCCGAGCGGTGAAAAAGAATTGGATGCACAAAAAGAGTTTATGCAAAAGTTTGAAGAGGCATTTATAAAAGTGCAGGAGACCGCTGCGGAAAACATGAATGCAAACTCGCTGAGGCTTCAAGAAATTTTAACGGAAGTTTTGAACAAATGAGTTTTTACAGCAACCTTGCAGAAATTTTACAAGAGAAAATTGCCCTTTTTAAAAGTGCGGAGCTGCATAAGGAAGCGGAATTATTGCAGGCAAGGTTAGATGCTCTTGCAAAAAAAACTGAAAAAACTGAAAACATAAGCGCTATTGCTCAAAAAGTTCAAACAAAAAATCCGATGGTAGAGATTGCCCGCAATAATTTAAGGGTAATTGCCGCAAAGCACAATATTCCCGAATTGGAAAGGCAATATATTTTGGAAAATGTGGGCAAAGCAAATTGTTTAAAAGAGCTTGAGCGTTTGCGGGTTAGCTGCATAAACAGAATGCTGAAAATTAGCCGTGCAAATCGCAGTGAAAAAGTTGAGTTTGTTTTTAACGAACCGGACTGTGCAGGTCCTTACAACAATGAAAAAACTTTTAGCGAGGCTTTGCAGTTAATTTATTCTCAAGACCCGCTTTGGCTTGAAGATTTAAAAGAACTGTATTTTTCCATTATGCCTTTGAGTTCAGCGGCGGCAATTTCCAAATCTCCGTTGTAAATCACATGCTCATATTTGCCTTCTGCAAGGGCAAAGTCGTTTTCTTTTTTTGCGTTTTCCATTCTTAGCCTCAGGCTTTCTTCGCTTTCCGTTTTGCGGTTTCTCAATCGCAGCTCCAACTCTTCCATACTTGGCGGCAAAATTAGAATACCCACCGCTTCCGGATAAAACTTGTCAAAATTAATCTTTCCAAAAACATCCAAGTCAAAAACCACATCCTTGCCTTCCGAGAGTTTTTGTTCAATAAAAAACTTGGGTGTTCCATAATAATTGCCATGAACCTTGTTCCATTCAACAAGTTTGTTTTTCTCAATCATTTCTTTAAACTCTTCTTCTGTTTTGAAAAAATAATGTACACCATCTACCTCACCGGAGCGAGGTTTTCTTGTGGTTACCGAAACGGAGTAAACCACGTTTGGAAAGCTAGGCATAACCTTGTTCATAAGCGTTGTTTTACCGGCTCCGCTCGCCGCGCTAAAAATAAAGAGACTAGAAGTTTTGTGCGTTGACATACTGCGTAATGTAGAAAAAAAGAAAAAAACAGCAATATGAAAAAAAGTGTACCGCTTTTCAATAAATAATATATATTAAATAGAGGAGTAACTCGTAAATAACACTTTCCAAGAAGGAGGACCGGTAAAATGACTATAACAAATCAGCAGATTGAAAAAATCTTGGCTGGGAGTCAGACTTTTTCAAATTTAGGTTTTTGCATGCTAGTAATGCATTTGAGGATGAAATATGCGGGAAATCCTTCGCCAGTCATTTTGGTAGAATGCGCTGAGGAAGTCCGCAAATTTTTAAACAAAACCACAGTGTCCATGGACGCTGATTTCGCCACAATACAAAGATTGTAAAGGAGAACAGATATGTTAATGACATTCGAAGAGGCGTCCAAACTCATAATGGACAATAAGACACTTCACATTGCCGGTACCGAGGCTCTGCTCAAAAAATTGCCAAAAGGCAAATGGATTGGCGGTTCCACCGAGTACTTCATGGCAAAAGAAGGCGGTAAAGTTTCCGGCGAGCATTTGTTTGTAACGGAGTTTTCTTACGAAGGCTCCATCAAAACTTATGCAGCCTCAGAAATAGAAAGTGTGGCTGCTGATGCCTTTGACAGCGGTTTTTCTATTGTAGTTGTGCCTTTTGACAGCGCAGTGCATATAAAATATGCTCAAAATGCGGCAGGGTTCAAAGACATGTTTTTGAAAAACATCGTTGGATGGATATCAGGCGTTAACTTGGGCATACCAGGGCAAACCCCAATAGCTGTAGATGGCACGGCAGCTTCAGCATATTCTGATAAAGCTGTTGCTTTGCACTTGAAAGTTCCGGGAGACAAAACTGTTAGCGTTAATATAGTCAATATATTTGCTCAAAATGAATTCTCGCCGGTTATCACTTTTGAAGAAGAAGGTTTTTCTGCAACAAAGTGCCTAATAGACGGCAAAGAAACAGTTTTAGCCGATTATATAGCGCAAAATAAAATAGACACTAAGCTTCCGCTTGTTGGAGATTATGCCGGAAACGGTATTAACATTTCTTTCAAGTCCGTTGAGAATGGTGTTGTGAATTTTTATGCGCCTGTGTTTAGAGGCATTCAATACAGAATTGCCAAAAACATAGAGAACTACGAGAAAGAGTTCAACAGTAAGCTTTCCGAAATTAAAGAAACAAATGCAGCATTTTCGTGCAATTGCATATTGAACTTTCTTTACGGCGAGCTTGAAGGCAAAAAAATTGATGCTTTTTCAGGTCCAATCACTTTTGGAGAAATAGCTTACCAGTTGGTAAACCAAACTTTGGTATATGTCACGGTGAGTTAGAAACTCCTTAAATTCCCAGTTTTTTAATCGCTTCGCCAACCAAATAAAGCGAACCGGTTATTAGGACTGGGGTAGGGTGTAGGGTACGGGGAAGGGTGTTGGGGTATAGAGTGTGGGGTATTTTCAGTTCTTTGCAGATTTCTGAAATTTCTTCTACGCTTCTGGACCTTGAGCTTTCAACCTGTATAGGGTAGCAAATAGATATATGCGGTTTCAATGCTTTGAGAACGTTGAAAGTGTCTTTGTCTGTTAAGGATGCAAAAAAGCAAGGCATTGGTGGGAGTTTTTTTTCTTTCAAGCATTTTGCAAGCTCCTTAGCTGCCTGTGGATTATGCGCACCATCTAAAATGAATTTAAGTTTTTTCTTTTCATAAATCATCTGCATTCTACCGGGCCAAGTGCTGGTTTTTAACGCGGAGCGGGCAAGCGCGGCATTAAACCTCATGTTAATCCTTGAATCAAGTGAATCAAGGTTCAGACAAAAAGCTGCTATTGCGCAGGCTAACTCGGCGTTTTTTTTGTAAATTTTTCCGTAGTTGCCAACCTTTAATTCGGGGGTTATTTTTTTTGCTTTGATATGAGGAGGGCATTTTGAAATGAGATTACGCGGCAAATTACCAAGTACTAAAGTTGCGCCTTTTTTTAATATGCCAAGTTTTTCTTTCAGAATTTTTTCTTTAGTGTTGCCAAGCAAGTCCGTGTGATCTAGGTCTATGCTTGTTATTGCAGCTATATTGCCGTTTGCAATCTTTGTGCTATCTAACCTGCCACCGAGACCCGCCTCCAAAACGGCTACCTGAACTTTTTGTTCCTTGAACCACAAAAAAGCAACCGCAGTCAAAGCTTCAAAAAACGATGGTTTAACCATTGCAATTTCAGCCGCATCTTCAACGCGTTGCAAAAGAGAATCCAATTCGCTTTGCGAAATCATTTCTCCATTTATTTTAAACCTTTCCCTAACACTTATCAAATGCGGGCTTGTAAAAAGCCCAACCCTCAACTTATGTGCCTGTAAAATATTTGCTAAATAAAAAGAAGTGCTACCCTTACCATTTGTGCCCACAATATGAATGCTCTCAAAACTCTTTTGCGGCTGCCCAAGAACCTTGCACAAAGCTTTTATATTAGCCAAACTATAATTAATCATTAATCGTTAATCATTAAAAATCCATAGCTTCTTCTGCGGCAAGCAAAGCTTCTTCCAATTCCAAAGAATCCATATCGTCCATCAACGCGCTTTCTAAATCGCTATCATCAATGTCTTTTGCTTTTTGCATGGATTTTTCCATTGAACGGCGCATAAGCTCCATTTGAGCATCTGAAAACACGCCCTCTTTAGATTGTCCAAGGTCAAGGAGTATGGCGCATTCCGTGCAGTAGCCAAGCGACTTATTTACATAAAATTTTTGATCAACATTATTTACGTTGCATTTAACGCAAATTTGCCCTTCACATCCTTCAAAATAAGTTCTGTTTTCATATTCTAATTGTTGCGAAAGCAGTTCCACCAAATTTTTGCTATCTAGAGTGTTGCTCACTTTTGGACGGCTCCATACAGTTGGTTTTTCCGACTGTTTTGGTTGCGCTCCGAGCTTGCGTTTGCCTGCATTTTCTTTTTCCACATCAAAGAAGAAGGCTGTTTTTACAAACTTTGCACCTTGAACCATTAATGAAGACTCTACTTTTGATGGCGCTGCTTTAGGTGCAACTTTCTTTGGAACAACTGCTTTTGATGCAGTTGCCTCGGGCTCAGCAGCTTTCGGAGCAGCTTTTGAAGCCGTTTTTGGAACGGCTTTAGGAGCAACTGTTTTTTTTGCAGTCTCTTTTTTGACCTTCTCTTCTTTTACAGTTTTTTTACCTGACATAAATTTTCCGTTTTTATTTTATTTCCTCTATTTGAACCTTGATAATAGGGTCATGAGGTTCTATTCTATAGACTACATCTAAACCGTTTTCGATCATGCCGAAAACAGTGTGTTTGCCGTCTAGGTGTGGTTGTTCCCATTGAACTAAAAAGAATTGCGAGCCACCGGTGTTAGGTCCTGCATTTGCCATTGAGAGTGTTCCGGCAACGTGTTTTAATTCGTTTTTCTCATCATCTATTGTGTAACCCGGACCGCCAGAGCCATTACCGCTCGGGTCGCCGCCTTGCACCACAAAGCGTTGAATGACTCTGTGGAACGAAAGCCCGTTATAGAAACCCTTGTTTGCAAGGTCTATAAAGTTAGCCACAGTGTTTGGGGCCTCATTAAAGAGCAAATTTACGGTAATAGTCCCCTCATGGGTCTCTATTGTCGCTTTGATTTTCTGAATACCTTCGTAATTTTTGTTAAAAACCTTGCCTGAAGCAGAGGCAAACCCAACAAAGAAAAACGACACCAACACGAAAGTGAAAAAAGAACGCATGGGGAGTAATATAGTAAAAACGTTTCTACATTACACCTATGATTTCCAAAGATTTGCTTGAAATTTTATGTTGTCCGGTGACTAAACAGCCTTTGCAAGAGGAAAACGGCGCTCTTATCACCGCAGACAGAAAAAGAGCGTATCCAATTAAACAAGGCGTTCCTGTGCTGCTTGCTGAGGAGGCCGTATTATTAAACTAGAAGAATCTTGGCTTAGTTTGCTTGCAGACCTTTTTGAAACTCCTTGGTTTGCAGAAATTAAAAACAAAATAATTCAAGAGAGAAAGCAATATACCGTTTATCCGCCGGCAAATTTATTTTTCAACGCTATGGATTTATGCCCTGTGCCGCAAACTAAAATTGTGATTTTGGGGCAAGACCCTTATCACGGAACCGGACAAGCACACGGGCTTTCTTTTTCAGTTCCTTTTGGCATTGATATACCACCCAGTTTGCTGAATATTTACAAAGAATTGAAACGAGATTTGGACATTAAACCTGCTGCTCACGGCAACTTGGAATCGTGGGCAAGGCAAGGTGTGCTGCTTTTAAATTCATCGCTCTCGGTCAGGGCAAATTCGCCTGCCTCGCATTTTTACATAGGCTGGGAAAAGTTTACTGATTTGGTAATAGAAAGACTTTCGCAAAACAAAGAGAACTTGGTGTTCTTGCTTTGGGGAAATTTTGCACGCAAAAAAAATATTTTAATTGCGCAGAATAAAAAACACCTTGTATTGGAGGCTCCTCATCCATCGCCGCTATCTGCGAGTAGAGGCTTCATTGGTTGCGGGCACTTCTCTAAAGCGAACCAATACCTTCAAACTCACGGACTTGAACCGATTTCTTGGGAGCTGCCTGCTTAGTCGCGCGCTTTGGAGAGCCTATAATTGCGGCTTTAATTTCAGAAGAGAATTTTAAGCTAACACTCTTGCAAGCAGCTAAAGGTACAAGCTCGCCGGTTTGCAAATTGCGCCCTAGCCTCGGGTTGCAGGTCTTTGGAGAAAAAGTTCCAAAGCCTCTTATTTCCAAAGAATTACCCGCTTTGACTATATCCTTAACAACATCAAAAAACTGCTCGACTACAACCTTTGCGCAGTCTTTAGTTGTTCCGCAGGATATTGCGGTTTCATTAATTAAATCATTTTTTGTGATTGGCATCGCAAAAAGAATTTAGAAAAATTCTTAAAACCCTAAATAAAAAATTCCGTATCTTTTATGCAAGTATTCTTTTTCATCGTAAATAGGATCTACCAGTTGTAGCTCGTTTGGAATATTTTCTTTTGTGAGGCTATCTGCATATTCCTTAGCCCTTGCACTGCCAAGTCTGTAACCAATTACCAAAATCGGAGAATCCTGTTTAATTTCAACTTCTTGCCTTGCAAAAGATAAAACGTTTTCTTTGCGCATACCTATGTATATCACTAAAGCAACATAGACTACGAATATAATGGCTACAATGCGAAGAAACAAGAAGAAATTTTTGAGCACTATTTAATCTCTATAAAAGGCAAGGGACCGCCTCCACCGGTATAAACGGGCAGTTTGCCATCCCACTTTTCAATAGCCTTTAAATTCACATATTCTTTGCCGCCTTGTGCGCGAATAGCATCTGCCTGAATGCGAATAGATTCTGCTTCACCCTTGGCTTGAGCCACTTTTTGCTCAGCCTCAACCTTTACCCTTTCAAGGTTGTTTCTTGCGGTGAGTGCTCTTTGTTCGGCAACTTGTTTATCTTCAATAGCTTCGTTAAAAGAACGGCTAAATTCAAAACTTGTTATTTGAACACCGCCGGCGCCTACCACTATATTATACTCCAAAAGCTGCTTGGTCAGGCTCTCTGAAATTTCGTTTCTAACCTGCTCGCGCAAAGATAAAAGTTCTTCTGCAGTATAGCGGGCAACCACAGCTTTAACGGTTTCTTGGATACGCGCGGCTATTATTTTATTCTCAACTTCCAAGCCTACGGTTGAATAAAGCACATCCAATCGTTGAGGGTCTAAGTAATAATTGAGGGTGACAATAGTGGAGACATTCTGCATGTTCTTGGAAGCGGCAGCAGCAGGTGCTTCGGCTTTTCTTGTGCGAATATCTACTTTTGCAATTGTTTGCATAACCGGAACTTTGAAGTGCAAACCTTCGCTTGTTACCGTTGTTATTTTTCCCCATGTGAAAACAAGGGCTTTTTCACCGGCTCTAACAGTATAAAACGAACCGGAAACAAAAATTGAACCTATAACTATCACAATTATGGCAAAAGTGAGAATTCTGTAGGACTGAGGGACATTGTTAGATGTATTCATGGACGGTAATATAGTAAATTTGATTTGCTCGGTAGTGGCTAGCATTTTGCAAGCCTCCACTCCCTACTCCCAACACCCTTCCTGCTTTGCATTTCAACCCCGCAACGCCCCGATTTTGGACATCGTTGCACAAAATGCACAGCCACGTTGGGATTGCCTTTACAATGCGAATTCATTTTCACAACATTTCATTCAAACATATTAATGCGGTAATGCAATAAACAATGCAAATACAATCAACATGTAGGGGCAGGTTTGAAACCTGCCCCTACGCGTAAATTTGTGTTTGCAATTTTTTATCGCGAAACAATGTACCCATGTTTTAGTAATAATTATTTTTTCATCCTCAATTTTTGCGCAGGAAAATTTTACGAGTCAGAATTATTTAAATGAAGCTGTTGTAGCTAAAATGGCAGAGAAAGAAGCGAATAAAAAAGTAGCAGCAGAAGCGGAAGCCGCAAAAAAAACGGCGGAGGCTGAGTCAGACAACTGGTTGCTTACGCTTCTTCTTAACCTTCCACGCAGGTTTACCGCTGTCTTTTAAAATAAAATTTTTCTCAGACAAACCGGTCATCTCATAAATTACTTCGGCAGACATTGAAAAATTTTATTTTTCTATATTCCTATTATGTCTTTATCTGCTGATGTAATATTTAGAATCGTTCAATGCCTATAAAGTTATTTTATTTGGCTCCTATGCTAACGGAACAGCAACAGAAGACAGTGATATAGATTTGGTTGTTATTTTAGATACAGAAGAGTTTGCAGAAACTTTTAAAAATAGAAGAAATAGAAATTTGTCTGTTTCAACAGCGTTACTGGAAATAAATAAACAGTATGCTATGGATATTGTTGTTTATTCAAAGGGTGAATTTGAATATTTAGAGAAAAAAGAGAGTGAGTTTATTAAAGAAGTTAGGAATATGGGTGTAGAAATTTATGCAAAATAATAAAACCAAACAAAATCCGTGGATAAAGTAGATGAAAATACTTTGCAAGTTATAAAAAGTTTATACATAGAATCTCGTTATCCAACTGATATTGCCCTTTTAGATGGTGAAGTATTGCCAAGCATCGAAGAGGCTAAATCTTATTTAAATTTTGCCCAAAACATAGCTAATATTGTTAAATCTGAAATAGAAGGTGATAAAGAAAATTCCATTCAAACATATTAATGCGGTAACGCAATAAATAATGCAAATACAATCAACATGTAGGGGCAGGTTTGAAACCTGCCCCTACGCGTAAATTTGCGTTTACATTTTTTTATTGCGAAACAATGTACCTATGTAAATCATCGTTGCGCAACGAGTGTTTACAAAAATAAACTTAGCCTATCACCAAGAAAACCGAACTAACTTTCTTCATTCCTTTACCTACAATATCCCTAACCGCTAACATGTTCTAATTCTTTAGACAACGGATGGAATAATAACGTTGAAAAAATTGAGGATTTAAAATTTGACTTACATCATTGCCGGTGCCAATGCTCCAAGGATAACCACGCTCATAATCTTCTTCATCGCTGCTCCACCAATAGCCATTCGTGCCTATATTATTTTGAAATTCACCAGTACTTCCGTTGAGGCTGCCACCTGGTAACGCTGCAAAGCCGTATTCGTCTGTGCCATTTCCGCTGCTCCAACCGCTTGTTGCTTTGAGTTTTTGTCCAGCGTTGGAACCTACAAAGTCCACAAGAGTTTGCCATTCTGCTTTGGTAGGCAAGTGCCAGCCTGTGGGGCATGCGGTTTTAGCTGTTGGTCCATAAAGCCTGCCGTATGTGTCGCAATTGTTAGTGTTGCTATTGTAGCATGGAGGATCATCGCTGGGTGAAAAATTTGCGCTATAGTTCAAGTTTTCTGCCATCCATGTTTGCTCTCCTATCTTTATCCATTTGTACTCTCTGTAATCACGTGTGTCTGTAAATGTTCCGCTAGTGACTTCAGAAGATGAAGATTTTTCTGAGCTTGATGATGAGGTTTCAGTTTCCGAACTTGATGATGAAGTTTCAATTTCTGAGCTTGAGGAAGATATTTCTGCTTCTGCACTCGAAGAAGATATTTGGATTTCCGAGCTTGAAGAAGACGCTTGGGCTTCCGAGCTTGAGGATATCACTTGAACTTCCGAGCTAGAGGAAGATACTTGAACTTCTGAACTTGAGGAAAGTGTTTCAATTTCCGAGTTTGAGGAAGAAGCTTGAGCTTCTGAGCTAGAAGGGAGTGAGGTATCTTCATTGCCATCACTGCTACAAGCATTAAATGCAAGAAGTATTGCAAACCAAAAGCTTGCAGGTAACCAAATTGTAGTTTTTTTCACTGTGTTTACTCCTATGAAAGAGTTAAATGTAGAAAAAACTATATTATTGCCATGAAAAACATAGCTTATTTTTTTGCGTTATTCTTTTACGCCATTTCCTCTGCATTGGCTACAGAGCCTGTTGTGTGGAATGGCCAAATTGATACTGGATGGTATGATGATGAAAAAAATGAATTTGTCATAAGTACTGCCGAAGAACTTGCGGGATTAGCTAAATTGGTAAATGATGGTAATGATTTTAAAGATAAAATTGTTACCTTGGGTGCAGATATTATGCTGAATGATACCACAGGTTGGGAATCGTGGAATGAGGCCTCTAGCGATTTAAATATATGGATTCCCATTGGAAATATAAGCAACGGCTTTGGTGGCAATTTTGATGGAGCTAATTATTTTGTTTCTGGTATTTATGTAAACACTACGGATGACTATCAAGGTTTATTCGGCACAGGTTCTTTTATAAAAAATATAGGAGTACTTGCTTCCTTTATTAAAGGTGGAAATAATGTTGGTGGTATAGTGGGTAGCACTGGTTGGGGCGGAAGCATGACGAATTGTCATTTTAGAGGCATAGTAAACGGTACAAATAGAGTTGGGGGTATTGCAGGGTATAATAATGGAATACAAAACAGTTACTCCATTGGTACAGTGAATGGAGATGGTAATGTTGGTGGTCTTGTAGGATATGCTGATGTTGCTCGAGTAATGGCTAGTCATTCGGCTAGTATAGTAACTGGAAATAATATTGTTGGCGGTATAATAGGGCAAGTTTATACAGGTAGCGTACAAAACTCTTATTTTACTGGTAAAGTAAACGGAGGTAACCAGGCAGGCGGAATTGCAGGGAGAAATGATGGTACAATATCTAATAGTCATTCAACTGGTGAAGTAAGTGGGAGCAATAGTGTTGGTGGAATTGTAGGTATTAATTATTATAGTGCTTCTGTATTGAACAGCTACTTCACAGGTAATATTATCGGAAACTCCGGCATTGGTGGTATAGCAGGCGCTAGTGGTTTTATGGGTTCTGGCAGGTTGATAAACAGTTATTCTACAGGTAATATTACTGGAAATTCCAGCGTTGGTGGTATAGTTGGAATCAGTTATGATGGTTCAGTAATAAATAATTACTCCGTAGGTGCAGTAAATGGAACAAATAAAGTTGGCGGTATTGTAGGGGCTATAAATGGCGGCAGTACAATAGCCAATAATTACTCCAGCGGTACAATAGATGGAATAGACAGCACCGGTGGTATTGCAGGATATAATTATAGAGGTAAAGCATTTGACAATTACTGGAATGCAACTCTCAATAGCGAAATGCTCGGTGTTGCAGAGGGTGCCATTGGCGAAGATAACATTGCAAATATAATAGGCATAACAGAACTCGAAATGAAAGAAATTTCATTTGTTGAAATCTTAAACGCTTTTGTAGACTCAGTTGCTCAAACAGGAACGATTTATCATTCTTGGTTTCTAGATGTAAATAATTTTAACCAAGGATATCCAACTTTCAGCTTAAAACTTGCTGATGCAACAGTGTCAATTGCAACAAGCTCATACATTTACAATGGCAATGAGTACACGCCAGCAGTAACTGTAAAACTAGGCGATGTTACTTTAACAGAAGAAATAGACTACTTTGTATCTTATGCAGATAATACTGATGCTGGAAACGCTACAATCAATGTTGCTGGCATAGACAATTTCACAGGTACAAAAACAGCAACTTTTGCCATTACAAAAAAAATGCCTACTGTAGATGATTTGAACTTTACTATACCCGTAGATCATATTTACAATAGTTCTGCGCAAGGTATTGGTGCAGTTGAAGTTAAATCTCCCATGACAGGCATTGGAATCATTACAGTCAAGTATAATGGCAACACCACTATTCCAACCACAGCAGGAACATATACTGTAATGGTGGATATTGAAGATGGTATAAATTTTGAGGCAGCAACGGAAATTTTACTGGGCTCATACACTATTAAGGAAGGAACAAGTGCAATTCAAAAATCGATTTTTGCTTCTAATATCAGTGTTTTAATTAATGCACAAAGTTTTCAAGTACAAGGTATAACTAAAGCAGAAAAAGTGCAGCTGATAAACCTTAAGGGTAGTATTTTGTTAAATAAAATTGTGCAGCCTAACGAAAGCATATCCATTGCACATTTACCCAGAGGAGTTTATTTAGTGAGCATTGGAAATGAAACCAAATTTTTATATAATAAACGATAAAAATGTACTCTTTCATCATGGCCTTTAAGCATGGCAGGTCAATTGTTTATTACTGATGACTGTGAGAAGAGGAGGCGTTTCCCAATGTTAATATTTTAAATGGAAAGCATGCAAACTGCGGAAATACGCATGAGAACCACCGTATCCATGCATGGATTGTCAACGCAAACCATAGAGAGCCGTATGCTGAGCAAGGGGAAAGATAAAAATCAGTACAAAAACCAAAAACAATATCAGAAGCAATGTTCGAAATGTAAGTCCTTGGCACTGAGTTGAACACTATTTATATGGTTGTTTTAAAAATATAGGGAGAGGTCTCTCCCTCGCTCCAACCGCTTCGCGTTTTACGCTACCCTCTCTTGCCCTGCCACACATGCGCAAATGCAAATCACCGTTGCGCATGAATGCAATAAATAATGCAAATACAATCAACATGTAGGGGCAGGTTTGAAACCTGCCCCTACGCGTAAATTTGCGTTTACAATTTTTTATCGCGAAATAATGTACCTATGTAAATTTGCTTTCACGATATCCAATTCAATGGCGACCGCAAG
>JAITUM010000231.1 GCA_031286305.1 Candidatus Fibrimonadaceae bacterium | reverse complement strand
GATAGTTATGAGGCTTCTATGAAGAATGAGCGTGACAGGTATGCTGCGTTGAAGTACGCTAGGGAAGAAGGCTTTGGTCGCGGCGAAGCTAAAGGTCGTAGCGAGGGTCGTGAAGAAGGTCGCAACGAGGGTCGCTACGAGGGCCGTGAAGAGTTGTTTGCCCTTTTGGAGAGCGGTGTTTCTTTGACCGAGGCAAAACAAAAATTTGGGTTATTATAGCGCCCCTTTATTTGTGGGTAAGGGAAAGCCGCATTGGGGGTAGCGGAAAACGCCCGTCCAATGCAGGGGCACTCGCCTACTGTCTGCCCTTGTGCAATGTAACGGGCGGTTGCAGCGAGGGGGATTTTTCTAAATTCCCTTTTATGAAACAATTTTCAATAGCAGTTTTGCCGGGAGATGGCATTGGTCCTGAAGTAATGAAAGAAGGAATTAAGGTTTTAGAAGCCGCGGGTAAAAAATTCGGCTTTTCCTTGAACTTGGAATGGGCGCCGGTTGGTGGCGCAGCTTATGACCAGCACAAGCATCCTTTACCGGAAAGTACACTAAAAATAGCAGAGGCAGCAGAAGCCATACTGTTCGGCTCGGTTGGCGGTCCAAAATGGGAAAGCTTGCCACCGGAGCTTCAACCCGAAAGAGGAGCACTCTTGCCCCTTCGCAAACATTTCAAACTATATTGCAATTTGCGCCCTGCAAGGGTGTACAAGGCACTTGCATCCGCATCGCCGCTAAGGTCAGACATTGTTGGAGACGGTTTTGACATTCTTTGTGTTAGAGAGTTAACGGGTGATGTTTATTTTGGGCAACCCAAAGGTAGAGACGGCAAAGGCGAAGATGAAAGAGGCTTTGACACAATGGTCTATACCAGAAAAGAAATAGAACGCATAACCCGCTTTGCTTTTGAAGCAGCTAAGCTCCGCAGCAAAAAACTTGCCAGCGTGGATAAAGCCAATGTTTTGGCAACAAGCGTTTTTTGGCGTGAAATAGTGAAGGAGATTGCAAAAGAATATCCGGAAATTGAATTGGAACACATTTATGTGGATAATGCGGCAATGCAGCTGATAAAGAGACCTAGAGATATGGATGTTATGCTTTGCCCGAATTTGTTTGGAGATATTCTGAGCGATGAGTGTGCAATGCTCACCGGCTCAATGGGACTTTTGCCCAGCGCAAGCATAGCCGAAGGTTCTTTTGGGCTTTATGAGCCGGCTGGCGGCTCCGCACCTGATATAGCAGGCAAGGGTATTGCAAATCCCATAGCTCAAATACTTTCCGCTGCGCTTATGCTTCGCTACACCTTCAAAGAAGAAGAAGCTGCCAAAGCCATAGAGCTTGCGGTAGAGGCTACCATATCAAAAGGTATTCGCACCGGCGATATTTGGGTTGCAGATTGCAAAAAAGTCGGCACGGAAGAAATGGGCAATGAAGTAGCAGAAGCTATTTAGTGAGGTTAAAATGAAGATTGTATTTGTAGTAGATGATAGCGCTGTGAACTTGGTTAAAGCTAAACAGGCCTTGGATGGTCGGTATGATGTTTATACCATGCTTTCTGCTGCTAAAATGTTTGCCTTGCTAAAGAAAGTCACACCGGATCTCATTTTGCTTGATATTGAAATGCCGGAAATGGATGGTTTTGCCACTTTGCAAAAGTTAAAAGAAGATGAACTTACAACGCAGATACCGGTTATATTTTTAACTGCCTTTAGCGATGAAGCCAGAGAATCTCACGCTTTGGAGCTGGGTGCTGTGGATTTTATAGCAAAGCCTTTTTCTGTGCCTATAATGCTTCGCAGAATGGCAAATCACTTACATATAAATGAACTGATTAAAAAGCGTACTGAGCGCATAGAGCAACTGCAAAACAACATTGTATTTGTTTTGGCAGACATGGTTGAAAATCGTGACAGAGATACGGGCGGTCATGTTGAGCGCACTTCCGAATATATCAAGGTTCTCATTGAGGGAATGCAAGATATGGGTGTGTATATGGAAGAAATGAATGGCTGGAATAAAGATATACTGGTTTTTTCGGCCAGATTGCACGATGTAGGCAAAATAGCTATTTCCGATGTTATTTTGAACAAGCCGGGCAGGCTCACTCCGGAAGAATTTGAGATTATGAAAACGCATTCGCAAGAAGGGGAGCGTATAGTTAATCAAATTATTGCCAGAACGGGCGAGGGAATGTTTTTGCGTCATGCAAAGTTTTTTGCGGGTTATCACCACGAGCACTGGAACGGCAAAGGTTATCACCGCAATTTAAAAGGCGCTGAAATTCCTTTGCAGGGGCGCATTATGGCCATAGCAGATGTTTACGATGCTGTCACCTCCGTGCGTCCTTATAAAAAAGCATTTACTCACGAAGAGGCTGTCAAAATTATCGCAAAAGAATCCGGCGAGCAATTTGACCCGAAAATTGTAGAGGTATTCTTGGCAATTAAAGACAAATTCAACGAAATTAGAGAGTCTATACAGTAAACACTGATTAACTCAATGTTTGGGTATAGGGTATGGGGTATGGGGTATAGGCAATGCAAAAAAAGCATTGTTTTTAAGCACCTGACTTTATCACTTTTTCTTTTGTAAAATCGTAAGTTGTTGCGTTGCAGGGTGTTATGATTTTATTTTTTTTGAAATGGGAGGCGCGGCGTAAAAAATGTATATTTTACGCCATGAAATATGATCCCATCATCCACAAAAGACGCTCTATTCGTTTGCGAAATTTTGATTA
>JAITUM010000213.1 GCA_031286305.1 Candidatus Fibrimonadaceae bacterium | reverse complement strand
GTGTAGTTTGTTACGTCACACACTTCGCTTGGACCAAAATATTGAATGGGACCGGGATACAGATATTCTTCACCTTTTGCCCAGTCGTTTCTGCGCTCGACAAAATATTTGAATGGCTTGCCGTTTAAGTCCACAAGGGCTTTTTGAATAACCGGTTTGTCTGCACCGTGCCTGCGCTCAATATTCATCATCATTGTGGTGGGAACACCGCCTGCAATCCAGTTTTCAATACCGGATGTAAGCTTGCGAACGGAGGCCATGTAGCCGGTCTTTTTGTGCAACACCAAAACGGAAGCCGCATACCCAAGGCTGTAGCAGTAATCTGCATCAAAATTGGAGGGAGCTGCGCAACGTCCTTCGTAACCAAAGAAGTGGTTAAGAGCGGCAAACTTACCTTTGAAAGCACGAACTTTGAGTTCTTTTGAAACCATTTCAATGAGCAATTTTTCCGTTTCAATCAAGGAGACTTGAACATTGCCGTGCGGGTCGCGGTCTAGCATGAGCTGCAACTGTATGCCTTCCGGCAGGCTTTTCAGCAACTTTGCAGAAGCCTCGGAAATGTGTTTGCAAGCTGCAGCTACCATATCTGGGATTTTGCCTGCGTTTTTGATTTCCGCTTCGTTGTGGGCAAGGGCTTCGTTCAGCTCGGAAATTAAAGTTCCAAATTCCGGAATGAATTCTACCAGACCTTCGGGTATAAGGGCTACGCCAAAATTTTTGCCGGCTCCATAACGCGCAACAATCACATCAACAATGGAGAATACCACCTGTTCAAGCGTCATTTTCTTTTCTTTTATTTCTTCTGAAATCAAGCAAATGTTTGGGCGTGTTTGGAGTGCGGCCTCTAAGCCTATGTGGCTTGCAGAGCGGCCCATTAATTTAATAAAGTGCCAGTATTTGCGGGCGGAATTTGCATCTCGCTCAATATTGCCAATGAGTTCGGAATAAGTTTTAACAGCGGTGTCAAAACCAAAAGAGGTTTCTACATACTCGTTTTTCAAATCTCCATCTATGGTTTTTGGGCAGCCAATAACTGCGCAGCTAACTTTTTTTGCCAAGAAATATTCGGCAAGCACGGCTGCATTTGTGTTGGAATCATCACCGCCAATAATCACAATGGCGTTCAGGTCCAGTTTTTTTGCCACTTCAATGCACTTGTCAAATTGCTCTGTGCTTTCTAGTTTTGTGCGGCCGCTTTGGATTATGTCAAAGCCGCCTGTGTTGCGGTATTTATCCATTAGCGCATGGTCTATTTCAATATATTTTCCGTTTTCAAGGCCGCTTGGCCCGCCCAAAAAGCCATAAAGTTTTGAGCCTCCTATAACGGCTTTAATGCCATCAAAAATTCCGGCTATAACATTATGCCCGCCCGGAGCCTGGCCGCCGGAAAGGACAACTCCAACATTGAGCGGTCCGCCTGCGGTTTGTTTTTCTTCTGCTGCATCAAATGTTAAGATGGGTGCTCCGTAGGTGTTCGGAAATAATTCTTTTATTTTTTCCTGGTCGCGAACCGATTCGGTAGCTTCACCGGAATTTATCAAAGCTTTCAAGGGTCCATTGCGCAAGGATTTTGGCAATTTGGGTTTATATTCGGCGCGAGCCTTGCCAAGAACAGAAAGATTTTCAGACATTTTTCATCTCCATGAGGTTTTGAAAAGGAATTTAGAAAATACAAATGCTTTAGTAAGCGCCATACAAAAAAATGTTTTTTAAATACAAAAAAAACGGCGAATTTAGCTTGAAAACACGGTAAATGACAACAATTGTTGGAATTTTGCATTTTTTTTCACTTTTTTATATTTTTTTTCCCGTTTTTTCCGTCTAATGTAATGTGAAGAAAGAAAATGCTTTTGGAGGTATAAAATGACCGCTTTGGTAGCGTGGAAAGAAGGAATGGCTTTGTCGCAGCAACACCTGCAGCAATCGGATGAGTTTATTTTGAGACACATTAAAAATGTTTCGGGTTTGCCAAAAGGAATGCACTTTGGTTTTGGCAAGTTGGCTCTGGAAGAAAAATTGCTCAGGGAAGGGCAATTTGCGTTCAAGGAGTGTGAGGCAATTTTTCCAAGCGGAATTTCATTTATTGACTATGAAAATAAGTCGGTAAAAATTGAAGCTAGGAATTTTGCTCAAATTTTTGAAAAAAACTTGAACAGTTTGGATGTGTTTTTAGCTTTGGATTTTAATTCTCGCTTTAAAGTGATATGGGAGAATTATTCGGATTTGCATGCTGTGGAAAATTCGGTGCTTATGCCGATTTTTATTCCGCTTCCATCCATTGTTTTTGGTGGCGAATCTTTGGATGGCAAGGAATTTTTGCAGGTTGCAAGGCTTTTGAGAAATTTGCAAGGTTCTTTTGAATTGGATAAAAATTTTTATCCGCCGTTGGTATCTGTAAATGGTTATGAGTATTTTTCAAGAAAGTTGATTTTTTTTGATGCGCTTTTGCAGGGAAGAATAGAAAATATTTCGCATTCAAAGGAATTGCTGCTCAGAGATTTGAGGTGTTTAAAAACGGTTTTAACTTGTATACAAAGTGCGGAAGGTGCGCAGCCTTTTTTGCTTTTTTGTGAAATAGCAAAGTTTTTACAAGAAGCGTTTAGTTATAATCACAGGGAATTTAATGAATGTTTCAATAAGATTTTTGCCAGGTTAAATGAGTTTTTATTGCAAGAGAAAAAAGCGGCATTTTTGCAAAAACGATTTTCTAGAGAAGGGCAAAATTCATTTTTTGCAAGCCTTGCAGATTTGGAAATTTCATCATCAGCTTCTGTTTGGCTTGCGGTGGAGTCAAAATTATCACCGGAAGAGGTTGTTAAATTAATGGCTGCCCAGTTGAAGATTGCGCCAAAGTCAATGTTGTCAAGTATAGTGGTTAGCGCAACGCATGGCATAAATTGTATTTACAGCATTGTTCCAAAAACAATTCAAGAAATGCCCGGCACGTTTTATTTTAAACTTCAAACAGATTCTTCGCTTTGGAAAAAATTTTGCGAAGAAAAAGAAATCGGCATTTACGCCCCCAGCACACTGCTGATTAACTCAGTGGATATTTTAGTAGAACAGGGAGGTGTCATTTAAAAAGCCCAAAAGCAACTGAGCTCTCACTTATTAAGCGCAGCAATAGAAACCTTTCTGACCCCTGCTAGGGTGCAGGCATCTATTACGGAGACTAATCTTTCTGTTATGGCATCTTTGTCGGCGATTAACACAGCTTCGCGTTCCGGATTTTTTGCCAAAATTCCTTTAAGAACATCGCTTAAACCGGCCAAATCAACTTGCCGCTCATCTATATGAATTGTGCCGTCTCGGGTTATGGCTATTAAAATATTCTCTTTTTCAAGTTGGCTTGCAGTTTGTGCCTGCGGCTTGCTCACTTCAACGCCGGTTTCTCTTGTGAAAGTGCTTGTGACCACAAAAAATATCAGCAAAATAAATACCATGTCCATTAAGGGGCCAATATCTATGGTAGCCTCTCTTTGCTGCATAGGCTTAAAGGCCAAAAAATCAACATCACTTGCCATGTTTTCCTGCCAGTCTATTGTTCAATAAAAGCAAGGGGAATGCTATAACCAGCCCGCTTTGCGTTGTTATTAAAGCTTCTGAAATGCCGTCTGCCATAAGCACAGGGTTTTGGTTTCCATAAATGGTTATGATCTCAAATGTTTTGACCATGCCTGTAACTGTGCCTAAAAGCCCCAAGAACGGCGCAATCTTTGCCATAATACTTGTCATGTGCGAAGCCTTATGTACCGGCATCACCCCGGAAAACCCGCAATATAAATAATAAAAACCCAAAGCCCCAGCTAACAAAATAGGCACCATAACAGGTCCGCCTGCAATAGCAGTGCCATAAAGTTCATCTATCATAGCGTTGAGCATGTGTGGAATGTAGAAAAATATTTGAAGATTTTCTACCTTAACCCCCATGTGTGGAATTGTTGCTTATATTGGCTTTAGGCCTGTTCTTCCTGTTTTGCAAGATGGTTTAAAAAGACTTGAATACATGGGTTATGATAGTTCCGGTATTGGCTTGCTTGATTCGGGAAGATTGAGAATTTTTAAAGCACCCGGCAAAATACGGGAACTTGAAAAAAAACTGGAAAATGAAGAAATTAAAGGAAATCTTGGAATTTGCCACACGCGTTGGGCAACCCACGGCGAACCTAATGAGGCAAATGCTCATCCGCATCTTTCAGCGGGCGGAAAAATTGCGGTTGTTCATAATGGCATTATAGAGAATTACGCAGTTTTAAAAAAGAAGCTTTTGGCTGAGGGTATTAGCTTTGCATCTGAAACCGATACGGAGGTTGTGGCTCATTGGATAGCCAAGTTTTACAAGGGCAATTTGAGCCAGGCAGTTTTGAAGGCTCTTGAGCATGTGGAGGGAGCTTTTGGGATTGCCGTTATATGCGAAGATGAACCCGATGTTCTGATTGGAGCTAAGCGTGGCAGCCCTCTTGTGCTTGGCGTTGGCGAAAATGAAAGTTTTTTGACAAGCGATGTTTCAACGATAGTGGGGCATACCCAAAAAATAGTCTACTTGGAAGATAACGATGTGGTTACAGTGAGCAGGGCTGGCTTTGAAGTAAAAAACATAAGAGACAAAACCGTTAGCCGTGAAATTCAAGAGGTAGATAATGATTTTGAACTTGTGCAAAAAGGTGACTTTCCGCACTTTATGCTCAAAGAGATTTTTGAACAACCGGAAGCAATTAAAAATTGCATTAGAGGTCGTTTGCTTTTGAATGATGGCAATGCAAAGCTCGCCGGATTAGACAAGTCGCTTAAAGAACTTCGCTCCATAGACCGCATAATAATAACAGCTTGCGGAACGAGTTATTATGCAGCGATGGTGGGAGAGTACTTGATAGAGGAGTGGGCCGGTATTCCTGTGGAAGTGGAATATGCATCTGAATTTCGCTATAGGAACCCGATAATAGGTTCAAATACTTTGGTTTTTACCATATCGCAATCCGGTGAAACGGCAGATACCCTTGCTGCTCTAAAAGAAGCTCAGAACAAAGGTGCAACCGTGCTTTCAATTTGCAATGTGGTAGGTTCGACTATTGCCAGAACCTCAAATGGCGGCGTGTACTTGCACGTGGGGCCTGAAATTGGCATTGCAAGCACCAAGGCATTCAATGCGCAAGTCACTGTTTTGTCTTTAATAGCTCTTTTGCTTGGGCGGCAACGCAGGCTTTCTTCGGTTCAAGGAATGGAGATAGTTCAAGCTATAAACTCTTTGCCGGCTGCTGTTGAGCAAGCTTTAAAATTAAACGATGAAATTTTAGAAATTGCAAAAGTATATTACAAGCACACGAATTTTCTTTATTTAGGCAGGCATTTTCATTACCCAGTTGCAATGGAGGGTGCCTTGAAATTAAAGGAAATAAGCTACATTCACGCAGAGGGTTACCCGGCGGCAGAGGTGAAGCACGGACCTATAGCTTTGATAGATGCTAACATGCCTGTTGTGATTGTTGCTCCCAAAGATGCTCTTTTTGATAAAATTGTTTCTAACGCAAGGGAAATAAAGGCCAGAGGTGGAAAGTTGATTGTTGTAACAACCGCTGACAGCGCTCCTTTGGATGAGTTTGCAGACCATATAATAAAGGTTCCTTCAGTGAACAGCGCTCTTATGCCTGTTATAACCAGCATTCCTTTGCAGCTTTTGGCGTATCATATAGCGGTGTTGTGCGGCAATGATGTTGACCAACCAAGAAATTTGACCAAGAGCGTTATGGTAGAATAGTTGAGAGTTGAGAGTTGAGAGTTGAGAATTTTTATGAGTTGGAGTTAGATGGGTCTTATACAGGTCCTCTTGATCTGCTTTATCTTTTGATGAAAAAGGAAGAGATTGCTTTTGAAAAAATTTCCATAGCAAAGATTACCGAACAGTATTTGGAATATATAGAAGATTTGGAAAATGTAGACTTGTCTTATGCAGGGGATTTTTTGGCTCTTGCGAGCCGTTTGATTGCATTAAAAGCTAAAGAGCTTTTGCCAAAAAATGAACAGAGTGAAGAGGATTTGCTTGATTTTGAAATGGATCGTGAAATGTTGATAAAGCGGATGCAGGAATATCAAAAGTTTAAGCGGGTTGCACTTGGTTTGCAAGAAATGGAAGGGATAAATTTTGGTACTTATGGTCGTGGTCGTATTGAAAAAATAAATAAGGATTCCAGGCTTGCAGAGGCAAATGTGTGGCAGTTGTTCAAGGCGTTTCATAAAACTTTGCAAGTTCATTCATATAACAGTGTGCATACAATAGAAGTGGATAATGTGACCATTGAAGACAGAGAACAGCATATAAACGGTCATTTATCTCAGCGTGGAAGAGCGATGTTTCAGGAGTTGCTGGGCAGGGAAGTTTCTCCGATGATGGCTTCGGTGACTTTTATAGCTTTTTTGGAATTGACCAAAACCGAGGCTATAGTTTTCCGTCAGAGCGAGACGAATGGCCCTTTGTGGCTTTATCGCAAAAAGCAAAATGATGAATATAAAGAAGAGCTTGCTATGGAAAAAGTTTATTACTCACCGGATCCTGTTGTTATTGGTGGTTTGGCTGAATATTTGCGAGATCGTTCTTTGGTGCAAGAAATAGAAGAAAAGAGTGCTTTAGATTCTGTGCTAAAAAATGCAATGCAGTTAATTGAAAACGGCATTGAAATAAAAGAAGGCGATATTCAAGCGATGTTGGAGGGAGCGGTGTCGTTGAGCGTTAATGAAGAATTGAGAATTGAGAATTGAGAATTATATAATGCAGAGCCACGAGTTTTTTCATGAACAAGCCCATGCAGAAAAACGGCATGAATTAAAGCGAAGAACTCTACTAATTACATTAATTTTAGCATTCTTTATTCTCAATTCTCAACAACTCACCTTCGGCGATTCACCAGCGAATTTTGCAACGGGAAGGGTGTTCTCAATTCTCAATTCTCAATTAGCATTAATTTCAGCATTCTTCATAGTCTATCGTTTTTTTTGCCATCAACAAGAATTTGAAGCAGACCGCGTTGCCGCAGAAAAGTGTGGTAGAAAAAAGGCTGTTGAGAGTTTAAAGTTTTTGCAAATGCGAGAAGGGAAGCGGAGATTTTGGACAAATTTATTTTCTTTGCACCCAAAGACGGAGAAGAGGATTGGGAGGTTATTATGAAAAATTTTGCTCCACGCCCCTCTGCCTCGTC
>JAITUM010000178.1 GCA_031286305.1 Candidatus Fibrimonadaceae bacterium | reverse complement strand
CAATTCATGGCTGGGCAATCACGTTGGATTGCCCCTACAGTGGCGCATGATTTTAAAAAACGCCGCACCCGGTTTATGCCGAACGATGTGCCTTTGCCTACGCGGCAACTGTAGCTGTCGTAAATGAATTTTTTGTCTAAGATGGGGTAGATTCTGTTGTAGAGGAAGTGGTGGACTACCCTGTCGCGGAAATCGGCGGCAATGATTTCGCGCTTTACGGGAAGTTCGTTGATAAAGCATATTCCCGGCCTAAGCTCGTAGGTGCGGGTTTCGAGTTCTTTGCCTAGAGAGAGGAGCTCGGCTTCTAGATTGCGCTCGAATTTTAGTTGGTTTATTGTGTTACGTTTGTGTTTGCGAGCATCGAGGTAGGCTTTGTGGAGTTCTGAGAAAAAAGGGATAGCAGAGTTGCCCCTGCTATCCCCGCAACAGTCCTTCACGCAACGGACACTAAGCAAGTTAGACTTATCGTTGTTGTTCCAGTTGGCGTTCTCGTTGTTGTAGTTCATGTTCCGGTTGTAGGCGTTGCTGGCATTGTTCTCGGTAGCACTCCACCAGTTGCCGTTGTTGCCGGCATTGTTGAAGTTGTCGCCGTTGCCGTTGCCGCCCGGAAGAGCCGAAACATTAGCGGAAGCTTTTGTTAGCCTGCAAGAGGTTCCACGGGAAAATCTCATAGGCTGTTATCCTTGCTCGCCGGTTGCCCGGTTGGTGTAGTTTCTTACTCTCGCACCCAATTCGTAACGGAATTCTTTTGGCATTTTCACCGTTGCTCTGTGGATATGCAAGCAGAGGTCGTAGGCGGTTTTGCCAGCGGCGAGTAAAGTGTTTTTGGTAGTTTTTGCGAAGGGAAAATTTGGCTCGGCAGGCTTGGGTTTCTTTTTCACAATTCCAGCCCACCAGTCTTCGTAGCCGATTGTTTGGGGAATTCCGTCTATTGTTACGTGGTCTGCGGACACCTGCTCATAGGACCAACCTTTTTCTTTTGCTATTTTTTCAATTTCGGCAAGCACGCTTTTTGGGAAACCTAGCCATGCGACTTCTTGGGAGACTTTGTGAATGAAACGTTTGTGAACTTGATATTTTTTTATATGTGAAATAAACAGAAACGCGCTTCTATTCCATGCCTGCCAAAATAAGCGATCGCGAACGAGGTTGATGCGATTCTCGCTGCTTTCTTCTATTGTCAAAATATCTTCAGTTTTCATATTCTCTCGTCAAAAAATCCCAACTACGCCCCAGCGCAAAGTCACATTGCCGACGCTCTCAAAATACGGCAGCGCCCATTGCTCCGTTTCTCTCCGCTATGGGCGGCGTGTTGTGTTCGCTACGCAAACACATCACGGCGAGTCCTTCACGCAACGGACACTAAGCAAGAAAGACTTATCGTAGCTGTCCCAGATGGCGCCCTCGCTGCTGTAGTACATGTCCCGGAAGTAGGCGCCGCTGGCATTGTACTCGGTAGCACTCCACCAGTTGCCGCTGAGGCCGGCATCGCCGAAGTTGACGCCGCCGCCGAAGCCGCCCGGAAGAGCCGAAAAACCGTAGGTATCTTCGCAAGCATAAGTTTTATCAGGACCGCAATCTGTCCAGCCATCTTTAGACTTCAAATATCTGCCTGCGGTAGGACTATCATAAGGACTTGAAGTGCCAGTATTACCATCAACAAAACGATACAAAGCATCCCACTCGGCATTGCTAGGCAAATGCCAACCGGCAGGACAAACGCCTTGAACGTCGCTAGGGTTAGATGTGGAGCTTTCAGTGGCGGCCATAGCTGTAGCCCAGTCGTACAAACGACCGTATTTAGCGCAGTTGTCAGGGTCATTGCCGTAGCACGCACCAAGATCGCTATTAGTGCCAGCCCAGTTCAAATTCTTAGCCATCCAAGTTTGAGTGCCGATAGTCACAACAGGATAACTCTGACCATCGCGAGAATCAATAAAAGCGGCAAGCCGGCCGCGGCGGCACTCCCATTTTGCTGGATCATACGCCAATGTGCCACACATAGCTTTGGCCCATTTCTCCGTAGTAGCAGCATCGCCAACGCCGCAAGTCATAACCAAATAAGCAGAATCTGCAGGATCAGGAGCAACAGCGCAACCAGCACCAGTATCGCCTTTGTCGCCAGTATCACCAATATCGCCTTTGGCGCCGTTGTTCAAGAAGCCAACAAACTCGCCACCGCAAAGTATATCGAAGTCATTGCCGGCAGTGGTCGAAGCCTTGACTTCGCAGCTGGTACCATTGGTGCCGTTGGTGCCATCTTTGCCGTCAGTGCCGTTGTTCAAGAAGCCAACAGATACACCGCCGCAGAAAATCTCAAAGTCATTGTCCGCGTCAACCAAGGGCGTTATTTCGCAGCTGGTGCCATCAGTACCATTAGTACCGTTGGTGCCATTAGTGCCATCAATGCCGTCTTTGCCTGGGTCGCCGGAGCAGGAAAGGGTGAATGCCAAGGCTATAGAAATAGCCGCCAAAAGAGCAAGTTTAACTCTAGTCATGATTATATCTCCTATTTTTGGATGAAATTCTGGAAAAAATGCGAAAATTGGTTTTGTAGCTTTGCTTTTATCAGTTGTTGCTGTGCTGTGCTGTGCTGTGCTGTGCTGTGCTGTGCTGTGCTGTGCTTACTATAGCATAACCTGTACCCGAGGGCAAGGGCTGACGTGGCGCGAAAACGGATGTGGTAGCAAAAAGCGACATTTGAGAAACAATGTAGAAAAATTTCCCGTGCCTGCAGGCATTGTTAGGGAAATTTTAATGTCCGCAGGACAGCCCGTAGGGCGAACTCTGCCCACGAAGTGAAATTGGCAGAGTGAGTAAAAATTTCATTGGCAAAATATTCACAATCATATTCAGGGCAAGGCTCGCCTTGCCCCTACTGTCTCAAAACGGCTTTCAAATGTTCTTTCCCCCATAGAATTGGGTTTTCCGAATGTATCCTGCAATTTCTGCATATTCTGTTTCGCTGCGGATAACGTGCTCGTAATGTATATTTGTTTGTCGTTAATGCCTCGCCATTTCGTGCCGTGTTTGTTGAGCCATTTTGCCCGCATCATTCAACAGCATAATTTCGTTTTCAATCATACCCAATGTCGGAAAATCAAAGTTTAGATCCGCCATCGTAATTGTAGGGGCAACTCGCCGTGGTTGCCCTGCAACGTGGCTGTGCATTTTGTGCAACGTTGTCCAAAAACGGGGCGTTGCGGGGCGTTTGGTGAGCGGAGCCGAACCAGCCCCGCATTGGGGGTAGCGGAAAACGCCGTTGCCACCGTAGGGGCAGTACCTATGTGTCTGCCCCTTTGCCACGTAAGGCGGTTGAAGCGAGGGGGCATCCCCCACATTGTTCATCGTATTCGAGCTTGTAATCATAGGTATAACCGTCAATCCAAATTGGGTGTCCCAGTGCGGAAAAAGGGAGCAACCAACTGCACAGCGCGGTTGTTGAGCTTGTGGCTCTAGATAATGCGAAAATAAAATATAGCACCGTTCAAAACTGGTATGCAGGCGACAAAAGCGGCACAGGTGGCGTTTACAACTTTGTCACCAAACGTGCGCTCTGCAAAGGTAAAAACAGCCATGTAAGCTGGACACAAGTTGAAGCTGGCAGCTCAATTACCTGGAAATATCCAAGCTGCGTTTTGCTTGGCGAAGGTTCAGCAGGGATGTTTTCAAGGAGTTACCTGGCGAGTTTGCAAGCGAGGCTAGGGCATTGCTTGCGCTAAAACTCGAAAAAAGCGTTGGATAAGAATTTTTTTCGTAGCAATTTTGTATCTTTTTTGTAACATTGCTTTTTAAGGGGGTATGTTTTGATTTTGAGAAAGTTTTTTGCACTTGCTGCTCTGCTGCTCTTAGCCTTCGCTTTAAGCTGTAGTGGTGATAACAGCAATAACAATAGCGGCAGTGGTGACAGTAGCAGTTCCAGTGGCGGGACAAGTGGTGGAGAAGATGATCCTCCCATTTACATTATTGATCCAGATCGGGATGACTTAGGTTTAGACAGTGCTATTATAATTAAATTCGAAAATGGAACGCCGGTCATAGATAATCCATCTGAAGGTAATGTTGTTGTTTCGTCAAATGGAGGGCATGTGATTGTGACAGTCAATACAAGCACCGAATACAATTTGATTGTGAGCGGAGCTACCAGTAACGGCTCTGTCAAAATTTATGGACAACCCAGTATCAATATGGGGCTTTATTTAAGAGGTGTAGATATTACAAACCCAACGGGACCGGCAATAAATATTCAACGCGGTGGAAGAATACTTGTACACTTAGTTGAAAATACACTCAACAAGCTTGCAGACGGAGCAAATTACGGCCCTACAGGAGGAGAAGATGCTAAGGGCACTTTCTTTAGCGAAAGGAAACTTCGTTTTCAAGGAACCGGTTCTTTGGAAATAAGGTCAAAATATAACCATGCAATAGCTGTAGACAATGATATTGATATAGAATACGGAAAAATAACGGTTATTGAATCCAAAAACGACTGCATTCATGCAAACGATAAAATTCATATAACCGGCGGAACCTTAAATCTCACATGTGAAGGTGATGCTATTCAAAACGAAGCCTTGCCTATTCGTATTTCCGGCGGAAGAATCACTGCTAAAACCTCAGGCATTAAATCTCATGGAATAATAAGCGCAGACTCTTTAATAATAAGTGAAGAAGCTATAATTGATATAGTGGCTCGTGGCAATGGTTCAAAAGGAATGAGGGCAGATGGACCCATTTTAATAAATGGTGGAGATACAAAAATAGAAACACATGGTGGAGTGCATATAGACAACAGCGTAAGCCCGCCAGACACAAACTCTTCCACAGGAATAAAAGCTAGAAACGATATAGAAATTAGGAAAGGAAAGCTAAAGGTAGTGAGTACGGGAACTAGAATTAAAGGAATAAACACTGATGGAGATTTTAAAATGAGTGATGGAGATCTTAACATCGAAGCTACCGATGATGGTATAAAAGTACACGGTGATTTATCAATAACCGGCGGAAAAGTTACTATAAAAGCTAGAGATGGCATAGATTGCAATAATGCGTGTTATCTAGGTCTCAATGCTACGGTTAATATAACAGACAGAAATAGCCAAGGCGGTTTTTAACGTGCTTGAATCTTTTCAAAAACGCTTATCGTCGTTTTCACTCTCTTCGCTTGAGAAGTCTAAGGCTATGGCTTTTTTGAACAGATTCGATACCAAGTATGTTTTGAATATTGGAAACGCTCTTGACTTTTTAGAAAATGTGCAAGACGATTATTCTCTGCTTCAAATAAATGACGGTGTTGTTCAAAGTTATAGAACGGTTTATTTTGATACTCCGGAGTTGTTATGCTTTAATATGCATCACAATAAAAGAATGAACAGGTTTAAATTTCGCACAAGGCAGTATTTGAGCAATGGAAAAATTTTCAATGAAATAAAACAAAAAAGAAATACCGGAAAAACCATTAAATTTCGTCAGCGCAGGGATGAAACAGGAAACGAAATTCCCATTATCGAGGATTTTTCAGATTTTGACAAGTGGTTTAAGCTTTTATTGGAAAGCAAAGGTTATCCCTCGGAAAACTTAGCTCCGTCATTATTTGTGTATTTTAACCGTGTAACGCTTTTAAATAAACGCTTTCCGGAAAGAATCACTTTGGATTTTGGTATAAATTATGAGTATAATAACACAAAAATTATGCTAAATGACACTTCAATAGTTGAGTTAAAAAGAGATAGAAGCCCGGAAAGAACGGCTGCGCAAGATTTTTTTCGTAGTATCAGCAAAAATCCAAGCGGTTTTTCCAAATATGTCATTGGAATTTCGCTAACTCACCCTGAGGCAAAGAAAAATCGATTTTTACCCAGAATTAGAAAACTATCTTACGAGAGAGAAACCCTTCAATAAGAGGTTAGGAGAATAAAATATGGATATGACAGAAAACGTAGCAGCGGTCGCAAATAGCACAGCAAGTGTTTGGGATTATTTTGCCTCGCTTACAGCTTTTAACTTGGACGACAAAGTCTTTGTAGCTTCGCTCATAACTCGTTTTATGGTGAACATCATCTTTGCTTATGTTCTAATTTGCAAAATTTATGCAAAAGAGCATCGCCTAAGAGAAAACTCTTTCAGCTTTTTTGTTTCCAGCATTTTGATTTTTTTGGCAACCTCATTCCTTGCCTCGGTGAGAGTGAGAACGGGTTTTGCCTTTGGTTTATTTGCCATACTTTCAATACTGCGGTTTAGAACGGAGCAAATACAGGTTCGTGAAATGACCTTCCTTTTTGCGGCTATAATCTTGGGCGTTATAAACTCCTTGGCCACAGCCGACCTTCCCATGTTTGCCATTATTTTAGCAAATATTCTGCTTTGTTTGAGTACTTTTATTTGCGAAAAAGTGTTTATGGGGAACACCGAGCAAATAAATTTAAGGTATGATAACACCAAGCTTCTTGCGAAAGATAAAAAAGAAGAGCTTTTTGAAGACATAAGAAAGCGTTTTGGTTATGAGACCGTTAAAGTTTCAATAGTCAGAATGAACTACTTAACAGACAGCGCAGACGTTAAATTGGTTTATAAGAGGTTGTGAAGTGAAAAAAATCCTGTCAATCCTGTTAATCGGGGGTATCGTGGTTCAGACATTTGCCAAGACTGATGTGAAAGTAGGAGGAATTCTTGAAGCTGGCATTGATATAGACAATAAAGCACATAAAGATGAAACCGAATATAAAAAAATAGGCTTTGGAAAAATTGATATTTCTGTGTATCCGGCAAAAAAAGTGAGAGCGGAATTTGGTTTTGAGTATGACCGCGAAAAAGATTCTCTGACAATAGACAAACTTTACGGTCAGTATAACTTCTCTGATTTTGGCACGATTCGCGTTGGATACACAAAAAAAGCTTTTGGCTTGGAAGAAAAGGCCGGATTGGATGAGCGTTATTTCCATAAACGTTCAATAGTGAGAAGCGGCTTGAAAGATTTGATTTTTTTAGGCCACGATTTAACATTTCAATACCGTCATAGATTAGATAAAAATTGGCGCTTAATAGGAGGTTTTTCTTTGACAGAAGACAATGACCGTTATCTGCAAAATTATTCTATTGAGTATGGAACAAAAAATACGGACATTATTTTAGCAACGATAATAAGACATTACACTCCCCCGGAAAAAAGCATAACCACCTTTGTTTCTTCGCTTTCTGCCAAACACGCTGCAAAACTTTTTGTGGCCGAAACAGAACTTACTTTTGGTCTTAATCCCAAAATAAAATCTTGGGAAGACAGAGACGCTTATATTTGCGGATTTAGGATGCAGGAATATTTCCCCATAAATGTTAAAACCAAAACTTTGCGGCAAATAATTCCAATAGCAGAAGCGGTTTTTTATTCCGAAGACTTGGAAAGCGAAATTTTTGATGTTCAGCTAAGAACAGGATTAACGCTTGGTTTTGCAAAAAATTCCGCATTCCAATGGCGAAACACCTATGGAACTATTCAAAGAATAAATTTAAAGGATAGTGAAAGAGAACTAAGACGCCGCCGCTTCGACAGCGAAGCAGTAGTAATATTCTAGGAGCCTGTTATGGAAAAGAACCATACCCTATACCCCATACCCTATACCCTAACACTGCTATTTGCCGCGTTAACAATAATCATCATCTCTTGCTCCGGTGGTTCCTTTGAAGAAGAACCGCTTCTTGTTTCAGCTTCCAGCTCTTCCGGTGGTGGTAATTTAAGCAGCGAAGGGACTTCTTCCGGCGACTCCAGCGACTCCGGAAATTCCAGCGGTTCTGATGATTCCAGTGATTCCGGCGACTCCAGTGATTCCGGTAGTAGCTCCAGCGAACCCAGCTCCAGCAGTTCTTTTGATCAAGTTTCCGTAGCTAACCTGCCCGTTAAACTCAACGAAATTCAAATTTCAACCGGTTGGGTGGAATTTTACAATCCGGCAGACACGGCTTTTAATTTAATAGGATATGCTTTAACAAATCATGAAAATGGAAATCTATGGTTTTTCGGTAATGCTGTTATTCAACCGAAAGGTTATTTTACGGTATATCTCTCCGATGCACCTTTTGGACTGAACACTGATATTGGTGGAACATTATTTTTAGTAGATTCGCAAAGAGAAATAGGTGACAAGGTCGATTATCCTGTGGTGCCAACGCCAATGAGGCAATTGTCTTATTCAAAAAAACTCAGTGATAACAGTTGGGGACTTTGCCAGCCAACTCCAAATACAGCAAATACAGGTGAATGCTATTCAGGGCAAGCAGAATTACCCACAACGTTCCCTGCAAGCGGGCATTATCCAAGTGGTTTGGAATTTATTATACCTGCGGGAACCAACGGTGGAACTATACGTTGCGAAACAAACGGAAGTGCTCCAACTGCAAATAGCTCACTCAAGTCCGGTGACCCATACACTACTCCATCCACCACCTCTACAAGAGCTTGGACTTTGCGTTGCGCTCAATTCAGAGACGGAGCATTTCCAAGCGAAATGGTTATGCGAACATACATAGTTGGTCGCTTACCTGACTTGCCTATTATTTCCATAGCTGTAAATCAATCGGAATTGAATTATCTTCTTGGCAGCTCGCATCCCTCAGGTTGTAATGCCCCTGTATCCTATTTTACAGATAATGAATATTCAATGCATATAGATTTTTTTGAAAGCGACGCGTCTCATAAGTGGAGCCATCCGGCGGGAATCAAAATTCACGGCGGCTGTTCGAGAGCAAATCCCAAAAAATCAATTATTGTCAGCTTTAGAAGAGAACACGGTGGACCAAATCGTTTGGACTACCCTTTATTTCCCGAATTCCCGCATTTAACGAGATTTAAGCATTTTATGTTGCGCAATAATGGTAATAATTATAACTATGACTATATACGCGATATGCTTATGCAGCAACTCACAGATGCTGGGGCAGGACTGAACAAAGGGCTGGGTATAGATTATCAAAAAGGCCGTGCTGTGGTTGTGTATTACAACGGAGAGTATTACGGCATTCTTAATTTGCGCGAGCGCATGAACAGCGATTATATTGAAACTAACTTTGGTATAAACGAAAATACCATTGATTTTATAGATACTGATTATAACAGAATGGATGGAGACAATGAGCGTCAAGGCTCCGACGCAGATTATCAAGATATTATGCGTTGGTTGGGATGCACAAGCAATGGGTGTGTTGGAAATACACCTGAGGATGAGCGACTTTCCGATGCTGATTTAAAAACATTGGAACAGAGAATTGATTTGGATAATTTTACCAACCACTTCCAAAGCAGAATCTATTATAACGATAGAGACTGGCCCGGAAAAAACATGAAGAGATGGCGTGCGGCCCAAGCACCATCAAACTCAAAATGGAGATGGATCTTGTACGATACTGATCATGGGTGGGGTGGTTGGGGTGATAATAATGCGCCTAACGGTGACCCAAATACGCTTAACTTTGTAACCAGCTCATGCGGCAGTATTAATTGCTGGCCAAATCCACCGGCTTCAACCTTTATGCTGCGCAAGCTTTTGACAAACGATAGTTACAAGCGCGCATTTATAAACCGTTTTTCGCTACTAATAGCGACATATTTTGCACCGACAAGAGTTACTACAATAAGAAATAAACTTGAAAGTGCAATCAGTAGCGAAATCGAGTATGACCAAGCAAGATGGGGAAATAAGGATGGTTCCGGACCCATAAGAAGTATTGGGACATTCAACAATGCCCGCCCTGCGGAAATGAAAGGATTCATTGAAAGCCATTTTAACTTAGGCAACTCTGTTTCTCTCACCCTTACAAAAAACGGTAATGGCGAAATTTTAGTTCACAATTTGCCAATACCAAGCTCAAGCGTAACCTTCAATGTTTACCCAGAAGTTCCCATAACGCTAGAAGCGGTTGGCGCAGGTTTTACCAACTGGAGCGACGGAAACACAAACAGAGTGCGAACAGAAACAATAACATCAGCAAGAACGCTAACAGCTAATTTTTAGCATGGCAAACTCAAGTCAAATTGAGAATGGAGAATGGAGAATTGAAAATAACTCCACAAATATCGGCTTATCCGCAAAAAGCAACTCTTTCCGCAAAAATAATTCTCAATTCTCAATTCTCAACTCTCAATTAAACAAAGCACTTTGCATTCTATTAGCAGCAATTCTAACAACCTGCTCCACCAACAATGGTAGCCGTAGTAGCGAAAATGAGCTCAATTTTGTGGGTAATGCCCCTGCTATGTTCAGCGAAATTAACACAGCAAATACAGATTACAGAGACGAATTCGACGATAAACCCAGCTGGGTAGAATTTTTTAATCCTGCAGATACTGCTGTTAATCTGAACGGTTATTCCTTAACGAATGACGCAGATAAAGTTTTATGGGTTTTTGGTGATGTTATTATTCAACCGGAAAGTTATTTAACAATATTTTTTTCCGGAAGAGACAAACCAAATCTAAGTTTGCCAAGCGATAGCATAGACTTGATTACAAGCACAATTATCCATTCATCTTGGGCAGATAGTCAAAACAATCCTCCTGGCGGCAGCACTGTGCAAGCCGGTTTTTCTAAAAACACAGGCGTTTCCGGAACGCTTATAACAACTGATAATACATCCGGGCTTGGCTGGTCCACTGCAGAGATTCAATTAAGATTTACACCATGGAATAGAAACGATGTCATTGATATTTCTAAAACAAATCAAATTTTGCTAAGAGGTTATTTGAGTAAAAATTCTAAACTTGAAGTTCGCTTGGCACAACAAGGCGTTAATGAATGGGAGGCGTGGCCTGCGGTCATAATAGGCACTGGAATAGAAAATGATTTATACGTAATAGACTTGCCATCTAATAATTCTTTAGATTTAACAAAAATCTACAGCTTGCGTTTTTCAAATACTGCAAATTTTCACGGGACAATAAATTTTTCCTTTAATTCCGCAGTTGCGCAAAAAAGAGGCGGTGATGTTCATGTTTCGTTTGAACTGAACAATAGCGGAGGGAAATTATTCTTAATGGATCCCTTGTTGCAAATAAGAGATACCGTTACATACCCTGCGGCTGTGCGAGATTTATCTTTTGCAAAAAACTTTGAAAACGGTCGGTGGGCACTCAGCAAACCGCCAACGCCAAACGCTCCAAATTCAAACGAAACTTATACAGGGCAGGCGCAACCACTCGCAGCAACGAGCATTCCAAGGAGCGGCTTTTTTGAAAGAGAACTTCTTTTTACATTACCATCAGAAACGGAGAGAGGAATTATTCGCTGTGATACAAGCGGAGCGGCTCCAAACGAAAACAGCACGTTAAGGTCGGGTTATGCACTTAGATTAACAAAAACCACAGTCATGCGTTGCGCTCAATTCAAAAGCGGAGCATACCCAAGCGAACTCATTTTGCGAACTTATATCATTGGCGAGCGCCTGCCGGATTTGCCCGTTGTTTCTATAGCTGTGAATCCAAAAGATATGTTCGATTCCGAAACCGGACTTTACGCAACAGGACCAAATGCAAGTTCAATTTTTCCGTACTTTGGCGCAAATTTTTGGGAAGACACTCAGCTTCCTGTTCAAGTAGATTTTTTTGAAAGCGGTGCAAGGCATGCATGGAGTTATCCGGCGGGAATTCAAATGTTTGGCAATTACAGTAGGGGGAATCCAAAAAAATCCGTTGCCATTGGGTTTAAGGAAAGGTATGGGCAAAAGAGTTTAAAATACTCTCTGTTCCCTGAGCACCCGCACTTGACAAAATTCAAGTGGTTTATTTTACGAAACAACGGCAATAATTTTGGCAAAGATTATATTCGCGATATGCTTATGTCTTCGCTTACGGAAGGTTTGGGGATAGATTATCAAAAAGGTCGTGCGGTGATTGTGTACTATAATGGGAAATATTTTGGCATTCACAATTTGCGGGAACGCTCCAATGGAGATTATTTTGAAACCAACTATGGTATAAATGATGATTTTATAGACTTGGTTAAAAACAACAATGAAGTTAGCCGCGGTTCCGATGCCGATTATCAGGATATTTTGCGTTGGCTTGGCGGCATAACGTTAAACGATGAAAATTTAAAACAACTGGGAAACCGCATTGACTTGGACAACTATACCAACTATATGCAAAGCGAAATTTATTTTGTGAACAAAGACTGGCCCGGAAACAATTTAAAAAGGTGGCGCATAAATACATTGCCTTCAAAATGGAAGTGGTTTTTATACGATACGGATTTTGGTTTTGGCAGCATTAATGAAAGTCCAAATGTTAAAATGCTGGATTTTGTGACAGAAGCGAATGGTCCTGATTGGCCTAACCCACCGCATTCAACGCTCATTATCCGCAAACTTTTGGAAAATGAAAGTTATAAAAATGCGTTTATAAACCGTTTTTCTCTTTTGCTTGTTACATATTTTGCGCCTACAAGAGTTGAAGCAAGAATCAATACTTTAATGGCGCCTTTGGCAAGCGAGATTCCTTTGGATCAAACAAGGTGGAATTTAAATGCTAATGCAATGAATTCACAACTCACAATCATTAGGAATTTTGGTGCAAATCGTTCTGCTCAGATGCAAACTGAAATTGAGGAGTTTTTTGGCTTGAGCAACCCTGTAAATCTAACTGTTTCTGCAAAAGGCAACGGCAAAGTTTTGGTTCACAATTTGCCGGTGCCAAACGGCAGCGCAACATTCAAAGTTTACCCCACAGTTCCCATAACGCTAAAAGCCGAAGGTGCAAACTTCAAAGGCTGGAGCGACGGAAATATGAACGCAGAGCGCACAGAAACAATAACGCAAGCAACAACGCTAGAAGCTAATTTTTAGTGAACTACTCACCTTCGCTGGTGAACCGTGCGAAGCGCGGGTAAACATTGAGTTTAATAAGTCTAATTTTGTTTTTTGTAAATTCCCCTTATGCAAGTGCGCACAATGTTCAATAAAATTCATAAACGCTACGATCTGCTTAACCGCCTTATGTCAGCAGGTCGCGATATTGCTTGGCGTAAGGCTTGCTGCAAAAGATTGCCCAAAAAGGAAAAAGCCATTGTGCTTGATTTGTGCGGCGGTACCGGCGATTTTTCCATTGCTTATAAAAAAAACGAAAATCCGCAATTGTGCATAGTTGGTGATTTTGCAGATAAAATGCTAAGCGTTGCGGCAAAAAAAGACCCCGATTTGAAACTCATTCAAATGGATGCAACGCAAATTCCGCTTGCAAACAATTCGGTTGATATTATTTTGAACGGTTTTGGAATGAGAAATATTTCAAGCTTGGACTTGGCATTTAACGAGGCTTTTAGAGTGCTGAAACAAGGCGGATATTTTGCAACGCTTGAATTTTTTAAACCTGAAAAAAACATCTCAAAATTATTTTACGAAAAAATCGCGCCGCTAATCATTCCCTTCGCCGGCATGATGCTGAGCAAACGCAATGCTTATCGCTACTTGGTGCTTTCTATTTTGAATTTTATTACCCCAAAAGAATACGCCGCAAAAGCAAGGGCGGCAGGTTTTACGCTTCGCAGCATAAACGCTTTGGACGGTGGCTTGGCGCACATTATTTTATTGGAGAAAAAATGAAATTAATTCTTGGCATAACCGGAGCGTCCGGCTCAATATATGCAAAGCGATTTTTGCTGCATGCAAAAGAACGCTGTGAAGTGGAGCTTATTGTTTCAAAAAACGGCGAAGCGGTTCTTAAACATGAAAATTGCGAAGATATTTTGCAAAGCGGTGTGAAAATTCACAAAATCGATGATTTTTTTGCCCCCCCTGCAACCGGAAGTTCTCACTATAGCGGCATGGTAATTTTGCCTTGCTCAATGGGAACCTTGGGGCGCATAACTGCAGGCACAAGCGACAACCTTTTAATAAGAGCCGCCGATGTATGCTTAAAAGAAAATCGCCCTCTAATACTTTCCCCCAGAGAAATGCCTCTTAGCGAAATACATTTGGAGAACATGCTGAAACTAAAAAGAGCCGGAGCAACCATAGTTCCCGCAAGTCCGCATTTTTACAAACATCCCAAAAACATAGAAGAATTAGTGGACACGGTAGTAGAGCGAATTTTGTATCACCATCTCACAATAGCCAGCGAATAAGGAGGCAGAGCGTTTGTTCCCTCGTTTACGGCTGATGTTGAGTTGGTTGCCGGATCGTAGATTTTTAGGTTTTCTTTGCCAGACTCTCTATCCCCAACAAAAAGTTTTTTTACTTCATTGTCAAAAATAACGCCGCCTTCCGAAGCTACTATATTCGGCAAAGTTTTAATATCTTTGCTAAGCACATTCACTGATTTAACAGGTGCAACTCCAAAGTTTGCAGAAACGCTAACGTATAAAGTTTGACCTGCCTCGTCTAGCGCAATGCCATAAGCACCGCCGCCAAGCTGATCGCCTGTAGCCAAAACTTCTGTGGTTCCCTTTGCTAAATCCACAACCTCAACTCCGCTTTCTGTCCAGTCGTAAGAAAAGTCTTCGTTGTATCTTGCTTGCGCAGAAATATATAACTTTCCTTTGCTCAAAATACTGGAGTGCGAGTTGTAAAGTTTAAGCGGTATTGTATCTATAAGCTTTTCCGTGCTTGCATTTATGCGAACCAAAAGCCCTGGTTTTGTTGCGCTGAAAATTTCCAATCTTTGCAAAACAACAAGCAGCGTATCACCGCTTGCCTTGATTGAAGAAGCGTTTGCATTTGAAATTGGCAACGCTATTTTTCCGCTCGGAGCGCATGAGCTTGTGTTGAAAACTTGCACATAATCTTCATCGTGTGAAGCAATGTAACCTTTGCTTCCTACAACTGCGGCTTCGTATGGGTTAACTGCATCAAGCGAGCTTTGTTTAATTGTACTTTTATCGTTAATTTTCTCCGGTAAAATACAAGTTAAAACGCCTGGACCGCTACTCAAAACAAAAATATTCCCTCCGCCTGCAGATACCCTTGAATCTGCTCCAAGGTCTATTATGCCGGGTGATAGGCTTGTAGAATCGGGGGTCATCCAACGTAGCATTCCTGTTAAATAATCGCTTGTGAAGTTCAGAAGAAGCGAATTGCCTTTTATTTCTTCATGGGTGTTATCGGAATTGCCGTCTGAGCAAGCAAAGATTGCAAAAGCGATGGCAAGTGACGTGATGGAGCGCCTTAGCGCAGCCAAAGTGGTTCTTTGGGTCATGGTTCTACCTCGGAACAAAGTTGTAAAGCATCTTATGATGCTTCACACCCCAGCAAGTTTTCCGGCTTCGGCTATGCCGTTACGGTAGCGGGACTGCCCTTGATTTGCACAAGGTTACCTTGAGGGGATAGGTATAATATAGAAAAAACATTGAGAGATAAAAAGATTTTTTCAAGTGTTGCTCTTGACCATGGTGTTGGTTCTTTGAATAATCAAGAGAAAGAATGCTATTTCGTCATCCAATAGATGTGATTAGGCACCTAAAAATACCTGCACTCATCCTTTTTGCAATCTTTATTCATTTTGCTGAATTCGCATTTAATATTGCTTTTGGGCAGCTTCACATTTAAATGCTCTTCCAAAAAATCTATTGCGCTTTCTATTGCTAAAAACGAATCTCTTTTGCAGCACCTGGGGCCGCCGTTGTTTGCAATGTTTTCTAAACTTTTTGCAGTCATCAGGTTAGCCAAGCGCCATTCTTCTTTTGAAAGAGATGTTGTTTTATTTATTATGCTCATAAAAATTCCGGTACCAACTCCAGCGCCGCAATTTCCGCAAGTACTGCAAAAACCTCCAAGAATATTCTTAGAACGGCTTTTTGCTGTGGTCAATTTTTCGCCTATAACTTCATGTTGGTTTTGAATGTTGTAATAACATGCCAAAAGCACAGCAGGGACCAAGAAATGATGTTCCGGTCCGTGCATTTTCACTTTTGGATTTTTCATAATCTCAACGAGCATATCCAGCGGATTTGTTCCAAGCGTATTTTTGCAATAGCTTTCAGCATATTCCACCGCATCTGCTCTATGGCAATCGTCGCAAACAAAATGCTCACTTTTGCACTTTACACTTGAACTGTATTTTTTTAAGCATACAGAACAAGCCTGCTCAATATCTCCATCAAGATATTCCAAATCATCACCGCAAATTACACAACCGCTATTGAACATTAAACCTCCTTAATGATATTTTTCATTTAACGCTCCATTCAGGTTTTTTGCTATCTTTTGCAAGTTGAACTTGCATACAGTCTCGCAAAATGCTATT
Organism: Candidatus Fibrimonadaceae bacterium; assembly: GCA_031286305.1. GTDB lineage: Bacteria > Fibrobacterota > Fibrobacteria > Fibrobacterales > Fibrobacteraceae > Fibrimonas. The sequence continues at coordinate 3,789 of JAITUM010000178.1, read as the reverse complement.
GAGCCTGGTTTGATAGCCCTTGCCACTCGCTTTTAGCCAAGCAAGAATATCTGCATCCAGCTTACAAGTTATGGTTTTCTTAACCGGCCTGTAAAACTCCCGCTTGGAATATGGACGAAAATCGGAAAAATCCGTGATTTCCGGAATATCCGAGAAATCTATATCTTCATCTTTAATGGCTCTAACCCTAGCCCAGTCCTTTTCCGAAGGCTCGGGAACTTCACCCATTTTGTACTTAACGACTTTTCCCATAATACGCTCCTTGTTCTTGTTTTGTTGCCTTTCTGGCCGATATTATTCTTATAGTTTCTTCGTCTATCTCTGTGTTTACAACAAACAATAGATTTCCTTTAGCTCGCCCTATAGCTATTATCCTATCTTCGTAAGTGCTATGAGCAGTGTCATATTTTTCAAGCCTCTGCTCATCGCAAAACACTTCGCAAGCTTGTTCAAAACTTACGCCGTGTTTTTTTAGGTTAGCCTTACTTTTATCATCATCCCAAGTAAAATACATATCAAATAATAAATATAGAAATTTAGCCTACCGTAATCCGTTTGCTTTGTGCTTCCGGTTTGCGTGCGAGCGTTAGCGTTAAAACTCCGTTTTCGTTTGAAGCTTTTATGTTCGCAGAATCCATTTCGTTGGAAAGGTGGAATTCACGCTCGTATTTTAGCTCCTCTTCGGCACGCTTGCGTACAGCGGCTATTTTCAAAAGATTAGCTTCAACGCTTACGCTGATGTCCTCTTTTTTTACGCCTGGCAACTCTACTTCCAAAGTGTAGACTCCGTTGTTCTCCGAGAGATAACTTTTTGGAGCGTAAGCTTTTGTTTGCTCGTCGTTGCGAGCGTAGTCCAGCAATGAATCGAAAATGCGATTCAGATTTTGCACTGGTGCATAGTTAGTGAGTGTCATGTTTTGCCTCCTTGTTTGTGGCGCTATTCGCCGTGGTTTTACACTTATAATAAGGCAAATTCCGTGCCACAAGGCAAAAGCATTTGTTTTGCGTTAAAAACAGCATTTTGTTTGAAAACAGTGTTTGGGAGGTTTCAAAGTGAAATAAAAAAATGAAACATTGGCAACCAAATTTGCAACGATGGCAGCTACGTTGATATTTTGCGTCGTTGCGGCGGCTGTACCTAGTTTTTGAATTTTCTATATTTACTTTTATGGTTTTAGGAGCAAAAAAATGACTGTTTCAGCAATGCTAAAAAGAGAGATAGAAACCTTGCCAGAAGTCTCAGCAATGGAGGTTCTTGACTTTATAATTTTCCTAAAAAATAGACCTTTTGAAATATCGAGAACAATGCCGGTAGAAGAAAGGGAAGTAAAATCTATGTTCGGAGCATTTCCTGGAATAAACACAAACGTAGAACGAGAAGAAGATAGAGTATGAATATAGTTGATTCTTCTTTGTGGCTTGAATATTTTTCAGGAACTTTGAAAAATAATTTTATTGTTGATATAATTGAAGGGCACTCGAATCAATTTGTTCCTAGCATTTGCATTTATGAAGTATACAAGAGAATGCTTATAGACAAAGATGAATCTGTTGCGTTGTCTTCAACATCATTTATGCAAAAAGCAACTGTTATTAGCTTGACTCCAAAAATAGCGAAACTTGCGGCAAAATTAGGTAAAGAGCATGGGCTTCCTATGGCAGATAGCATAATTTTTGCAACAGCAAAAATGTACAATGCTGAAATTTACACTCAAGATAAACATTTTGAATTTTTAGAACAAGTGCATTACTTTGAGAAAAATGCGTAAAGCAAGATTTTTTCTACCTTCCCCACCATGAATAAAATTTTCAACTTAACGACAATTGCCGTTGCTATGATTGCGGTTTTGGGGCTTGTTGGCTGCAAGCCAGTCGGTGGAATAATGACTATGACTACAAGCCTCGACGAAGTAACGTTTTCGTTGGCGGGTTCAGAAACTGTAAAGATTGACTGGGGTGACGGGTCAATAGAAACGAAGAATTTTCAAAACGACGGATATATTTCGGAGATAAAGTTTCAACACAGGTATCAAGACCAAAAACCTCGAACGATAAAAATCACCGGAAAGAATATTTTACATTTAGATTGTCAGCATCTTCAATTAACCGAATTGGACGTAAGCAAAAATACGCGGCTAGAAAAGTTGAATTGCACTAGCAATTTGCTAACCCATTTAGACCTTAGCCAAAATCAGTCCTTGAGAGATGTCAGATTCGGTAAAAATCAATTTACAACCTCCGGGTTAAACGCATTGTTTGGCACTTTGCACAGCATGGGTTTCTGGTCTAGTGACGGACCTATAGAAAAAATCATAGAAATAGGCGGCAATCCCGGCTCAACGGATTGCGACCCTAGTATAGCAGCAAAGGGTTGGACTGTGGAAGGTTTTGCACCTGTTATTGAGCTGCCTTGGGAGAATTCCGGCGGCCTTGCGGCAAAGGTGATTGGCAGCAAGCTTATCATTAGCGGAACGGGAACTATGGCAGATTTTGACCCGTCAAATGATGCTCCGTGGAGTAAATTCAGGTTTAGTGATAAAATCACGGAAGTAATCATTGAGCATGGTGTAACAAAAATTGGAGCGTCTGCATTTTTTCAGTTCTATGGTCTAGTTTCGGTAACCATTCCCGAGGGCGTTACAGAAATTGGAAACGGAGCGTTCTATGGTTGCGGAAGACTCAGTTACGTGACCATTCCCAAGAGTGTAACAAAAATAGGAGCAGATGTATTTTCCGATTGCGGAAGACTCGGTTCCATAAATGTTCCTGCCGGTGTAACAAAAATAGAAACGGCCGCATTTGCCGGCGCCGGTTTGCTTTCAATAGACGTAGATCCGGGCAACGCTCGTTTCAGTTCGATTGACGGAGTATTATTCAACAAAAACCAAACAGTAATTCTCCAATACCCGGGTGGCAGGCAAGGCGATTATGCAATTCCAGATGGCGTTAGAGAGATTGGAGAGCGTGCTTTTTCGCAAACGTCCGTTGTTTCCGTCTTCATTCCTCAAAGCGTAATGAAGATTGGACGCGGAGCTTTTTACCAAAGCCGAGCATTGACTACAGTAAACATTCCAAGCGGCGTTAAAGAAATAGCTGCGAATACGTTTTTGAGTTGTAATTCTCTAGCTTCCATAGTCATTCCAAGTGGCGTAACTTTAATTGCAGTCAGTGCTTTTTCAGATTGTTCAAATTTGGCTTCCGTATTCATTCCAAACACGGTAACAAGGATTGCAGACAATGCTTTTTGGAACTGTCACTCGCTTACTTCCGTAACCATTCCCGAGAGTGTAACAAGGTTAGGTTTTGCTTCGTTTGCCGATATCAAAGGCTTAACTTCCGTCACCATTTTATCGTCATCGCCGCCCGCTCGTCAAAACGACACTTTCAGAAATTTGTCTGAATCCGCATGTTTATACGTGCCACAAGCAGCCATAGATGCATACAAAGCATCCGCAATTTGGAAAAACTTCTCGTGTATTGAAGCGGTGGATTGAACTAGCAAATTCGCAACAATAGCAGCTACGCTGCACTGGTGGTTTAAGGTTCAAACTCAGTCCCTCGGCTCGTATGCCAAATACCAAGTATTTCGATTTCATTTTCCAATTCTCTATAAAAAACATTGTAACGGAATTTGCCTATCAAGAATTTTCTCATTCCCTTTTTATGCTTTGTGCCTAGTTCGGGCATTCTTTCTAGCATTTCTATTATTTTGAAAAACTTATTCCCCATTTCCTCTGCTGCTTTTGGCGCTCTTTCTCTTAAATACGTTATTGCCTCGTCCAGCATCTC
>JAITUM010000057.1 GCA_031286305.1 Candidatus Fibrimonadaceae bacterium | reverse complement strand
GAAACTCTATCGGCAAGGCGAACCTCATTTGTTCCAAAAACGGAGTAATCGCTTAAAGCAAGCAGTATATCAGGAAAGCTTAAATCAGCTTTGTTTTGCTCTTCCGGAATCAAAATCGGAAAATCAAAAGAAGGGCCGTTAAAAGCAATGTTGGGATTGGCAGCCCACTCAGTACCGGACAAGGGCAGAGAGTAATCGCCTATCATATTGAAAAAAGACCAATCCGTTTTATGAACCCTGAGCTGAATTTCCGCATGAGCGCCGCTTGCAATCTCGCCATTCAAAAAATACAGCTTGAAAAATTTTTCTCCGGAAGCGCTCTCGTGAAAACTGATTCTTGCATTAGAAGCATTGCCAACGCTAAACCACCATATATTATAAGCAAACTTGTCTAAGCTTGAATTGTCGCTAAATCTGTAGATTAAATTCGATTCTGATAAGTCTAATTTCTCACTTGAATTATTGTATATGCGCAAATGCAAACTCATTTCATTGCCGAATAAATTGTCGCTAGCTAAACGAGAATGAACCTCCACACCACCAAAAACAAAGGAAAAACTGATGAGCAATATTGCTAAAATTTTTATCTGCATCAATGCATTCTCCTCAATGTAGATTTTAATTATAAATATAGAAAAGTTTTAAGGGCTTTGTCAACTGTTTTTAGTTTTTTTGGTTTTTGTCATTTTTTGCGCAAATTTAACCGTTTTTTTTGCCAAAGAATCGGGGCGTTGTAAGCTAGCCACTACAAAGTTAATTATTTTCTATATTACTCCATACAAGGAGAATAAAAACCATGTTTAATGCAAAATACGCGAGCTCTCAGGGAGTAAGAAGTAAATGATTAGATATTGCACGCTTATTATACTGCTGCTGATAGTTGCAGCTCATTCATCATACCGCGATATACCGGGTGTGACTGCCAAAGAAATAGAGGCTATAGAGAAGCTGAAAAAGAAACGTGATTTTTTTATTTACGGCATGAATCCAAGCACCGAGACTTTTTTAGATGAGAGCGGCAAGATAAATGGTTTTTCCGCCCTGTTTTGCGAGTGGCTTAGCGAATTGTTTGGTATTCGGTTTGTTCCTGAATTTTTGCACTCGGCCAATTTAGCCGAGATAGTGCAAAAGGGCAGGATTGACTTTTCCGGCGATGTGAAAGTTACGGAAGAACGTCGGAAATTTATTTTGGCAACCGATCCAATTGCGTTGCGGTCAATAAAAATGTTCCGACTCAAAGATAGCCCCTCCATTAAAGACATTGCACAAACACGGCTGCCCCGCTATGCGTTTATCAAGGAGACGGTATCCGTTGCCGATGTTGCTGCGGTAACCGAGCCGGGTTCTTATGAAGCATTAGAGTTTGATATTTTGGAAGATTTTTATAAGGTGCTGCAAAGCGGCACTGCAGATGCCTTTGTTGGATTAAATCCCTTGGAATCCCTGTTTGACAAGTACGACGATATTGTTATTAAAGATTTTCTCCCCTTGATATTCAGCCCTGTTTCTATGATAACGGCCAAGCCGGAGCTTGAGCCTATTATTTCGGTTGTGCAAAAAGCAATAGAAAACGGCGCCACGGCACACCTAACCGAATTGTATAATCAAGGCTACAGCAAGTATAAAAAACATAAATTTTTTGCGAGTTTAAACGAGGAAGAAAAAACATATATACAAAATACCGACACAGTGCCGGTGGCGGCTCAATATTTCAATTATCCGATTATATTTTACGATAAACACAAAGGAAAATGGGATGGCATTGTTGTTGACCTGCTGAATGAAGTCGAAAAGCTTAGCGGATTGTCTTTCAAGATTGTAAACAATAAAAATACCGAAATGCGGGAACTGATTCAAATACTCAGCGATGGTCGGGCGCATATATTCTCCGATTTGGTACTTTCCGAAGAACGTGCTCCGTTTTTTATATGGGGAGACTACAAAATCAAAAAAGATCAATACGCGCTGCTGTCTAAAGCCGATTTCCCAAATGTGAATGCAAATGAAATACCTTATGCGCGGGTTGCCTTGATAAAAAATACTGCCCACGCCGAAATGTTCCGAACTTGGTTCCCTCACGCGATCAACGCAGTAGAATACAACAACACCGATTCCGCTTTTTTAGCGCTTGAGCAAGGAAAAGTAGATTTTGTAATGGCCTCTCTAAGCAAACTGCTTTACTATGCGAACTACTTTGAGTTCTCAGGTTATAAAGCCAATTATACTTTTGACTATCATTATAATTCTTCTCTTGCTTTCAATAAGGATCAAACAACTCTTAAGTCTATTACAGACAAAGCTCTCTCGGTTATCCACACAGAGAGAATTGTATCTCAATGGCTAACAAAAACTTATGACTATGAAAAAAAGTTAACCGAGCAACGTTCGAATTTTATGAAACAGCTTTTCCTTATCATGGCTGTATCAATTGCTGTCTTGTGTTTGTTTTTAACAAAGCTCATTTTACTGCTTATAAAAAACAACAAATTGCGAAAACAAAGAATAACCCATTTGGAAAAGTTGCAAACAATCCTTGATATGCTGCCTGTTGGAGTTAGGATAATGCGTCTCAAAGACGGTGCTCTGCTTTACGCTAATAAAGCATCGCTCAAGGTTTTCAACTGCAATTCCTTTGAGGACCAGGTGGCTGATCAAAGCGGCTTTACCTTTATGCCGGAATATCAGCCGGATGGCAGAAAGACCTCCGATGTAGTTGCCGAGTTTTTCCAAAAAAAAGCAAGCACCATTGAGATGCAGTGCTTAAAATTAGGCGGCGAGCCATTCACTGCCCGAATAACATCTTGTATAATAGATTATCAAGGAGAACCTTCATCTCTTGCCACCATAGAGAATGCTTCCGAAATCCGAGATGCGGAGCGCATGGTAAGCGAGCATATCAAGATTATGATGAATACAATGCCGCTTATATGCAATTTGTGGAGCAAGGAAGGGAAGGTAATTGATTGCAACGAAGCCGCGCTCAAACTTTTTGACATTAAAGATAAAGAAACATATTTTGAAAACTTTTTAAAACTTGCGCCCGAAGTTCAACCCGACGGAAAAACGACTACTGCCGAGATAGCCATCAGAGAATTGACGAAAGTTTTTGAAGAAGGCAAAGCCGAATTTGAATATGTGGCCCAAAAACTGGACGGAACGCCAATTCCTCAGCGTGTAACACTTACCAGAGTTCCATACAAAGGCGATTACATTGCCGTGGGTTATGGATACGACCTGCGCGAGGAAAAGCAAATGGCAGAGGAAATCAAAGTCATGTTCAAAAATGCTCCTGTTGGGCTAACTGTATTTGACGAAAATTTCAAGTTCATTGACTGCAATGAGGCTGTCCTTAAAATATACGGTGTTACAAGGGAATTCTACAGCAATTTTTTCGGTAGTGCTGCACACTCACCCGAATTTCAGCCCGATGGTTCAAAATCTTATGATAAAGCAATGGAAGTCGTTAAACGGGTTATGGAAGGCGAAACCATGAGAATTGAATGGGTTCACTGTATGCCCGATGGCGAACCTTTGCCTACAGAACTTACAATGGTGCGCGTGAATAGGGACGGCAAATATGTGGGGCTTGGTTATATATACGATATGCGCGAGCAAATTCGGTTGAAAGAGGAAATTAGAACAGCCTTGATTAAAACGCAGGAAGCTAGCCGTGCCAAGAGCGACTTTTTGGCCACCATAAGCCACGAAATTCGCACTCCCATGAATGCAATACTCGGCCTTACCGAAATTCAATTGCAAAACAAATTGCTTCCACGAGGAACAAGAGAGAGTTTGAGTGTAATTTATAATTCAGGTGATTCTTTGCTTCGCATTATTAACGATTTGCTTGACTTGTCTAAAATAGAGGCAAAAAAGTTAGAAATAATACCGGTTGAATATGATGTTGCAAGCTTGATTAACGATACCGCGTTGCTGAATATGATGCGAATTGAAAGCAAACCGATAGAATTCAAGCTTAATGTGGATGAAAATATTCCGACTATTCTTTTTGGAGATGAGCTTAGAATAAAGCAGGTGTTGAACAACGTTCTCTCAAATGCATTCAAATACACGGATAGCGGAGAAGTTTCCATGTCTGTTTCTTTTGATACGGGGCTTATTTTCCGCATTAGCGATACCGGTCGAGGCATGACAAAAGAGCAAATACGCAAAATATTTGATAAGTATTCCCGCTTCAGTTTAACCGGCAATAACGAAGTTGAAGGCACAGGGCTGGGCATGGGCATTACACAAGGTTTGGTAAGCCTTATGGAAGGCACCATCTCTGTTGAAAGCGAGCCGGGCAAAGGTTCCGTATTCACAATCTGTTTACCGCAAAAAACAGTTGGAACCAAAGTTTTAGGCAAGGAACTTGCAGAAAATTTACAAAAATTCCGCATAAGCAGCGAATCGCAAACAAAAAAGATCAACATTATTCGCGAACCAATGCCCTATGGCAAAGTTTTGGTTGTTGATGATGTGGAATCTAATTTATATGTTGCCAAGCAGCTCTTAGATCCTTATGAACTATCCGTTGATTTAGCTACAAGTGGTTTTGAAGCTATTGAGAAAATTCAAAGCGGTAAGGTTTATGATATTGTGCTTATGGATCACATGATGCCAAAAATGGATGGTATTGAAACTGTAAAAAGAATGCGTGAGATGGGATATGATCATCCCATTATTGCCTTAACTGCCAACGCTGTTATTGGGCAAGCAGAAGTGTTTTTGGAAAATGGCTTTGATAGCTTTATTTCCAAACCTGTAGATACGGTTCTATTAAACACCGAGCTTAACAAATTTATCCGCGACAAAAAATCTCCCGAAGCTCTTTCAAAGTCGCATAAATCAGATGCTATATTATATTCAACATTTGCCAAAGATGCTAAAAAAGCATTGCCGACTTTTGAATGGACACTGAAAAATATAGATAGCATTTCAGACGATGATTTGCAATTATTTTCCATTAAAGTTCACGGCATAAAAAGCGCTCTTGCCAACATAGGCAAAACCGAAGCCTCTAAACTGGCGTTCACGCTGGAAAATGCCGGCAAAAAGCACGATAAGGCCGTTATTAAGGCACAAACGCAAAGATTGATTGATACATTGCAGGTAATTGTCAGTGAAATTGAAGCGAGAGAAGATGCAATTGCGGACCACGATGAAAACCCGGAATATTTGCGTAAGCAGCTGGAAGTCATTAAAGAAGCCTGTACTTATTATAATATAAAAGCCGCCTGTGCTGCGCTTGATAACTTGAAAGAAATGTCTTGGACTCGTGAAACCAAAGTTTTTCTTGAAAAAATCGAAGAGCATCTTTTGCAAAGCGACTTTGAAGAAGTGGAAGTGGAGATAACTGATTTTGTATAGAATCGTATTTTCTATATTATTAACCTCAAAAAGAGGTACACAATGCTAGACCAAAAAGTTTATTTGGATGATATTTACGCCAGCAAAAAGTGCGATGGCTCCCCCTTTAAGGCTGTGGTGATGATGTCTAAGGAAGCCAGGTTCATAAATAACCAGGCATATCAGGGTTTTATTCAACTGGAAGAAAAGCCTACCACCATAGCTATGAACAAGTTCAAACAAGACAAGCTGTCTGTGGTAGTTAACGAAGAAAAATGAAGCTCTCAAACTTCTTTTACACAACGCTTCGCGAAATCCCAAGCGAAGCGTCTCTGCCCAGCCATATATTTTTAATGCGTGGCGGTTATATAAAGCCTCTATCCACAGGTATCTATAGTTTTTTACCCTTAGGCCTTAGGGTCATCCGCAAAATTCAAAATATAATTCGGGAAGAGATGAACGCCATCGGAGGTTTGGAGGCAGACCTGCCTGTTGTGCAAACTGCCGAGCTTTGGAGTGAGGCTGGCCGCTACCAAGCCATAGGCGAAGAATTGCTGCGTTTCAAAGACCGCAACAATCACAATATGGTGCTTGCCATGACCCACGAGGAAGCAATCACCGATATGGCGCGTTATGTGCTCTCCAGCTACAAGCAGCTGCCTTTTATGCTCTACCAGTTCAAAACAAAGTACAGAGATGAGGCGCGCGCACGCGGTGGTTTAATAAGAACGCGTGAATTTGAAATGAAAGACGCCTACAGTTTTCACATCACAGAAGAAGACTTAGACAAACATTACGAGCTTGAATACAAGGCATACCAAAATATTTTCCGCAAAGTTGGAATTGAACCGATAATAGTGCAATCCGACACAGGAATAATGGGTGGCAAAATAGCCCACGAATTTATGTTAGCCACCCCAAATGGCGAAGATTATCTAATAATATGCAAACATTGCAGTTACCAAGCAAACCGAGAAATAGCCGAATTCACACGAATCCCTATAGTGGCAACTCACACACACCTCGAAAAAATCGCCACGCCCAATAAAAAAACAATTGAAGAAGTTTGCACATTCCTAAACGCAAACACTGAAACATCCGGCAAATGCGTATTTTTCGATGTAGAAGGAAAACTGATTGTAGCTATGGTTCAGGGAAGTTTGGAAGTTAGCGAAACCAAATTGCGCAACTATTTAAAATGCAAAGTTTTAGCTTCAGCTTCGGAAGAATTGATAAAGGCAAGCGGAATGGTACCCGGTTATGCAAGCCCCATAAATGCAAAGGACTGCAGAGTTATAGTGGATATTGGAGCGGCAGAATGCACAGATTTGATTGTTGGCGCAAACGAAGAAGGTTATCACTTTAAACATTGCGTTCCAAAGCGGGATTTTGCAAATTTTGAAACCGCAGACATAGCAGAAGCTGCTGAAAATTGTCTTTGCTCCAAGTGCAAGAATCCGCTCACGGAAACTCGCGGCATTGAGCTTGGCAATATATTCAAGTTGGGCACAAAGTTCAGCGAAGATATGGGTTGCGTTTTCACGGATGCAAACGGCGAGGCCAAGCCTGCGGTTATGGGTTGCTACGGAATAGGCGTTGGCCGTTTAATGGCAAGCGTTGTGGAACACAGCCACGATGATTTTGGCCCTATTTGGCCCACGGCCATTGCGCCCTTCCATGTTCTTATTGTGCAAATATCAAAAGACAGCGAAGTTTTGCAAGTATCCGAGCAACTGGAAAAAGAGCTAACCGAGCAAGGCATTGAAGTTTTAGTCGATGACAGAGATGAGAGACCGGGCGTTAAGTTTAAAGACGGCGATTTGTGGGGAATTCCCATTCGCATAGCGATTGGCAAAAAAGGATTAGCGGAAGGCAAAGTTGAGTGGAAGTTACGCGGCAATAAAGAGATGGAAATGGTTCCGATTGTCGATGTGGTGAAAAGGGTTCTCACCTAATTCCCGATGCTCTGGAAATCCCTCTCTTACACGAATTTACAAGCACTTCTTTTGCTCCGTATATAAAGCATTCTTTTTTTGCGCGAGTTATTGCGGTGTAAAGCAATTCTTTGGTTAAAATAGTTCCGCGTTCATCTCCATCTTCTTTTTCTGCGCTTGGGTACACAACTGCAACGCGTTCATATTCGGAGCCTTGGGATTTGTGAATTGTTATTGCAAAGGCATAGTCGTGTGTTGGCAGGGTTAAGGCTGGGAAGTTTTTTATTTCATTATCACCGGTATAAAAATACGCCTGTTCATTATCTTTAACTCCCACATCTCCATTAAAAAGCCCTTGTTGATAGTTATTTTCCGTGATTATTACCGGAATGAATTTCGCTTTTTCTTTTTTTGCCACATCGCATAACTTTTCGTTAATACGTTTTGTTCCATTTTTGCCAACTTTTGTTGCACATAAAATTTGAAATGTTTTCAAAAAATCCAAAGCCTCTTCTTTAGTCTGTGCCGAAAATAAATTCTTATACCAACCGGATAATTCGCTTTCAAATTTATCTTCAAGATAACGAACATTTTCATTATCAAAATTCTCTACCGCTTCTTCCAAAATCTGTTTGCTTAAAGCGGCAATGCCCGGAGCGTTTTTTGCTCTGTAATTTACCCTAAGCTCTTTGTAAATATTTTCATTACCCTTATGCTCTTTCTCAAACTTTCTGCAAATGTCCGCAAAAACAGAACCGGCTTCAACAGATGCCAATTGATTTTTATCTCCCAGCAAATATAAATCGCAGTTGCCGGGAACCGCATCTAATAATTTAGACATCATGGATAAATCAACCATTGAACATTCATCTATGGCTAATATATCTGCCTCAAGCGGAAATTGTTTGTAAAGCAAACGGTGCAAAGTTTTTGCCTCTAATTTTATGCCCTGTCTCGCTAAGCTTTCTTGCATTCTAAGGGCGGCTTTTCCTGTTGGCGCAGCCAAGAGAATTCTTTTTTCTAATTCATTTTTTAAAATCGTTGCCAAGCTGGTTGTTTTGCCTGTTCCGGGACCACCTGTTATTATATGGATTTTTCCATTTTCAAGCAACTCCTTAATTTTCTCCAATATTCTTGTTTGATACACAAAGTATTTCTGAATATATAAGTCTTCTCCATCAAAAACCAAAGGACGAATTTCGCTCTGCCCCACCGCCGGCGATTTCTTTAATTCTTCTATTTCTGCCTCATCTTCTATTTTCAAACAAATGCTACCTTTTTCAAGCTGCACCAAGAGTCTTTCTGCGCAACCCAAAACAGTATCTGAAACTTTGTATTTAGTTTCTAAGTATTTCAGCAAGAATTCTCTTAGCTTATCCATTTCCATAAGCTCCTCAGCAATCGTCATATTGTATATAATGTAGTAATCACTGATTAAGTCGTTGTTTTTTCGCAACTCCCTTCCCGCTGGACATTTCGCTGGTGAACATCCGCAAGATGGTTAATTTAGTCGCTCCTTAACAACTTAACTTAAGCGACATTAGGCAGTAAATTTTGTGGAAAAAAGAGCTTGTAAATAAATTGCAAGAATTTCTTCTTGAGTTTTTCCATCATTTTCTTCAAGTT
>JAITUM010000048.1 GCA_031286305.1 Candidatus Fibrimonadaceae bacterium | reverse complement strand
AGAAGAGAGCCTTTAATTATAGAAGGTTGCTCTGGAAAAGAAGATTATAAAGTTTTAGGGATAACTGTCAAAACAGCCTATAGGAGTTGTCACACTTGGGTAATAGATGGTCATTTGAGACAACGGATAACTCTTGCGGGCACATATACTGACACGGATTATATCCACAATAATTGGGGATGGAATAGCAGGGATAATGGCTATTTTAAAAGTGGTGTTTTTAATTCTAATCTAAAACCAGATCTTGCTTCTGGAACCAAATCAGGCGAGAGATATAATTATCAATATGGATTGAAAATACCTCCACATATACGCAGATAGGAGATACATATCATGAAACGCTTATTTCTATTTTTTAGTTTGCTTTTAGCTTCGTGTTTTTGGGAGTCAAATCTAATTGGAGATTGTTATCCAATGGATGTATCGCCATACGAATTATCATTTGATTCGCAAGAAGGGGTTGATAGTACATTTGTTTTTGGTTATCAGTGGTGGTTTACGGATTTACAAAAAGAAAAATGTAAATTCACTGAACCTGAAAAAATAGAATGCTCTTGGTTTAGTGCAGAGAAGATGCATGATAGTTTCATAATTGTTTCGGTAAAACAAAATAATACGGGTAAAAAAAGATCTGAACAAGTAAGAATACATGGAGATAGCGGCGGAAATGGTGAATGCAGTAAAAATCGAGGGAGTTTTTACGTAACCCAATGTCCTGAGCTAATAGATATTGAGTTATCAAAAGAAGAGTTGTTATTTGGCTCCGAAGGGGGGATAGATAACGTAACTGTAACTACAGACAGGCAGTTGTATATTGATTTACAATATGAAAATATACATTATCGCTATCAAGATGATTTTGATGTTTATATTTCTTCGCACATAAAAGACCCTTGGTTTTCTGTTAATGTAATTGATGGAAAGAATATCTTTTTTTCGGTAAGCAAGAACGAGACAGGAAAAGAAAGAAACTTTAGCTTGCTTCTTGACAATCATAATTGTGGAACAAAAATTGATGTTTACCAATCCGCGGAGTAAATGAATACAACCCTTGTGCAATGTGCACCTTAATAGCTAATTTTTCTACCTTAACTTCATGGCAGTAATCAAAGCAAAAAACGTATTAAAAGATTATCACCTTGAAGGGCAAACTATTCATGCTTTGCGAGGGGTGAGCTTGGAATTTAAAAGCGGCGAATTCGCTGCAATTGCCGGGCCTTCCGGGAGCGGAAAATCTACATTCCTTCACTTGGCGGGTTGCCTGGATGCCATAACGGGCGGAACAATGATGGTAGGCGGTTCTGATGTTGGAAAAATGACACGCAAAGATTTGGCATTGCTTAGACGGCATAATATTGGTTTTATTTTCCAAGCATATAATTTAATTCCCGTGCTGTCTGTTGAAGAAAATATTTCCTTTCCCTTAACCTTGCTCGGCGTGGATAAAAAGGAAATTAAAGAACGCACTGCCAAGGTGCTTGCAGATGTTGGTCTTGAAGAAATGGCAAAACGCAAACCAAAAGAAATGTCCGGCGGGCAGCAGCAACGAGTTGCCATCGCTCGCGCATTGGTGAAAAAACCAGCGCTTATTTTAGCAGATGAACCAACAGCAAATTTAGATTCAAAAATAGGCCGTGAAATTCTTGAACTAATGCTTTCGCTCAATGAGTCCGAAGGTTGCACATTTATTTTCTCCACACACGACCAAATGGTTATGGACTACGCCCGCCGCCTTGTTCGCATAAGAGATGGGCAAGTGGAAGCCGATGAGGTGAAGTAATGGCGGGGAACAGGGAACTTGCGAAAATTGCTTTGCGCAACTTGGCTCGGCACAAGGTGAAAACCGTGCTCACAATTTTGGCGGTGATGGTGAGCGTTTCGCTTTATATTTTTGTGGATAGCTGGATTTCCGGAATGAGCATGGAATCTCGGCGTAATATTGTTAATTATGAAATGGGTGCGGCAAAACTGCAAAGCAAACTTTATTTTGAGAAAAAAGACGAGATGCCCATCTACGAAAATTTTGCCGGTTGGGAAGCTTACCAAAAAGCTTTGGATGAGGCAGGTTATTATTCCGCTCCACGTTTTGTTTTTTCAGGAACATTATTTTCTGTTGATGGCTCTGCGCCCATTGTTTTCAATGCGGTAGATCCCGTTGCAGAATCTAAAGTTTTGCGCTACACAACATATACAGAAGCGGGGCGTTATATACAAAACGGCGCTTTTGAAATTGTGCTCGGCACCATTGCCGCAAAAAAACTCAAGATAGACCTCACAAAAGGACCTAACCCTGTGCAAATTTCTGCGGTAATAGACATTAAAGATTCGCTTGGCAAAATTCGCCACGTGTATCAGCTTATTCCAGCGGTGGTTGTGGGAACCATCAACTCCCCTAACCCCGTGACCAACGCCAATATTGCCTACATACCTTTAGACGTTTTGCAAGACGAAAGCGGCATGATGCTCGAAGGCCATGTAACAGAACTTTTGATTAGAGATAAAAACAGGGGCGATGCAGAATTGCCGGGCAAGCGAGAATCTGCAGCGGTTATTTCTGCCGCTTTGGATTTGCCAAGCGAGCTTGGAATTTTTACCTGGATTGATTATTCAAAGGACTATATAGATTACGAAAAGTTGGAAATTGGTGCTACCAAGGTTTTAACAATGCTTCTTTTTGTTTTGGCATTCTTGGGAATTTCCAACACAATTTTGATGGCTGTTCTGGAACGCACAAAAGAAATCGGCATGATGCGCGCTTTGGGCATGACAGACAATCAGATGGTGTTGATTTATATGTTTGAAGCCGGTTTTTTAGGTTTGATTGGTTCTATTTTTGGGATAATTTTGGGTTGCGCCATAAATTACCCAATGGTGAAATACGGCCTTGACTTTTCCGAAATGCGAGAAGCCATGGGTGCAGACGCAAGCTTTCGCGTTGCCTCGCTTTTTCGCTCCACATGGAATATTTCGGTAATCATCGGCGCAGGCGTAGCGGCAACTCTGCTTTCCGCTTGCATGGCATTTTTCCCAACGCGCCGCGCAGTGAAAATGCCCATTACGGATAGCTTGAGGTTTGAGTGAGATTTTGGAAAAAATTTACACCGCTACATCTGCTTTGATTGCGGGATGGGGGTCGTAGTTTTCCAAAACGAAATCTTCAAATTTAAATTCAAAAAGATTTTTTACTTCCGAGTTTATTTTCATTTTGGGCAAAGGTCTAGGCTCTCTTGAAAGCTGCAATTCTGCTTGCTCCAAATGATTTTTGTAAAGATGCAAATCTCCAAAGGTATGCACAAATTCTCCCGGCTCATAACCAAGCACTTGGCAAAGCATAAGAGTTAACAGGGCATAGCTTGCAATGTTAAAAGGAACGCCTAAAAATATATCTGCGGAACGCTGGTAAAGCTGGCAGCTCAATTTATTGTTTGCAACATAAAACTGAAAAAGACAGTGACATGGCGGCAAAGCCATTTTGTCTAACTCGCCAACATTCCAAGCGCACACTATATGGCGGCGGCTATCGGGATTGTTTTTCAGGGATTTTAGCAACTCGGAAATCTGGTCGATTTGTTCGCCGCTTGTGCTTTGCCAGCTACGCCACTGCGCACCATACACAGGCCCCAAATCGCCGTTTTCGTTTTGCCATTCATCCCAAATGCTAACTTTATGCTCATGCAAAAATTTGGTGTTTGTATCGCCGCGCAAAAACCAAAGCAGTTCAACAATAATGGATTTAAGGTGAACTTTTTTTGTGGTTAAAAGCGGGAACCCTTCGCTCAAATCAAAGCGGATTTGCCGCCCAAAAACGCTCCAGGTGCCCGTACCGGTACGGTCGCTTTTTTCCACGCCTTTTTCTTTGACTTCTCTCAGCAAGTCCAAATAATTTTGCATATAGTCTTATTTTACAGTGCCTGCCGAACCTAGAACATTTTTGTTCTTTTCTGCATACATTTTTCTGAGTTCATCGCGAGCAGGGCCAAGATATTTGCGCGGGTCAAATTCACCGGGCTGCTCGGCAAACATTTTGCGTATTGCAGCGGTCATGGCTAAACGGCCATCCGAATCAATATTGATTTTGCAAACCGCAGACTTTGCCGCAGCGCGCAGCTGCTCCTCTGGAATGCCGATTGCTGCTTCCATTTTGCCACCGAATTTGTTGATTAAATCTACATATTCTTGCGGAACGGAAGATGAGCCGTGCAGAACAATTGGAAAGCCCGGAATGCGCTTTTCAATTTCAGCCAAAATATCCAAGCGAATTTCAGGATTCTGCCCGGGTTTGAATTTGAATGCGCCGTGCGAAGTGCCTATGGAAATAGCCAAGCTATCGCATCCGGTTTTTTTGACAAAATCTTCTACCTCTTCTGGTTGTGTGTAGGTGTGGGTCTCAGAAGACACATCATCTTCAACGCCAGCTAGGATACCAAGCTCGCCTTCAACTGTCACATCGTATTTGTGCGCATATTCCACAACCTGCCGGGTTAAGGCAATGTTCTCTTCGTAAGAATGATGCGAACCGTCAATCATAACGGAAGAAAAGCCGTAGTCCACGCAGCTTTTGCACAATTCAAGCGTATCGCCGTGGTCAAGGTGCAAAGCTATTGGAATTTCGCAACCTAACTCTTTTGCAAACTGCACCGCGCCTTGCGCCATGTAGCGCAAGAGGGTTTGGTTTGCATATTTGCGCGCTCCGCTGGAAACTTGCAAAATAACAGGGCTTTTGGTTTCTACGCAAGCCTGTATTATAGCCTGCATTTGCTCCATATTGTTGAAATTATACGCCGGAACTGCATAGCCGTTTTTAATAGCATCTGCGAACATGGCTCTTGTATTCACAAGACCAAGCTCTTTATATGATACTGCCATAAGGGACCTCTTTTAAGTGTTTGAGTGAAATATAGAAAATGCTTAACTCAAACATTCTGCCGCAGGCAAGCGGGTAGTCCGCCTTTTTTTCTGTGGTTTTCAACGCACTTGCAACATAGACCCCAGTTTTGGCACTCTTTGTTGGTACAAGTGCAGTTCTCAGCATTAACTTCTTTGTTTGGGCAGTTCATAAAGCCTCCTTTTTTTTGATTAATATAGAAAATTAAATTTTTCTACCTTACCCCCTATGAGCCGAATTATATTTGGAAGTTAGATGCGTTAAGGATTAAAGCTTATAGCAAATTCCTTTTCTACCCAAGAATTTCTCCAGCCGAAAATTGTTGAGCGACGAATTATTTTTTTTACCGTTTCTCTGGTTATTTTGTTGCCACCCTCTCTTATAACCCGCAAATTATCTGCCGCCATCAAACTTGGCCACAAACAAAAGAGGCGAACTCTGTGCTTGTGCCGAGGCAAAGCTTTTATGTAATTTTTTGCATCTTGCAAGTGTTTTTCTGCCTTTTTTATTAATTCGCCCATAACGAGGTCTTTCTTTTCTTGCGGAGTCTCGTGTGAAAAAAAATCCTGCACGGAGTTTATTCCGTGTTTGCGGCAATATTCCATAGGCACAAAACAAACATATCTTGATGAGTCTTCTTGAACATCTTTTATTATATTCACAAGTTGCAAAGCAAGCCCAAAAGAAACAGCAAGCTCACGCAATTCCTTATGCCCGAATATTTCGGTTAACATATTGCCAACAAGCCCTGCCACAAAGTAACAATACCTGTCCAAATCGGCTTCGCATTCAATAGTAAACCAACCATCTGCCAGCTCTTTGCGCTTTGCAAATTCAGCCATGCCGCTGCACATTTCTTCAACGGCTTTTTTAATGGGCTCCGCATATTCAGAGAGCAATGGAACCACAATGGCGGCATTGTTGCACAAAACATAATCTGCCTTTTCGTAAAGCTTCCAACTCTGCGGCAAAGCGTTTATAAACTCATCCGCGTTGCCGGAATTCACCGCCTGCGAAAATTTTTTCAGCAAAGAAGCTTTTTCTTTTGCAGACAAATCGGGATCATCTTCTATGGTATCTGCTATGCGCATATAGATGTATGCAAGGAGAATCGGTCTTCTTAATTTTTTCCCTAAAACTTTAATATTAAGCGCAAAAGTTCGCGACACCTTGTCAAGCATTTCCTCCGCATACTTCCAAGCCCTCACAGCTTTGCTTCTCCCCTTAAAAACTCCATAAACCTTCCTTGCTTATCTGCCAGCCTAAGGTCGTTTTGGTGCTGCCACTGGGTTTTTGCCAAAAGCTCGCTGTCGGAAACTTCGTCTCCTTTGGATATGGCTTGGTTTGCTAACTGGGTGTAGATTTGAAAGTATCTGTCTTGTTGCAAACGAATGATATTCTTGGTTCCTAAAGAGCGAATTTTGATTTGCGCAAATATGGATAACACCATGCCGATTATCAGCAGTGTGAAACTAAAATACTTGTTTGAGAATCTGTGTGAGAACAAATAATACAAAGAGCTGGCACAGGACAGATTCCCTAGCCAAAACCACAAGAGGCTTGCTGCGCGGATAGGCTTCCTTCTTTTCCAAAATTTTGGCAAGTACGGCCAAATTCTGCCACTTCGTATATGCTTTTCCAAATCAGCCGGATAGTCTAAAAAACGGCACCAGAAAAAATAAATAACCCAAATTGGCACAGGCAGCCACCAAAGAGAGCCTACCCCATAAACTAGGTTAAGAAAAAAATCAAGATTCACAAGGGGTAAATATAGTAATTAATGATTTACTCAAACTTCCCACTCCCAAACTCCACTTTAATGCTCCCTTTCTCATGAGTCCCGTAATGCTTGACCCCAAGGCTATCCAGCCTTTTCAAAACTTCTGCGCTTGGATGTCTGTAGCGATTTCTTTGACCGGCAGAAATTATCGCCAATTTTGGTTCAACTCGCTCTAAAAACTCCCTTGTACTTGATGTTCTGCTACCATGGTGGCCAAGCTTAAGAACATCGCTTTTTATATCTAGCGGAAGCAATGCCATTTCGCCCTGTTTTTCCAAATCTCCCATCAAAAGAAGCGATTGCCCAAGCCCGGAAGCCCTCAAAACTATGGAATTATTGTTTTGATGCTCTTCGCACATTGAAGAATCCGGATAAAGAACAGTCAAATTCCATTCGTTTTTTGAAAGAAGCAACTCCTCTTTTATATTTAAACCCTTGTGCAAACTTTTAATTTTCACGCCTTGCAACTCGGCAACCTTTAGAATGGCTTGCCAAGCGCTATCCGGAGAACTTCGAGCGCAGGTTGTTGTCCAAAGCTCCCGAACCGGAAACTCTTTTAAAATATCCGCCGCATTGCCATAGTGGTCTAAGTGAGGATGAGATATTATTATAGCATCTATTTTTGAAATTCCCTGCGAGCGAAAAAAAGGAATAATCTTATCCCGCGCCACGCTCCGCTTTCTAGGCGGCCCGGTATCTATCAGGTAAAAACGCCCGCCAGGGCTTTTTAGCAAAATGCTATCCCCCTGACCAATATCAAGAAAAGTTGCACTCCAACTTGGGAATAGATGTTTTTTAATTTCTGCACCAACAAAAAAACAAGAACAAAAAAGCAGGCAAAAAATAACAATACGCCGCCCCCAAGGATTTTGGCCTCTTATAAAAGGCAGCAAAACAACCAAAATTGAAACGGCAAACAAAAGCGACAAAGGCCAAGGCCCAACGGTATAGGAGGCATAAGGATTTTCTGCTAAAAAGGCGGTTATAATAGAAGCACTCCGCAAAAGAACGCTTCCGGAATCTGCAAAAATTTGGCAAATAAACGGATGAATACCTGCAAACGACAATACACCAGCCTGCATACCCAAACCCACGAGCGGAACAACCACCAAATTTCCCAACCAAGAGATTGGTGAAAATGCCTGAAAGTGAAAAACCAGCAATGGCAAAGTGCTAAGCGTTGCGCAAAGCGTGATGAAACTGGGTTCTACAATAAAGCTGGAGAAAAAACCACCGATTTTGCCATGAAAACTGGGTAATTTAACGCGTTGTCCAAGTAAAATACCCAGTGTTGCCGCTGCGGAAAGCTGGAAACCCGCGTTGAACGCCTGCTCCGGGTCAAAGAGCAAAATAAAAATCAAGGCTACTCCTAGAGCGTTTATGGAACTTGATGTTTTTTGAAAAAGACTGCCGCATTCCATTATGCAAAACATTAGCACGGCACGCCACACCGCCGCAGAACCGCCTGTTATGGGAGCGTAAATGCACATGAGAATTATTGATAAAATTTGCGAAAATTTGCGAGGCAAGCGAAGCGATCTCAAAAACAAAGTGAGCATTCCAGCAAGCATAACAACATGGTAGCCCGAAATGCTTAAAACATGCACCAGTCCTGTTCTTCTAAAATCGTTTTGCAGCGCTTCGGAAATCCCGGAGCGGTCACCGAGCAAAAGCCCCATGAGCAGAGCGGTTTCCGGTCTCTCATAAAATCTTGAAAATCTTTGTTCCGCTTTTTGCTTTATTAAAAACGAAAACCTTTGAAAAGAAAATTTGCTGCCCAAAATTTGAACGCTTTCCATGCTCCCGCTGGCTCTGTAACCTTGGGAGCGCATCCATTCGGGGCCATTAAAAGTGCCGGGCACAGTTGGCGGTGTAGCCGGGAACCATTTTGCCTGCCAAAAAATGCTATCTCCGGGAAGCGGAGCTTCTTCGCCGGCATAACTCAGCCTTGCTCTTCCAAAATCGGTTTGCAAAACGATTGCATAACCATTTGGTCTGTTCAGTGTTTCTTCCACATAACCGAAGCCGCTTATCGGCGGGTTTTCTGCAAAGCTGAAACCATCTTTTTGCAAAAAATAGTGGCTCAAAATGGCAGCGCAAGCTACAAATGAAACTTTGCGCAAAGTGGGATTTAGAACATAAATCCACAAACAGAGCAAAAATGCTATTTGCCATTGCTTGGTTGCCCCAAGCGCCAAAAGAACGCTAACCGCCCCTGCACATGCCGGGTAGCGGTTTAGACCCTCAAAAAAGGCTCTAAAACTTTTAATTTTATCCATACTATAGTTAGACGGAAAAAACGGGAAAAAAAATATAAAAAAGTGAAAAAAAATGAAAAAAGTGAAAAAAAGTGTACTTTTTGGCACTTTTTTTCTACTTTAGCAAAATGAACGAAACGCGCTTTGGGATGTTCTCCTCAATTTTCTCAAAAGTAAACTGGAGCGAAGTGGAAGAAAAAATTACCACTACCACTTTGCAATCCGTTGAACGTGCGCTTGCTAAAAAAGAAAACTTAAATTTAGAAGATTTTGCGGCTTTAACCTCCACTGCCGCTGCTCCATATTTGGAAGTGATGGCAAAAAAAAGCAGAGAATTGACTTTGCAGCGTTTTGGAAAAACAATTCAGTTATATTTACCGCTCTATCTTTCAAATGATTGCACAAATTCTTGTGTATATTGCGGATTTAGCCAAAAAAACCATATTGAGCGAAGAGTTCTTTCGGCAAGTGAAATTGCTGCAGAAATTGAAGCGATAAAAAAACTCGGTTCTTTTGAGCATATACTTTTGGTAACCGGTGAAAGCCCAAATGCAGGTTTTGAGTATATATTAAGCGCAGTCCAGCTTTGCCGCGAGCATTTCTCGTCTATTTCAATAGAGGTTCAGCCTCTTGGCATGGAAGAATATGCAAAACTTGCAGAAAGCGGAGTTAATGCGGTATATATTTATCAAGAAACTTACAGGGAAGAAACTTACAAGCGGCATCACCCCAAGGGCAAAAAAAGCATTTTTGAACATCGCTTGCATTGTCCGGACAGGATTGGGATAGCGGGAGTAAGAAAAATTGGCATAGGGGCTTTGCTCGGTTTGGAAAATTGGCGAGTTGATAGTTTTTTCACGGCACTGCATTTGAATTATTTGCAGGAAACATATTGGAGAAGCAAATTTTCCGTTTCATTTCCAAGGCTAAGACCTTTTGAAGGGCAAACTTTTGAATTATGCACCCCAAGTAACAGGGAGTTGGTTCAGCTTATATGCGCTTACAGGATATGTTTCCCGGATGTTGAGCTTTCTTTAAGCACAAGGGAGTCTGCAAATTTCAGAGACCGTGCCATGATGCTCGGCTTAACCACAATGAGCGCAGGCAGCCGCACAGATCCGGGAGGTTACGCAATTTCCAAAACCGAGCTTACGCAATGGGAGGTGAACGATTCCAGAAGTCCCGCGGAAATTGAAGAAAAAATAAAGCAAAACGGCTACGACCCGGTTTGGAAAGACTGGGACGATGTATTTTCAGTATCCGCAATTAATCCCTAACTCCGTATTTACTATAGTAAATGCTGATTTACTCGCTTGGGTATGGGGTGTGGGGTATAGGGAACTGCACAAATAAACGACTAAATCTGCTTAAAAACAATGTTTTTTTGCATTGCCTATACCCTATACCCCATACCCTATACCCAAACATTGAGTT